>JAOAFX010000015.1:26159-32990 GCA_026416055.1 Caldifarciminota bacterium
ATGTGTATAAGAGACAGCTCCTGTTTCATCAAGGGTTGCCGGTGGCTCGGGTGCAATTGCTTTTTCTATTTTTTCGGTAAGTTCAGTAAAATCATCAATTTCCCTGTGGATTTTTTTTAATATCGTGGCTTCACAACCTGTAAGGATATCCCTTATTTCAGGATAGATTTTTAAAGAATCTTTCAGGGTGTTCATCTCCCGCGGTGTTATCCGTGCACACATCAACCGGGTGGTTATACGCTCAACATCACGAATATTTTTGAGAAATTCTCTCAATTGCCTTCGCAGAAATTCCTTGTCCTTTAGTTCAGCTACTCCCTCGAGTCGTTCGTTTATTAGATCACAATCAATGAGCGGCTCAAGGATTTGGTTACGCAACAACCTTTTCCCTGAAGGGGTCAAACAGTTATCCATCGCCCAATAGAGTGTATTTGTTTCACCATTTCTGATATTTGTCACAAGTTCTAAGTTTTTTCTGGTTGCTGAGTCGAGATACAGACACTTTCCTGCATCAAAGAGGTTGAGTCTTATTATCTGGGGAAGGGTCGTTTTCTGGTTTTCTTTAAGATAATAAAGCAAGGCTCCAGCAGCTGAGATTGCCAGTTTTTTCCCTTCCACACCGAATCCATCAAGGGTAACTACATTGAAATGTTCTTTCAAATTCTGGTATGCAATCTCATAAATGAAGTGGTAGCCATCAATCGGTGTCACCGGAATGTCTATTTTAATGGTTACACCCTGTGGCAGAATTAGTTCCTTTGTTTCTTTACGCATGAGTATTTCCGGCAACTGTTCAGCCTCAATCTCACCGCAGGAGAATTCACCAGTTGTAATATCACATAAGGCAATCCCAACTGTCTTTTCTTCCGGGATGCAGGATGCTACAAATAAAGCTTTATTTTCTTCGAGGAGTGAGGGTCTCAAAACCGTGCCCGGTGTAATTACTTCAATCACATCCCTTGCCACCAGTTTTTTTGCTTTATCTGGAGGTTCGAGTTGTTCACATATCGCTACTTTAAATCCATTCTTTACTAACTTTGCAATATAACTTTCGCTTGCCTTTACAGGGATGCCTGCAAGTGGAACCCTTGTGCCTTTACTTATTGTCTTGGAAGTGAGCGTTATCCCGAGAAAGCTGCTTGCCTTTCTGGCGTCATCATAATAAAATTCGTAAAAGTCACCAACCCGGAAGAGTAGGAGCGCATCTTTATATTTATTTTTTATGTTCTGATACTGTTCTAAGAGCGGGGTAAGGTGCACACTCACTTCATTTTGTTTAAACCTGCGGTATAGATATTTTTATTATTTATTGTTATTCGACTAGTAACCTTTAACCACATTTCCTTTTATGCCCAGCGAATCAAGTTTTGCAACGAGAGATTTTGCTTTTTCCATCGTTTCGAATTCACCAACCCATACCCGGTAGTGGGTTTTATCCATAACCACTGCTTCTACAATCCGCGCTTCAAATCCTTTTTGTTTGAGTTCCTCAACCCGTTTCACCGCATTCTCTTTATTCCGGAATGAACCGACCTGGACAGTATAATACTCTTTTTGGGGCTGGGGCAGTTCGGATGGTAATAGATTTTTTGCCCGGTTCGCCCAGATGGAACGGGGATATTTTTTTATGAGTTCCTGGAGCGCCTGGTAGCCACCATTTTTATTTCCAGTTTCTATGTAAGCAATACCGGTCCAGAACAAAATCTCATCTTTCAGTTCGGTATCTGGAAAGTTTTTATTTAACTCGTTTAGATAATGGAGGGCATTTTTGAAATCTTCAATACCGATAAAAGTTTTGGCAGTTTCAAGATAGGCAATGTCAGCATATCGTGAATTAGGATGATTATCGATGATCTTTTTATAGAAGATGATGGTAGAGTCAGGATAAGTGGTTAATTTTGCGAGATAATAGTATACTTCCGCAATTCGTGGATTGCTGATATCACGGGTAAGTTCTTTGAACATTTCCTTTGCTTTTTCATACTGTCCTGCATTAAACAACTTTATTGCCTCATCAATATTTTGACAAAAGTTTAGAGAGACAATTAAAGTTGCGGCAAATATGATTCTATTGAGCGACAGCTGGTACATAAAAAGCTAAATTTTTTTATTTTATTACCACATTTATTGCAAACAAATTTGTTCGGTGATAATATCTTTTCTATTTCAGCTAATTCTTTTCTGGCTTCCTTTGTATCGATTGATAGTTTCAATAAATAAATTCTCGGCAGGACTGCTTCGGGGTACATTTCATTGATCCTGCGGTAAATTTCACGCGCGTATTCAACCTCATTTTTCTTTTCATAAAGACTGGCAAGGGCAAAACCCACGGAGAAGTTTTTGGGATTTAATTTAAATATCTTTTCGTATAAAGGAATTATCTGCTCAAAAGAACCTGTTTCATAAGCTACCTTTTCAAAATTCTCAATGACCAGAAAAGCAAAATCGGGCTTGAGTTCAAGGAGTTTTAAGTAGTAATCTTTGGCCTTTTTAAGGTCACCTTTATTTTTATAAAATTCAGCACTGAAAAATAAGGCACTCACCGAATCCGGTTTAATTTTCAATGCCTTTTTAAGGAGATTGAGACCCTCTTTTATCTTTTCTTCTTGTTCTTCGCCACCCTCTGACAAAAGGACATTTGCCTGGGCTGAGTAATAATAGGCAAGGCGCTGATTATCAAGTCTGTCTTTATGTTCCTCACTCAATGTGATACAATCCTGATAATTTTGTAGGTCTTCAAGAATCTGCAGGAGAAGATTACGCGCATTTTCATCATTCCTGTCGATCTTGAGGATTTCTCTCAAAAAGGCGACTGCCTTATTGGGACGGTTTGATGCAAGATAGTCTTGTACCAAACTAAAATATATCTTTTTTTCTTCATCCCGTCGCAGGGTAGGTCTTACAGTGAGTGATTGATGAATCTTGATTGCCCGTTCAATATCGCCTCTTTTTCTATAAAGATTACCCAATCTGATATAGCCATCAACAAGATTTGTATCAATATTTAGTGCCTCTTTAAGTTTTCTGATTGCAATCTCTTCATTATTTTCAAGTTCTGCAATGAGCGATTCAAGATAAGGGATATTCGCAGACATTTTCGGGCGGCGTGGTCGAAAATAAAAATAGATGATAAATGCGATAAGTGCAATTATTATAATCACAAGTATCATCATTTTTCCTCCTCCAGGGGGAGATTACGCAGCGCATCAAGTTCTTTTTTGATGTTCATATTTTCTTTTTTCAATTTATTCATGGCACTCCTCAAAATGATTTCATCTGCAAGGGCAAAGACAAGAACAAATACCATACCTGCAACGAATGAATAAAAACATACCATAGAGAGAGCAAGATTAGTAACCTGATGCCCAAACATATTGATATCGACCTTTTTATCTGCATTCAGCACTATGAATCCAATCATAAAACCTATCACAACTATGACAAATAATAGTCCCACAAATCGCATCAAACCTCCTTAAAATTACCTAAATATGATAACCAAATATCAACATCTGTCAAGATGCTTAACTATTCTTTTAAAACCCTTTTCAATGTTTTGGTAAGTGCATCTGGTGATACACGGGTTACCATCTTCCGCTGATATGCGAAAGATATCTTTCCAGTTTCTTCAGATACTACAACACAGAAGGCATCGGTATGTTCAGCAACACCGAGGGCAGCACGGTGGCGTAAACCAAATTTACCACCAAGATCAGGATTTTCGCTCAATGGTAGGACACAGGCTGCAGCCACAATCTTATCGCCCTGAATTACGCATGCCCCATCATGGAGTGGATTTTCCGGGAAAAAGATACTCTGAATGAGAATAGAATTGACCAGGGCATCAATTCGAACGCCTGATTCGATTATGTCTTCCAGATTGTCGTTTCGCTGGATGACAATGAGTGCTCCATGATGATGGTCAGATAATTTTTTCACCGCATCAACTATTTCACTAACCGTGGGAGAAGGTTCTACCTTAAAGAAAAAACGGAGGGGACGCTGACGGCCAATAAACGCAAGGGCATTCCTTATCTCAGGCTGGAAGAGTATTACAAAAGCCACTACCCAGACTGCAAGAATGGAATTCATTATCCAGGCAAGTGCCCGTAGATTGAACCAGCGGGCAATGAATGAGACAGCAAAAATCGTTAAAAGTCCAAATAAAATAGGCGTTGCCTTTGTCCCTTTCATGAATCTTAAAAACTGGTATACGAGGATGGCTACAATGAGTATGTCAATAATATCGAGTGTGTTGAGATTGAGAAAACCAAATAATTTCATTTTGTAATTTTATCTATTAAAAGTGCGACCTTACGGGCCTCAAGCACATCATGAACCCGCAGAATTGAAGCACCGTTCTTTATGAGCAATGCTTCAACACCAAGGGTTCCTTCCAGCCTTTCTTCGGGCGGAAGATTGAAAGGATTACCGATAAAAGATTTTCGCGAATGTCCTACAAGGATAGGTCTTTTGAATATTTTAAATTCACCAAGGCGCTCGATCAATTCATAATTATTTTCAATGGTTTTACCGAATCCGAGGCCAGGGTCGATTATGATTCTCTCGAGTTCAATTCCCTCCTGGAGGGCAAAATCAATTCGGGTACGGAAATACTGTTTTACCTCAGAGAGCAAATTTTCATAATGAGGATTAACCTGCATTGTCTTGGGTGTGCCTTTTATATGCATGATTACAAGCCCTGCTCTGTACCGGGCGATTATTCTGGCAAGCTCCTTATTACGGTGATGGAAGCCCAAGCCTGAAATATCATTTACTATTTTTACACCATGATCAAGGGCGAATTTCGCTACAGCAGGCTTATAGGTATCTATTGAGACTGGTAAACGGGTACTCCTTACAATTTCAGGGAGGATTGGTTTCAGTCGGTTTATTTCTTCTTTCTCGGTTAACATTTCTGCACCGGGTCTGGTAGATTCTGCACCAATATCGATAAAATCAGCACCTTCTTTTTCCATTTCTTCCAGAGCACTCTTTACTGTAGATAAAGATTGATAGCGACTTCCACTATAAAAGCTATCCGGAGTAATATTGATAATTCCCATAATATAAGTTCGGTCAAATTTTATTTCCCTGTTTCCCATCTTAAGCACAGGAATTTCATCTGCTTTTAAAAGCTCATCTAACTTGGTTTTTAAATTTTCCATCCAAGGCTGTTCTTGAAGACGATTTATTATCTTTTCTATCTCTCTCAAATTAGCAAATAAAATGATATCAAATTTTTTTCTCGGGAAGGCAAGATATACATCCTTTGGGATTGCAACATCACCTCCGCAGATAAGGGCAATCTGTTTGAGGATATTTGCCTGGGCTGGGGAAACATTTTTAATTTTAATTATTCTGTATTCAGCCTTTTTAGCAAATATTTCATAAGCCTCGGGTGCAACATCGATTTCCTTTAGTTCTTTTATGAGTTGTGTTTTTTTCAGATTGAGAAGGACTTCCATAAGCAATTATACAATAAATAGACCCTTTGTCAATAAATATTAAGAATCCTGAGATAATGCACTAAACTTAATTTTATTGACTTCTGTCTAAAATTGGATATAATTGAGCAAAGGAGTGCAATGGAATTACTTTATGGACAGAGCGGTACCCATGGTCAGCCCAATCCATTGATGAGTCTTCTGCCATTAATTCTTATATTTGTCGTTTTTTACTTTTTGCTCATATTACCACAGCAAAGGAGGCAGAAGCAACATCAGCAATTACTCAATTCGTTAAAGAAGGGAGACAGGGTAATTACCTCTTCAGGTATTTACGGAACGATAGCCAATGTGAAGGATAATATTGTAAGCCTTGTAATTGCTGATGGAGTTAAAATCGATATAGATAAAAACCACATAGTTTCTAAAGTGGGGTCGACCGGAGAAGAAAAATAAGGGATTGTAATCGTTTTGAACAAAATATGTCTGAATACCAGGTTAAAGAAAAAAGTATGTTAGAAATAATAAAATATCCTGGGCAAATACTGAGAGAGAAGACAAGGCCGGTAGAGAGGATTACTGATGAAATATTCAGCCTGGCTGAGAAGATGATTGAGACGATGATAAGGAATGATGGTATAGGACTGGCAGCAAATCAGGTAGGTTCATTATGGAGGTTATTTGTAATAAACCTTAAACCATTTGAAGAAAGAACTGAACCAGTGGTGGTTATCAATCCCAAAATATTAAAGCAAGATGGCCTGGTTGAGGATGAAGAAGGTTGTTTAAGCTTTCCAGGACTTTTTCTCCATATTCCGAGGTATAACCGGCTTTTGCTCCACTATCAGAATCTTTATAATGAAAAGATTGTAATTGAAGCCGATGGACTGCTGGCAAGGGCAATACAACATGAGAACTGTCTCTTGACGGAGTGCTTTTCATTGACCGTGTCAATAATGAAAATGAAAGAGAGAAGGTGAGACAATATTTGTGTAATTTAAAATCCGGATGAAGATAATCTTTTTTGGCTCTACGCAATTTTCTCTTCCAATTGCAAAAAAGATAAATGAGCATTACACTCTTGAGGGTGTTGTTATTACCAGGCCAAAGCCAAAGGGAAGGGGGCTGAACATTGAACTGCCAGTGATTGGAGAATGGGCAGAGAAAAATAATATAAAATTGTGGGCACCAGAAAATCCAAACGAAAAGAGTTTTATCGGTGAATTATCTTCGATTGCTCCGGATCTCTTTGTCCTTTCTGCCTACGGTCATATTCTGAGCGGAGAGCTTTTAAAGGTTCCTAAAATGGGCGGGATTAATGTACATCCTTCGCTTTTACCAAAATATAGAGGTGCTGCTCCAATTCAACGTGCGATAATGGCGG
>JAOAFX010000160.1 GCA_026416055.1 Caldifarciminota bacterium
GGCGTATGTGGTCAATCTTTCTTTGAAAGAGCAGATGATTCTAAATTCTACTCAGATTGAATTTATTCTGCCTTATGAAATTCCACTAATAACATAACTTCTAAAAATTTTTGAAATTATACTACAAAAATTTATTGCAATTTTTTGATACTACGCTGTGCAAATGTAAAAATCTGTATCCAGAGATACTACATTTTTCTCTTGACAAAAAATTTCATTTGTATATACTGGGGTATGCTTTTAATGGGTATTAGTGGCGACTACCTACCTACCATAATTCGGCGCAAATTTTCCCTGTTTATTCCTGCGATTTTGTTTTATAGAAAATATTTTCCAGACAGCAGCGAGAAGGGTCCTGAAAAAAGGTCGTAATCCTCGGGGACCGGGGTGGGTATGAAATCATTAGATTGTTAAACAATAAGGAGGCGTTTATGCTGCAAACTGCAATCTCATTAGTAATAATTAACGATATTTGGGAACCATGTGCAGATTGGCGTTGTGGCAGTAATAGGT
>JAOAFX010000161.1 GCA_026416055.1 Caldifarciminota bacterium
CATCAGCGACATAGGCATAATTGCCAGAAACATAAACACCTAAGGCATAACCAGAAGTATCGTATGTGCCAGTTAAAGTAGGCTTAGCCGGGTTAGAGATATTGATAATCTGTAAGCCAGCAGAATCATCAGCGACATAGGCATAATTGCCAGAAACATAAACGTCTAGGGCCAAACGAGAGGTTTGGTATGTACCAGTTAAAGTAGGATTAGTTGGGTTAGAGATATTGATAATCTTTAAGCCAGCATAATGATCAGCGACATAGGCATAATTGCCAGAAACATAAACGCCACAGGCAGAACCAGAAGTATCACATGAGCCAGTTAAAGTAGGCTTAGCTGGGTTAGAGATATTGATAATCTGTAAGCCAGCATCTCCATCAGCGACATAGGCATAATTGCCAGAAACATAAACACCCCAAGCAGAACCAGAAGTATCACATGTGCCAGTTAAAGTAGGCTTAGCCGGATTAGAAATATTGATAATCTGTAAGCCAGCCTTATTATAACC
>JAOAFX010000162.1 GCA_026416055.1 Caldifarciminota bacterium
ATACTGGTGATAACTTGAAAATTCATACTCGTCAGGATTTTTTACCAACCCTTTCCTCACAGGATTGTTGTGCATATAATTTAACCTGTTTATAACATCCTTTTCATCACGCATTACTGTCTCATAATACCCTTCCTGCCATACAGGTAAATAATAATACCCACGCGAATCCTTCTTGTAGTCGGCGTTTAAACGCCGACTACCGAGTTTTGGAATGTTATTGTTTAATTCCGCACTACTGGGTTTTTGTATGTGCCATTCGTTATATTTTCGTGCGAAATTGCCTTTGATGTGTTTCATTATTTTTGGCAGGTCATATCTTTCAGACGGTTGCACCAATATATGAAAATGGTCAGGCATCACTACATAGCCAAATAATTTAAAATCCAAAATATATCTATGATATGCAATTGTTATCAATAAAAACCTTGCTGACGATACATCAGAAAAAACATCCTTCCTTTTATATGTTACTGATGTAACATAATAAACAGCACCCTTTTCTATGT
>JAOAFX010000163.1 GCA_026416055.1 Caldifarciminota bacterium
ATTGCATCTCCTTTTAAGACTTAAGTCTAATTATAATTAATATTCTTTAAAAGTCAATAGTGATTATGACTGGTTTCTTTCCACTGATTGATTTTTTGGAAAAACTATTTATAATTATATGACTATGTCAATGGAAGGGAAGATAAAAATTATATTAATCGACCAGCCTTTTTTAAAGATACTGGCTGAATATTTTCGTGATAAATTCCGAGATAATATACCTGATTTTTCGAAAATCTTTGTTGTCTTTCCGAGTGAAAGAAAAATTCCACCCCGAATGCTGACCATGGAAGAACTTATTGCTTTTATTTATGAAAAAATTGGTGGTGAAAAGGCACCAATTTTGCAAAACATTGAAAGAAATTTTTTTCTCAAAAAAGTGATTGATGAATTAAAAGTTGACTACTGGCAGGATATACCTTTTCTAAGATTTATTTCCATTGGTAATCGTTTGCTAAACTTTTTTGATGAATTGAGTCAGGAAAGAATTACTATTGAAG
>JAOAFX010000016.1 GCA_026416055.1 Caldifarciminota bacterium
CCAGCAAAACCAATGGTTTTAACACCCATGTGTTCCAGTGCCACATTTCCTGCGAGAATAATCAAATCAGCCCAGGAAAGTTTCCTGCCGTATTTTTGTTTAATTGGCCAGAGCAGACGAATGGCTTTATCAAGATTGATATTATCAGGCCAGTTAATCCGTGGTGGGAACCTGATTTCTCCTGTTTTCGCACCACCTCTGCCGTCAAATATTCTGTAACTTCCCGCACTATGCCAGGCTAAACGGATGAAAAGCGGACCATAGTGGCCAAAATCAGCAGGCCACCAATCCTGGGATTTAGTCATAAGTTCAATCAGGTCTTTTTTTACTTCAGCGAGATCCAGACTTTCAAATTCTTTAGCATAATCAAAGTCTGGACCATAGGGATTGGAATGAGAACAATTTTGTCGGAGCACTTTTAGATTCAGACGCTCTGGCCACCAATCCGTGATCCACCTTTTTCTTTTTGATTCCTTATTGTCTTCCATGATGATCTCCTGTATTAAACTACTCTTCAGATTTTTTAATTATTTGGTTTATCAGAACTTTGACTTTCTTCTTTCCTGAAATATTACAGTTTGCTTCAATAGAGATACTATCTTCTGTTCTGGCATCGTGTATTTTATAAATATAATGCTGGATTTTGTTGTCAATTTGTTTATTACTTTTCTGTTCTATGATTTTGCTGCCATTGAGTTCGATTTCAACTTTGTTTATGTAATGCTTTTGCGCATCCCGTACTGAATGATTGACGATAATCTGCAGGATTTTACTGGTTGTATCATATTCCGCGACTATTTCACTTGGTGGATGGGCAAAGGTGGCTATTGTAAATAGAGTGGCAATGACAACAAATGAAAATAACTTATTCACTTTTCCTCCTAAAAATAGGTTAGATAAAGCACAATCAATGCATGGATGGTTGCTGAGATAATTCCAATGAGGGCAAGAAGTCTATGTACTTTCAAAGGTGCCTTAATTATTTTCAATCCCGTGAGCACCGCCAATAGTATATAAACATATGCAAAGATGCCGATAGGTTTTATTAATTCACTTAATCCATTTGACATAGTATTTTATTCCCCCCAGACAATTGTTCCTTTATTTGCAAGATTATAAACCTCGGCCTCAAGTATTGCCTGATGTCTTTTTTCGTCTTCAGCAAGTTGTTCAAAGATTTTTTTGGATTCTTTGTCTTTGAGGCTCTTTGCAATCTTCAAATATCTCGACATCGCCATTTTTTCTGCCTTAATACCGATATTCAATACATCAATTATTTCATCTTTATTGGGCTCAAACTCCCCTGAGACTTCCGGTTTAATATCCTTTGATGCTTTGACAAAGCTGCTGGAATCAATAATCGTTTTGCCTTTCCGTGCTTCAATGATGCTCTTAACATACTCATAGTGCCTTGCCTCAAATGCTGCCAATTCCATAAATAGTTTTTTGCCCGCTTCACTCTGGGCTTTACCTGATGCATCAGTATAGAAATCCTGTGCCTTTTTTTCGGCAATCAGAGCGGCATTCAATAATCTATTTATGCTTGGTACTTTTCTTGTGGTGGTCTTCTTCTTTTTCATCTTACCTCCTTTCACCTAAAAATTTTATTATCTCTTCAATATCCGGTAATTGTAGAATATCGTAAATTTTAATCCAGATGACATTCTGATTTACATCGATTAAGATATTTGCCCGTTCAGAGAAGCCTTCTTTTTCTCTGAAGATTCCAAGTTTACGGGCATATTCACCATGGGGCCAGAAATCAGATAGTAATTTTGTGTCTTTGATACCCATATCTTTTGCCCAGGCATGTTTTGAAGGCACCGGGTCGACGCTGATGCCCAGGGCAATTGTGTTAAATGTATCAAATCTTGCCTTATTGTCTTCGAGTGCCTTCATCTGCCTGGTGCAAACACCTGTCCAGGCAAGGGGGTGGAATGAAAGAAGGACTTTTTTGCCTTTGAAATCTGAGAGTTTCACTTCCTGATTATGCTGGTCTTTTAATACAAAATCAGGGATTTTATCACCGATTTTTATCATGATTCCTCCTTGAAAAATTCTTTTATAAAACTCATTCTTTTTTCAATATCTCTCCATATTATCGGTGTTTTATCTTTACGATAAACATTTAGATTATCTTCGAAGATTTTGCGCCCGGGATTCTTATAAATTATGCCTAAAGGCAGTGGGTCTTCCTCACACGCTTTCTTGAATGCCTCATAACGATTAAATGGATCATATTTATCTTCAAGATAGTAAGTGTGTTCTTTAAACCAGGCGTATGTATTGACTTTGTTGAACGATACACAGGGTTGGAGAATATCAACGAGTGCATATCCTTTATGTGTGATTGCCTGCTTGATGATTTCTTTTGTTTTTTCAATATCACCAATAAATGTCCTTGCCACAAAAGAGGCATCAAGGGCAACAGCAATACTGATAGGATTAAACGGCAGTTCAAAAACACCATCTATTTGGACTGGTGTTTTAAAACCAATCTGACTTGTCGGTGAAGCCTGCCCTTTGGTAAGACCGTAGACCATGTTGTTGTGTACAATATTTGTAATATCAGGATTTCTTCTGATGGTATGGATAAAATGATTGCCACCTTCTCCATAAGTACAACCATCGCCACTTACCGCAATCACAGTCAATTCAGGATTTACAGCTTTTATCGCTGTTGCGGCTGATAGATATCTACCATGTAATCCATTAAAGAAATTGGTTCTTACATAATGAGGCAGTTTTGCTGCCTGCCCAATACCAGAAACCAGGACGAGTTTTTCTGGTTTAATATTCAATTCGGTTAACGCATCTTTTAGTGCCTGTAAGATTCCGAAATTACCACAACCCGGGCACCAGGCAATATCTATATTTTTAAGTGAAAATTTATCCTGTGTCATCTATTTTCCTCCCGTATTTCTATTATGTTGCCGTCGGGATCCTGTATAAAATATACTAATCGGCTACCTCTTTTGATGGTGATAATTTTTACTTTTTTCCGCCGTAAGTATTTTATAAACTTTTCTCTATCATCCACTATCAATCCAAAATGATGGATACCATAATGAATTTTGCCTTTCTTTGATTCATATTTTTTATGAAGTTCGAAAATTTCTAATAATAAACCGTTCGATTTCAATCGATAGAAACAGGCAGTAGCTCTCATCTTAAATAGTTTTCCAACTATCTCAGGCTTGAGTCTTTCACCAGAAATCAATTTGAACTTAATGATATTTTTATAAAATTTTAATAACCTTTCGCTGTTTCTTGTTAGAATACCGATATGGTCGCACTTGTAATTTTTTTTGTTCATATAAGATTTCCAATTCGATTTGCAACTTCTTCCACAGAAAACGGCAAGCCATTATATTTCAAGATTAAATTTTCTATATTTATCCCGAATGTAAGTTTCAATAATTTTGCCATCTGTCCTGTGGCATTGTTTTCTACCATACATAGTTTTCTTGCTTTTTTTAGATATTGATAGG
Organism: Caldifarciminota bacterium; assembly: GCA_026416055.1. Taxonomy (GTDB): domain Bacteria; phylum Hydrothermota; class Tepidihabitantia; order SM23-42; family JAOAFX01; genus JAOAFX01. The sequence goes on from JAOAFX010000016.1 coordinate 3,492, forward strand.
TTACCGGGTGGATGGGGTAGACCTGACTGAAATGGAGCATCGATATATTTTTAGAATTTATAAGTCTTATAGCCTCTTTTACAATTTCATAGTTTGAACCCCAGCATAACACAAGTAATTCATAATCGGGGGTACCAACGAGTTCAGGTTCGATTAACTCAGAATTAATTGCTCGGTATTTGTTCATCAACTTGTCAACCATTTTGGTCCTTAATTTTAGGTCTTCAGAGATATGCCCGTTTTCATCATGATGATGGCAGTCTCCATGGACGAAGCCTCTGCCATAACCAGGTATACCGCGCGGTGAAATACCGGTTTCGTTCAATTTGTATCGTTCGTAGTCCTCTTGAGTTTCAACAACATAGTTACTGATTTTTATCCGGCTTAAGTCGAATGGCTTAACACTGTATAGAGAATCGATGAAGAATTGGTCAGTGAGCACAAAGACAGGTGTCTGGAATCGTTCTGTCCAGTCAAATGCCAGAGCTGTTAAATAGAAGCCCTGTTCATAATTTCCTGGAGCAAAGATGATGCGGGGAAATTCACCATGTCCAGCATATAAAGCAAGTTCAAGGTCTGCCTGTTCAGTGCGCGTGGGTAATCCAGTAGCAGGTCCTGGACGCTGTGCGAGATGAACCACAATAGGTGTTTCCTGAATTCCGGCTAAACTCAAACCTTCAGTCATCAAATCAAAGCCACCACCAGAGGTAGTAACCATGGCACGGGCACCGGCGTATGAAGCACCGAGTCCCATATTCATTGCAGAAATTTCATCCTCTGCTTGCTCGGTAATAATGTCTAACTCATTACCAACGCGGGCAAGATAAGTCCAGACCCCGCTTGAAGGAGTCATAGGATATGCGGCAAGAAATTTCACACCACCTGCAATCGCACCAAGTGCAATTGCTGTGGAGCCATCAATAACCTTTTCTTTAGAAACATCGTCATTGGGGATGCCATTGAATTTCTCGGGATACATCTTTTTAATACTAATTGCACTATTAAAACCGAATTCTGCTGCTATGATATTACTATTGATAACATTCTCACCTTTCGTTTTGAATTGCCTCACAATAAATTTCTTAAGATATTCAAAGGGAATATTAACAAGACCAATAAGCAATCCTGCAGCAATTATGTTTGCAAAAATTGGATCGCCAATTTCTCTCGCCTTCTTAAGGTATGGGATCTGATAAGAATTATAATTGTTAACAGGGAATTCACTGAGAATCATCGTCTCGTTTGTGAACTGCTCGTGATGGTGATATACACCCTTTTCCTTTAATGGTACGAGTAAATCAATACGTTGTAATGGTGCCCGTGCACGCTGGTTGCTTATTATTATCTGGGTTGAGTTCAATCCACCCCTTATACGAGACATCAGTTCGGTCCAGGCAAATGCATAAAGCCCATAGGACTGAACTACTTTTACAAGAATTTCGCCGACAGAATTTATACCCTGTCCTGCTTCACCGATGATAACAATAGAAATATTCGGTTTTGCCATTGCTACTTAGAATTTTTTAAACTTACTGTTATGTGCACCACAAACCGGGCAGTACTCAGGTGGTTTTCCAATATGAGTAAATCCGCAAACAGGACAGATATAAATCTCTTTAATGTCTATGTCCTTACCCTTTTCAGCACTATTTTTGGCATCCGCATACATCTTCATGTGAATTTTTTCTGCCTCAAGGGCATAGTGGGTCGATTGTTCAGCACCCTTTTCATTCTGAAATTTTGCTGTATTGTTAAAAACTGGATACATCTCTTCAACCTCGTAGGTTTCTCCATCAATTCCAGTCTGTAGATTATCCGGGGTCTTTTTAATAAGACCCAAATTCCTGGCATGGTTTGTTGCATGTACTTGTTCTGCATAGGCAATTGCTTTGAAGAGTCGGGCAATGTTTGGCATGCCTTCTTTTTCTGCTATTTCACTAAATATTAGATATTTCATATGCGCCATTGACTCTCCAGCAAATGCCTCAAGTAGTGCCTTTTCAGTCATCTTTTTCATCTTGACTCCTTTCGTGATTTAATACTGAGATATGTCCAGATTTATCTGGAAGATTTAATCTATTCCTCATTCAACCTTTATCTCCTGCGAATTCTGCCATAAGCCATGGATATTACAATACGAAAATGCAATAAGGATACCTGGTTTATCAGTTTTGAAAGTTATTGTCGCTTCAGGATGGGTATAGACCGTGCTTGTGTTAGGCCCATTTGTAGAAGCACCATGTGCAGAAAATTCAAACTTACCGATTTGATATGGAAATTTTTCCCCTTCTGGATGGAAGTAGAGATCAATCCAGGCAATATGATGTTCGGTTGTATTAGGATGAACAATTTCTTTGCCCACGCTTACAGTGACCTTAAAATTTTCACCTTTTTTGACCTTTGCCGGTGTTTCAATCACCGGAACGTGTTTTTCTTTTTTCCAGTCTGCGGACTGGAAGATTTTTGTTATATCCATAATTCCTCCTTATTTTTTAATTTACCTGTAGCGTCCATCTAAAGATGGACGAATAAGAAACTTTATAATTATTTTTCCATTTGATTCAACCAATTGACTATCTTTTCTTTTATCTGGTCTCTGACCTTGCGGAAAACATTTAATCTATTCTCTTCAGAACCTGATACCGATGCGGGGTCTTCAAAGGGCCAATGTAGTCTTATTGCAATGCCTGGAAAAGTCGGGCATTTTTCTTTAGCATCATCGCAAACCGTGATGATATAGCCGAAGTGTTCTTTTAAAAACTCTCCAGCAGATTTTGATTTGTGATTTGAAATATCAATTCCGATCTCCTGCATAACCTTGATTGCAAGGGGATGAACACCGGATGGCTCTATTCCAGCACTGTAAACATCAAATTTATCTCCGGCAAGGTTTCTTAATAAACCTTCTGCCATCTGACTTCGGGCAGAATTATGGTAGCATAAGAACAAAACTTTCGGTTTCCTCATTTCTCTGTCCTGTTTTAATCCATTAACCTTTTATCAACTTCATCGGCTGACCACAGCATACAAGTTCTCCACCACCGACTTCCTTTACTTCAACAACATTTCCACATATTTCGCATTTAAAAATTTGACCAACTTTTGAGACATTAGGCATTTTTACCTCCTTTTTTTTTCTTTAAGCAATTTTTACATATTCCTTTAAAATACCCATGCATTTCCTCAATTCTATGACCCTGGATTTTTCTACCTTTTCTGGCACAGAGTGGACATTTGAGGTCAATATCATAAATCTGATGGCATCTGTTACAATAAAAATGGTGATGGGATTCCGCATTGGGGTCATAATGAATATCAGAACCTGTAATCGTTAAAGCCTGAATCATTTTCTTATTCACCATTACATTCATTGTATTGTAAACTGTTGTCATTGATATGACAGGAAGTTCATCTTTGAGTTCATCATAAATCATTTCCACAGTGGGATGTTTGTAACGGTATTTATAAAGTGTTTTAAGGACCCTAATCCTCTGGATGGTTGGACGTAATCCAATACTTTTCAAGGTTTCTTTAATTTGTTTCAAATTTGAAATTGTTTCAATCATATAATTATTATAACCAAAATTTTGACAATGTCAAGTGGAAAGATGTTTAGCCGAATGCTCTTTAAGTAACCTCATATGACTTTCCGCGTTTAATCCCTGATAACGTAGATGCTAAAGCACAGTGTTACATTGGTTAATAACGTTTTTTACCGGATTTACTATTTTATGTATGCCGTTCAATAAAGGAACTTTATTAAATGAATACCATTTTACCAAAAAGAAAAGAATTCATAATAATTAATCATTTCAGGAAGATTGCGTTCCCCTTGAGTTTATCACTACCGCGTGCTTGAATACGACAATATTATGGTTTTAAATCTCTGTTGAGGATCATTTTATTACCAGGCTCATTTCTCTAATTATGTTTTCAAATTTCTTTGCTTCGTCTTTACCAATCCATTCAAGGCGAACGCGGTCTTTTGATATTCCTAAAAGATTGAGAGTTTCTTTTAATATGTGTTCTTTTGTCCTTGCCTTGGAATTGCCTTTAGCATAATGGCAGGCATCAGGATAACAACCACCGATCAATATACCTTTGACGCCGAGATTCAATGCTTCAAATATATGATGTGGTTCAACTGCACCACTGCAGGGAATTCTGAGAATTTTGATATTTTCAGGATATTTGATTTTCAAATATGCAGCAGTTTCAGTGGCATTATATGCAGACCACTTGCAGAGCAGGGCCAGTATATCGTCTGGCTTTGTTGCTGTCTTAATCCACTCAGAAATCTCACGGGAAGTAAATTTTTCAAGTCTGCTTGCAGCAGAAGGACAGGCACTCGCGCATATCCCGCAACCCATACACAGATCTGGACGGATTTTTATCTTCCCATTTTCAATCGTAATCGCGTTATACGGACAGGTACTTATACAGGTTTTACAGACACTGCAATAATCTTCGTTTACATAAGCATTTGGTTGGAATGATTCAATTACATCTTTTTTCAGAAGATTAATAATTGAGAATGCGGATTTACGGGAATCAATGATTGTTTCCGCAACACCTGCCGGGAAACCTGCTGAGCCCGCCACGAATATTCCTCTGGGCATTTCAATATTTCCAAGTTTTCCACTCTCAAAAAAGATTGGGAAATTTCCATCGATCTTTATACCGAGTTTTTCAAAGCTCTCTATGTCAGGTACAAAACCTCCACTCAAAACAACTGTATCTGCGTCGATCTCAAGGAGCTCATTTGTATAAAGGTCTTCTACTCTCACCACGAGATTACCGTTCCGCTTCATGACTTCAGAAGGTTTTCCTTTTATAAATGTTACACCGCTTTCGCGCAATGTTGTATAAAAATATTCAAAATTGCCATAACTTCGCATGTCCATTGCACAGACAAAAATACGAGTATCAGGATAACGGTCAATAACAAGTTTTGCTTCTTTTAACGATAGAAAACAGCATATTCTTGAGCAATATGGCAGATGTCTGTTGTCTCGCGAACCAGCACAACAAATAAATACAACTTTTTTCGGAACAAGAGCGCCATCAGTAATCTTTCTTTCAAATTCCAGGACATTCATTACATTGGGAAATTTTCCATATCCATATTCTTCTACTTTTTCCAGGTCATAAAATTTTAAACCGGTTGCAACGGCAATCGCGCCTGCATTTATTTCAAACACTTTATCTTGTTCATTGATATCTATCTTTTTAGGACAAATCTTCACACACTCACCACATCTATTGCAGTTATTGAAGTCAATGGCATATTTATTCGGATATGTATTTGTTGTATAAATCGCCTTACGTATTCTCCCATCATCCTGAACAGTTACTGGGCAGACCGATACACAGGCACCGCAGTTGTTACAATCAATTACACCACGGGGTTTAATCTTCAACTGGATTTTATAATCTCCTATTTCCCCTTTTATTTTAGTTATTTCACTATTTGTAAAAATTTCAATGTCCTTATTTTTTAACACACTGGAGATCAATGGTAGGACTGTGTGGCTCCAGGGTGTGCTTTCTGGATAAAGCCTATCAAGTTTTGCAACCGTACCACCTAAAAAAGGTTCTTTCTCAATTAGATATGTTTTTATTCCTGCACTGTTTAGTGCCTTTGTCAGGTCAAGTCCGGCAACACCTGCACCGATTACCGCGGCTGACTTTGATTTAATCATAAAAGTCTTTCTTTTGAGTCCAGAACCTGATTTTGCCTTTTTAATTCCTGCTTTTATTAACGTCCTTGCCTTATCTAATGAATGTTTCATCAAGAATATATGGTCTTTGAGATTAATAAATTCAGCATCCACGTCAGGAAAAATACCTTCCATTATGGATGGAGAACATCCTGCAACTACCACCTTCTCATCCGGGCTGATTTTCACTTCTTGTTTGCACAGGTCATCATACCATTCTATTTTTACATCATGTCCGAAATCTAAATCTGGCATATTGATCAATCCATTACAATGGCAAAGAATTAATCTCATCTTACACTCCCTTTTATAGTTTTGAGATAATATTATCTGGTTTTATACGATTGAATTTCAAACCACAGGCATCAGGCGGTAATCCAAGGCTAAGCCCTAAGAGCTGGGGGTAGTATAAGACGGGTATATTATATGTCGTATTGAATTTTGCCTCTACCTTTCTTTGATTATCTTCGTACATCACTGTGCAGAATGGACATATTGAAATTAACACATCCGCATTATTGTTTTTGGCAATAGATAATTTTTGATTTGCCATCTTTACTGCGAGCTCTTCATCAACTCCCAGTACCGAACCACCACAGCATAGTTTCTTTTCCTGATAATCTATGACAGTTGCACCGGTCAGCCCGGTGAGTTCATCGAGGGTATGGGGATTTTCTACACTATCAAAGGTGTGCAGATAAGAAGGCCTTAAATAATGGCAACCATAATGGGATATTATCCTTAAATTGTTGAGTGGTTTTCTTATCGCCTTTTTTATGTCTTCCACGCCGATATCTTCATAAAGCACACGCACAAAATGGCGAACTTTTATTTCGTTTGGATATGTAAATCCGAGTTCGGTAAATTTCTTACGGAATTCAGATTCTTTCAATTTTACCTGGGCATCAGAGAGCATTGCAGTACAGGAGTTACAAAGGGTAACAACATCAAGACCAAGATTACTTGCCAGTCCCACATTTCTTGCAGCCATCAATAAAGAAGTTTCGGCATCGAGCGCCTTTAAAGGGAAACCACAACAGGAGCCTTCCTTCAAATCAACAAACTCAATTCCAAGTTCTTTTGCTACATTTCTCGTTGCAAGCTCATAATGTTGTGCCCGAACCGGCACGGTGCACCCAAGGAACAATGCATATCTTTTCATTTTGCAGTCCTTTCAAAGATTTTCGTGAACTGAAAAATTCTTGCCACGTCAGGAATTTTTTTAGCGATCTCTGGAAGTCCCATTCTCTGCCTTTTTCTTAAATCAAAATCTTCAAGTTCATATAGCCTTCCTGAATTGTTTAAGAGATTGAGTTGAACCTTCAAACCCTCAGGACAATATCCTTGTTGCACTGCATAGTTTTTAATTGCATTGATTACTTCTGCGACCCTTATTCCCTGTGGACATCTTTCAGTGCAGGCATGGCAATGGGCACATAGCCATAAAAATGGTGAAGAAAGAACCTCTGCTTTCATTCCCAAAAGTGTGAGCCTGATTATTTTTCGTGGGTTATATCGGTCGTCAAGATATCGCACAGGACAACTTGCTGAACAATCGCTACAACCAAAACATTTTAGCAATCCCTCACCGCCTTCCTGTCTTGTAATTTCCCATTTGAAATTTATATCAGCTTTTTTCAAATCAATCATATTTCCTCCATAAGTGTTTAAATTATATATATAATTTTCAAAAAATCAAGAGCTTTCATATTGGTATTCGCATTTTGAAACATTGTGTTTAAATTTTAAACATTGTAAAGTGCAAAGGGGACACATTTTACACTATACCAATTTTTGGTGCACAATGCGGGGATGTTTCTCGAGGTTGAATTGTCTGGTTATGAAAAAGGTGCATTTACTGGTACTTTTATTCCAAATAAGGATAGAATGAAAATGAGTGCAGAAAATTAAATGAGATATAAGAGAAGTTCACCATATGCAATTTAATTGCTACTGACTGATGATCGGTCAATTAATCTCTGTGAATTTAAGAATGTGATTGGAATATGCGGTCAATATCTTGAAGCAAGTGAATAAGGGAATATTCATGGTGTTTTCAAAGTCAGCAATTGGAATGAAAAAGCCAGTTTAGGCATAGCGTATGATATTGGAAATAAAAGATATTGCTCCTAAGATTGGAATTTCTCCTTGACTAGAAAGTTAGTATCGATATACTCTTATAAGGAGATTATTCCGTGCTATTTCGCTTTAACTCCTTAAGGACAAAGCTTGCTTTAAGTTATATCCTTGCGGTAGGGCTGGTGGGTATTCTATGTTCCATAATTGGCATCGTTACCATTAATCAGGGTATAATCAATCAGGCGCAGAATCGGGTGAGTGCAGACCTGAATTCAGCAAGCGAGATATACGACCAGATTGCAAATCAGGTACTCAATGTATGCAGATTTACGGCCACGAGATTTTTTTTGAAAAAAGCGATTTTAGAGAAAAGGAACAGAGATGTTTTAGAAGAATTGACAAGGGTGCTTAAAACTGAAAAACTTGACTTTCTTTCTGTTATTGATGGAGAGGGAATTGTCTTCGCCCGTGGGATGAATCATAATAAATTTAATGATACTGTTTTGAACCCTTTAATTGAGTATGTGATAAAAACAAAAAAGCCTGCCTTTTCTACAGAGATTTTACCTGCCGAAGTGTTATATAAAGAGAATCCCGTGCTTAAACAGAAGGCAGAAATAAAGATTATACCAACTGTGCGTGCCAAATACCAGCGTACTGGAATTGAAACGTCGGGATTGACAATTATGGGTGCCGCACCAGTTCTTGACGATAATGAAAATTTACTAGGAGTAGTGTATGCAGGAAAATTGATAAATAATAATTTTGATATTGTTGACCGCATAAAAAATACTGTTTTCATGAATGAGCAATATAAAGGCAAGGATATTGGAACGTCAACCATATTTATGAAGGATTTGAGGGTTTCTACAAATGTAAAAAATGTTGATGGAACAAGGGCTATAGGAACATTGATATCTAAAGAAGTATATGAGGCAGTACTTGAAAAAGGGCAGACCTGGATGGCAAGGGCATTCGTGGTGAAAGATTGGTACATCACTGCCTATAAACCGATTAAAAATTTTCTCGGAGAGACAATCGGCGTTCTATATGTCGGCATACTGGAAAAGAAATATACCGATATGAGAAATCAAATCGTTTTATTTTTCATGGGACTAACAATCATTGCGATGCTCGCAGTGACCGGGTTTTCTTATTTACTTTCAGGTACAATTACAAAATCTCTTGGAGAAATTGCCCGCGCTGCACGTGAAATTGGGAAAGGCAATTTTCCTGAAAAAATAAATATCACAACACAGGACGAAATAGCAGATTTGGCAAAGGCTTTTCAGTATATGATAGATTCGATAAAAAAGCGTGATGAAGAATTAAAAAGATATGCACAACAAACTATTGCTGAAGCGGAAAGACTTGCGATAATTGGACAACTTGCTGCTGGCGTTGCGCATGAGATAAATAATCCCTTGACAGGTATATTACTTTATTGTGATTTAATGCTTAAAAATTTTCCTGATGACTCTCCATATAAAAAGAATTTAATACGCATAAACAACGAGGCACAGCGATGCAAGACAATTGTCAAAGGTCTTCTGGATTTTGCTAGAGAGAAAAAACCAGAGATAAAAAGAGCTTCGATAAATGAACTGATTGAATCTACGCTAAATTTATTGAAAACCCAGGCAATCTTTCTTAATATAACTACAAAACTTGAACTTGAAAATAATTTGCCGCAGATAAATATTGATCCCGGTCAGATACAGCAGGTTCTTATTAATATAATAATGAACGCGGTGGAAGCGATGAAAGGTTATGGTGTGTTAAAAATAAAAACAGAATTTTCTGAGGATAAAAATTTTGCAATTATCTCCATATCTGATACCGGTCCCGGGATAAAACCCGAGCATATCAAGAAAATATTTGAACCATTCTTTACAACCAAAGAGGCGAGCCATGGCGTAGGACTTGGACTTTCAATAAGCAAAAGGATTATCGAAGACCATAACGGAACGATTGAAGTTCATAGCGAATTGGGCAAAGGTGCAACATTTAAGATAAAACTACCGATATAATGTTCCTTCTTAGTTTCAAGAATTTACTTAATAAAAGAAAAAACCATTGTATCTGAATCCGAGTAGCGCTGGTATACAACAGGATATCCATGAATTAACCCGTAAATACATAAGAACTGATCCCGATATCAAACAATGCTTAAAAATTGAGCAGAAAACTACTGAAAAATCATTAAAAATAATTGTGTTTAAAAAATATACAGTAAATTTATTTGATAAATTGTTATTATTAAAAAATGCACGAAATTTCACAGGTTATTTCCTAAACACCAGGCATAGATTTTGCTTAACTGAACAGGCGGATGAAATGCCCATTCCTTGAAGAGATTGTTGTAAACTATTGTTCGGTGGCGCCTGTAAGGAAAATGATCCCTAAAGGTAAGAGTAGGGAATTGTCAAGGTGTGAGCAGGGTTATTTTGATTGCCCTATTTATCAGAACTACTTAATTAAAAAGAAACAGGAAAGCCATAACGGTAAAAAGAAAGAAAAATGAAGCCTGAACTCACTAAAATTCTTATAATTGATGATGAACCAGCAATTTGTGATGCGTGCTATCAAATTCTTACCGAAAAAAATTATTCAGTTGAAATCGCCAGCAATGGCTCTGAGGGATTGAAAAAGTTCGAAGATTTTAACCCTGATGTTGTATTCATTGATTTGAAAATGCCTGGAATAAGTGGAATTGACGTATTAAAAACAATCGTGGAAAAGAAAAAAAATACTATCCCGATTGTTATCACGGGTTATGCCTCTATTGAGACAGCCGTGGAATCGATGAAAAATGGCGCATTTGATTTTCTTCCTAAACCTTTTACTGCTGATGAACTTATAGTAATTACCGCGCGGGCAGTTGCAAAGAAAAGAGACCTTGATGTTAAAGAGAAGGTGAATATAGAAAAAGAGATGATGCGGCAGAATTTTATCTCTCTTGTATCACATGAACTGCGAACTCCTTTGGTGGCAGTTATGCAATATCTTGAAGTACTTTACGGAGGAATGGCTGGTCAGATTTCTGAACAGCAAAGGCAGATTATTGAAAGGATGAAGATCAGGCTCAATGAACTTCTTGATTTAATCAACAGATGGTTAAAACTTGCTCGTTTAGAAGAATTGAATATTAAAGAAAATTTCCAGGAGTTCAGCCTGGAACAATTGATCGATGAATCGGTGGAGTTGATTAAGCCACTTGCTTTTGAGAAAAGAATAAATATTGAGAAGAAATCCATAAATGAAGATTATAAAGTTTTTGGCGAAAAAGATTTGTTAAAGGAGGTCTTTGTTAACCTTATTACTAATGGGGTAAAATACAATCAGGAAAAAGGTTCAGTTTATATTAATTGCAGAAAAGATGGGGATTACATTGCAGTTGATATCACGGATACAGGTATTGGTATATCTGATGATGATATCAAGAGGCTTGGTGAAGAATTTTATAGAGTAAAAAGAGAGGGTGTCGTAAGTGGCTCAGGCCTGGGACTTGCAATTGTTAAAAAAATTCTGGATATTCATAACGGTAGGCTTGAAATTAAAAGTAAATTAAACGAGGGGAGTACATTTACAGTTTATTTGCCCCTTGTTGCTTGTGAAAACAGGCAAGGAGAAAAGAGGAGTGAAAAATGAAAAAAATAAAAATTTTGTTTGTTGACGATGATAAAGATTTTACTGAGGCAACCACATTGATTTTAAATAACGCCGGATACGAAGTTATCATCGCAGGCGATGGGAGAACAGGTTTACAGAAGGCAATGACTGAAAAACCTGATTTGATAATCCTTGATGTGATTCTACCCGACATAAATGGATTTTCGGTCTGTCGTGAGATAAAAGAAAATCCAGAGTTACAAAATACTCCTGTGATTCTATTTACCGCAATCAGCGCAGAGTCTGCCACCTATCCGAAGAATATTGCAATTCACCATAAAGCCGATGCGTATATTGAGAAGCCGGCAAGTCCAGAACTACTCCTGGAAAAGGTAAATTTTTTGCTCACTACATCTAAACCAAAACCAAAAATTGAAGCCGGTAGACCCAAAATTCTTCTTGTGGATGATGACCCCGATTTTCTTGAAGCGACAAAACAAATATTACATGCAAACCGCTTCGATGTAATTACTGCGAAGGATGGTGAGGAAGGTATTCAGAAGGCAAAGATTGAAAATCCCGATTTGATATTTCTTGATGTGATTATGCCGGGAAAAGATGGTTATACTGTCTGTTACGAGTTGAGAAAAAATCCTCAAACTAGGCCAATTCCGATTATTATGCTCACCGCAATCGGACAGCAGTTATCAAAACCAGAATATGCAGTTGATATTGCAATTGACCATCTTGCGGATGACTTTATTGATAAACCGGTCGATACACAGACCCTTTTGAAAAAAATAGAAAAACATCTGTTATTCAGGTAAATGAACATGGTTTTTGAGATTTATTAAGGAAAAAATGAGGGAACAGTATGAGTGAACTCGATCCAAAATTCAAATATAGAGTTGCCCGGGAACCCGGTGGAGAAAAGATAAAACTTTGTTTTGCTTGCGGAATATGTACTGCAAGTTGCCCGATAAGAGAGATTGACGAAAGATATAATCCAAGGAAAATTATAAGGATGATACTTTTAGGGATGAAGAAAAGAGTGCTTGAGAATGATTTCATCTGGTTCTGTTCAAGTTGCTATGCCTGCACTGAAAGATGTCCACAGGGTGTACGGTTTACGGATGTGATGAATGCGATAAAAAACATTGCGGTAAAAGAAGGTTATGTGCCATGGGCGTTTGTTCAACAGATTGAAATATTGAAAAAGCATGGCAGGCTTTATGAAATTGATGAGTTTGATAATAATAAACGCTCAGCGCTCGGACTTCCAAGGATTGCAAAGGCAAAGGGCTTTACTCAAAAGATAATGGAGTTGACAGGGATTGATAAAATTACTAAACGATGAAACAATTAATAAGTGAGGATTTATGAAGTATGCTTTTTTCCCTGGTTGCACGGTATTGGGTCGTGGTAGAAACTATGAAATGTCAGCAAGGGCAGTGTCATCCGCACTTGGCATTGAACTTGTTGATATTGACGATTTTGAGTGTTGTGGTTTTCCACTTAAATCAGTGCATTATGAAGCATATTTTTTGATGGCAGCACGCAATATCCTTACTGCTGAAGAAAAAGGGCTTAATATCTGCACTCTGTGCAGTGCCTGCACTGGTTCATTGACCGAGGTCAATAAGCATCTTAATGCAAACTTTGATGAACGCGCTAAGATTGTTGCACAGCTCAAAAAAGGTGGCATAGAATTAAAGATTGGTAAACCAGTCAAGGTAAAACACCTTGTAAAAATTCTTTATGAAGAGGTTGGGCTGGAAAAAATAGAAAAAGTCGTAAAAAAGAAACTATCAAACTTTTCTCTGGCGCCACATTACGGTTGCCACTATTTGAAACCTTCTGATATTTATGAACCTGCAGAAGACCCTGAGAATCCGAAGTCTCTGGAAGAATTGATCACAGTAACAGGGGCAAGGGTGATAAATTATTCAGAAAAATTGAAATGCTGTGGTGCAGGGATACTGGCAATAAATGAAGATACTGCATATTCTTTGACCCGACTGAAATTAAAAGAACTTTCAAAAGATTCAGCAGATGCACTGGTATTGATGTGTCCTTTTTGCAGTGTGATGTATGATGATAATCAAAAAAAGATTGAGCAGAAATTTCAGGAACAGTATAATCTTCCTGTGCTTTATTATCCACAGGTCTTAGGACTCGCAATGGGATTGGAGCCAAAGACGCTTGGATTACAGATGAACAGAGTATCAACAAGGGCGTTGCTTGAGAAAATAAAATGATGCAGAACAAGATCGGCTGCTACGCCATAAAACATATAATCTATGCCTGTTTTTTTNAATCAATTACCCTATGAATATTTCTAATCGAAAAGTCGGTGCGGTATTAGTCATTGGCGGTGGTATTGGTGGTGTCCAGGCATCGCTGGACCTTGCAGATTCTGGATTTAAAGTCTATTTGCTTGAAAAGACACCAAGCATTGGTGGTGTAATGGCACAACTTGATAAGACCTTTCCCACCAATGATTGCTCAATGTGTATATTGGCACCAAAACTTGTCAGTGCAGGAAGACATCCTAATATTGAGTTAATAACCTATGCTGAACTTGTGGGCATTCAGGGTGGACCTGGAGATTTTTCGGTGCAAATTTTAAAAAGGTCGCCTTTCGTTGACTGGGAAAAGTGCAATGGTTGCGGTGTATGCTGGGAAAAATGTCCGATAATGGTCGATTCTGATTTTGAGTGTGGCCTTGGAAAGAGAAAGGCGATATATGTACCTTTTCCTCAGGCAGTACCGAATAAAGCAGTTATTGATAAAGAACATTGCACATATTTTGTAAAAGGTGGCAAATGCCGTGTTTGTCAGATTCTCTGTCCGGCAAAGGCAGTTGATTTTAACATTCCTGACAAACAAATTGATATAAAAGTAGGCAGTATTATCATTGGTACAGGGTTGAAAACTTTCGACCCTCATTTAAAATCAATCTTTGGTTACGGCAAATATGCAAATGTAATAAAATCTATTGAACTGGAAAGAATTTTAAATGCCTCAGGTCCGTTCCAGGGACATCTTGTAAGACCTTCAGATAGAAAAGAACCCCACAGGGTTGCATTTATTCAGTGTGTTGGTTCAAGGGATGTAAAAGCAGGAAATAATTACTGTTCTTCGGTCTGCTGTGTTTATGCTATAAAAGAAGCAATTTTAATGAAGGAACATAATCGTTCTCTTGATTGCACAATATTTTATATGGATATGCGTACATTTGGTAAGGGTTTTGAATCATACTACAAAAGGGCAAAAGAAAAATATGGGATAAAATTCAAGCGTGCAATGATTGGCGAGATATTGGAACTGGCTGAAAATAGAAATCTACTGCTAAAATATGAAGATGAAGATGGTAATCTGAAAAGGGAAAAATTTGATCTGGTTGTTCTGTCAGTTGGGTTGAAGCCTGATGAGAATGTAAAAAATCTTGCTGAGATTTTGAATTTAGATTTATCAGAATTTGGTTTTATTAAATCAATTCATTTTTCTCCGGTTGAAACAATCAGACCTGGTATATTTGTATGTGGAACTGCTTCAGCACCTAAGGACATTCCTGAGACTGTTACTGAAGCGAGTGCCTCGGCACAGAAGGCGATCGAATTAATAAAAGAAGAACGACATAAATTAACCAGAAAGATTGAATATCCTGGGGAAGTTGATTTTTCAGGGCAACAGCCGCGTATCGGCGTCTTTGTCTGCCATTGTGGTATAAATATTGCAGGAACTGTGAAAGTAATGGAAGTAGTTGAGTATGCAAAAACATTGCCTAATGTAGTGTATGCTGAGAATAATCTTTACTCTTGCTCTGATGATTCTCAGCAGCACATAAAAGAAATGATTGAGAAACATAAACTTAACAGGGTTGTGGTTGCTGCATGCACGCCAAGGACACATGAACCTTTGTTCCAGGAGACAATAAGAGAAAAAGGTTTGAATAAGTTCCTATTAGAATTTACCAATATTAGAGACCAGTGCTCATGGGTTCATTCACACCAGCCAGACTTGGCAACAGAAAAGGCAAAAGACTTGGTCAGAATGGCATGTGCAAGGGCAAATCATTTAGAGCCATTACCAACGATCACAATTCCAGTCACACAGAGTGGTCTTGTCATCGGTGGGGGTATCAGTGGAATGAATGCAGCATTGGGTCTGGCAAACCAGGGGTATAAGGTTTATCTTGTGGAAGAAAAAGAAGAATTGGGTGGGAATGCAAGGCATATTAATCGAACGATCGATGGCAGGAATGTAAAAGAATATCTGCAATCGTTGATAAAAAATGTTCAGACACATCCAAACATAAAGGTTTATAAAAATAGCAAATTAGAATCAGTGAGTGGCTACATTGGTAATTTCCGCACAAGAATAAAAATCCAGGGAGAAGAGACAAAGAAGAATGAGCTGGTAGAGATTGAACACGGTGTGATTATAGTTGCAACTGGTGCTCAGGAATACAAACCGACTGAATACCTTTATGGTAAAGATTCAAGAATAATCACACAGAGAGAATTGGAAGAAAAAATATTCAGCCATCCAACTATGGAATCCTTTAACGATAAAACAATTGTTATGATCCAGTGCGTTGGTTCTCGTGATAATGAAAGAAAATATTGCAGCCGCATATGCTGTTCCCAGGCAATAAAGAATGCGCTGCTTATTAAACAGAAAGATCCCGATGCCGAAGTTTTTATATTTTATAAAGATATACGAACCTATGGCATAAATGAAATATTTTATCAAAAGGCAAGGGATACAGGTGTAATATTTGTTAGATATGATGATGACGCTAAACCTGAGATTTTTGGTCGTAATGGTGCGCTTTTTATTAAGACAAAAGAGCCGATTCTTAATGAAGAAATTGAATTGCCTGTAGATTTTGTAGTCCTTTCTACAGGTTTGATTCCTGATAAATCAAACAGAGAGATTGCACAGTTATTGAAAGTTCCTCTTAATGAAGATGGATTCTTCCTTGAAGCACACATGAAACTTCGTCCTGTTGACTTCGCCACAGATGGTATCTTTATCTGCGGCATGGCACATTCTCCTAAAACAATAGATGAGTCCATCGCCCAGGCACAGGCAGCATCAGCAAGGGCTGGAATTATCCTTTCAAAAGATACTATAGAAGTACTGCCGATTGTTGCCGAAGTTGATACAGAAAAATGCATTGGTTGTGGAATATGTGAGAAATTATGTGCATATCAAGCTCATGAATTAAAGAAGACTGAAAAAGGATACCGCTCAGAGGTGATATCTGCATATTGCAAGGGTTGTGGTAGTTGTGCAGCATCATGCCCGCAGATGGCAATCAATATGAAACATTTTACAAATGAACAGATAATGGCAATGGTGGAAGCAATATGAAAATAAATTTAAAATTCCCGATTGTTGGGAACGTTTATGTCTGAGTTTCAACCAAAGATTCTTGGATTCCTTTGTAACTGGTGCTCTTATGCAGGTGCAGACCTTGCCGGTGTATCAAGGATTCAATATCGGCCGAATATCCGTGTAATAAGGGTTATGTGTTCAGGAAGGGTTGATCCGGTCTTTATAATCAATGCATTTTTGAGAAAAATAGATGGTGTTATGGTGCTGGGTTGCCATTTTGGCGACTGTCATTATCTAAATGGAAATTATAATGCAGAGAAGAGGATTCTCGCTGCCCGGAAACTTCTATCTTTGACCGAGATTGAAAAAGATAGATTATATCTGGACTGGGTCTCTGCTGCAGAAGGTGAGAGGTTTGCTAATCTTGTTAACACCTTCACAGAAAGAATAAAAAACTTAGGTGAAATAAAGATAAATGATGGAACAAAAGAAATGCTACTGGCGGTAAAGGATGTTCTTGAAGGTGAAAGGTTCAGACATCTCACTGGTGTTGAATATCAGGTAACAGAAAAAGAGAATGTGTATGGTGAAAAGATCCCGGTTGAAGATTTTGAGAAAAAACTCGAACAGATATTGTATGAAGAATATATAAAAGCAAGGATTTTACGTTTACTGCAAAATAATGAATTGACAATTCCCCAGATTGCACAGAAATTGAATACTGCTCTTGATTTTGCGTTCAAGTGTGTATGCTCACTTCAGGAGAATAACATCGTAGAAATGAAGGGAATAAGAAATGGATATCCGATATACAGTGCAAATAAATACTAATATGAAGTTCGAAATTTTAAAAATTGTTTAATGTAGTCGAATTATGAATACTCAAAAGATAGGTGCAGTTCTCGTAGTTGGTGGTGGTATCGGTGGTATCCAGGCATCGCTTGATTTGGCAAATTCTGGATTTAAGGTTTATCTCATTGATTCTGCACCGGCAATTGGTGGAATTATGGCGATGCTCGATAAGACATTTCCTACGAATGATTGTTCAATGTGTATTATGGCACCAAAACTTGTAGAGTGTGCACGCCATTTAAATATAAAGATCATACCCGATGCGAAGATTGAAGGGCTGAGTGGTGATGCTGGAAATTTTCAGGTGAAGGTAAGAAAGAAGGCACGATATATAGATGCCAAAAAATGTACCGGGTGTGGAGAATGTAAAAAACACTGTCCGATTGAGGTTGCTGATAGGTTTAATCAGGGTCTAACCAGAAGAAAGACTATTTATATAGACTATCCACAGGCAGTTCCTGCAGTATATGCAATTGATAAAAATAATTGTATTGGTTGTGGAGTTTGTGAAAAGTTGTGCCTTGCCGGCGCAATAAATTATAAAGACACGGATATTGTTGAGAATATAAATGTTGGTGCCATAATTTTATCTCCAGGTGTTGATGTATTTGACCCGAAAGTGTACACAAAATTTGGTTATGGTATCTATAAAAATGTTGTGACAAGTCTCGAATTTGAACGTATTCTGTCTGCGTCAGGACCATTTTCTGGACATTTACTCAGACCATACGAAGGCAAGATACCGAAGAAGATTGCATTTATTCAGTGTGTTGGTTCAAGGGACCCGCAGGTAGGAAAAAATTACTGTTCTTCGGTCTGTTGTACCTATGCTATTAAAGAAGCGATCATTGCTAAGGAACATTCAAAAAATGGGCTTGAGACGACAGTATTTTATATGGATATAAGAACATTTGGCAAGGGTTTTGAAGATTATTTTAATCGAGCAAAAGAAGAATATGGTGTTAGATTCATCCGTGCTGGTGTGTCAAAGATTGAAGAAATTTCAGAGACAAAGAATTTAATTTTATATTACGAAAATGAGGAAGGTGCTATCAAAAAAGAAGAATTTGATATGGTTGTCTTATCGGTCGGTCTTGTGCCAAAGCCGGATATGTGGAATCTATCGCGCATTTTACGGGTTAACCTGAACAACTTTAACTTCTGCAGAACATCGGAATTTATTCCTGTTGATACAATCCGTGATGGAATCTTTGTCTGCGGTACTTTTGCCGGTCCTAAAGATATACCTGAAACAGTTGCTCAGGCTTCTGCCGCGGCAGGCAGGGCAATGGCATTGCTGACTGAGTCGAGGGGAAGTCTTGTTGCAAAGAAGAAATATCCTGATGAGGTTGATGTTTCAAATGAGAAACCAAGGATTGGTGTATTTGTCTGCCATTGCGGCATCAATATCGGTGGCTATGTGAATGTGCCTGAAGTTGTTGAATATGTGAAACAATTGCCAGATGTTGTATATGCTGAAAACAATCTTTATACTTGTTCACAGGATACCCAGAAGAGGATTATAGAAAAAATTAGAGAACACAAATTGAACAGGGTTGTTGTTGCTTCTTGTACACCAAGGACCCATGAACCACTGTTCAGAGAAACTATTCGTGAAGCGGGGTTGAATCAGTATCTATTTGAAATGGCAAATATCAGAGATCAGTGTTCCTGGATTCATATGTACGAACCTGAATCAGCAACTGAGAAAGCAAAAGATCTTGTTCGGATGGCAGTTGCAAAGGCAAGATTGCTTGCGCCATTGAAGAGAGTTGAGATTGATGTCATTCAGAAGGCACTGGTGATAGGTGGTGGTATCGCGGGTATGAGTTCTGCATTATTACTTGCTGAACAGGGGTTTGAGGTGTTCCTTGTAGAGAAAGAGAATGAACTTGGTGGAAATCTGCGACATATCTATAAAACTGTTGAAAATAGAGATGTACGGTATTTTCTGAATCAGACTATTGAAAAAATAAGAGCTAATAAATTGATTAAGGTCTATACAAATGCCCGAATTAAAGAGATAACAGGATTTGTTGGAAACTACAGGACAAAGATCAGCGTCGGGAAGTTTGAGGATGAAGAGATAGAAATTGAACACGGCGTTGTGATTGTTGCTACCGGTGCCCAGGAATACAAACCGACTGAATACCTTTATGGTAAGGATTCAAGGATAATTACGCAGAGAGAATTGGAAGAAAAGATATTTAACCATTCAACCACAGAATTCTTTAACGATAAGACAATTGTTATGATCCAGTGCGTTGGTTCTCGTGATAACGAAAGAAAATATTGCAGTCGTATATGTTGTTCCCAGGCAATAAAGAATGCCCTAAATCTGCTTGAGATAAATCCTGATGCGAATATTTATATTCTTTACAAAGATATCCGCACCTATGGATTTAAAGAAGAATTATATCGTCAGGCAAGGGAAAAGGGCATTGTTTTTATTAGATATGATGATGCAAAAAAATTAGAATTACAAACCGAAAATGGAAAATTGAAAATAAAGATTTTTGAGCCTATCTTAAAAGAAGATTTGATTATAGACCCAGACCTAATTGTACTCTCTTCGGGAATTATTGCTGAACCCAATAACGCAGAGATTGCAAAAATGCTAAAAGTTCCTATAAACAGCGATGGATTTTTCCTTGAAGCTCATGTTAAGTTGAGACCGGTTGATTTTGCAACCGAAGGTGTATTTTTGGCCGGGATGGCGCATAGTCCGATGACGATTGCAGAATCCATCGCCCAAGCACAGGCAGCAGCAGCACGTGCCACAACAATTCTTTCCGATAAGAAATATTACGCGGAAGCGACAATTTCTTCTGTTAACGAAGAACTTTGCGCAGGTTGTGGTATGTGCGGTGCGTTATGTCCTTATGAAGCAATAGTATATAAAGAAAAAGATGGTAAGAAGATTTCAAGTGTGAATGAGGCATTATGCAAGGGTTGTGGAACCTGTGTCGCTTCCTGCCCTTCAGGTGCGATGACCCAGTATGGATTTACAAAGAAACAGATAATGGCAATGGTGGAGGCGTTGTGATGTCTGATTATAAACCCAAGATAATAGTATTTTGTTGCAACTGGTGCTCTTATGCAGGTGCTGACCTTGCTGGTGTTTCACGTCTTCAGATGAATCCTAACTTTAGAATAATCAGAACGATGTGTTCAGGCAGGATTGAGCCGGAATTCATATTGACTGCTTTCAAGAAAGGGGTGGATGGGATTTTGCTTACGGGTTGTCACCCTGGTGATTGCCACTACATCTCAGGAAATTATAAAGCATTGAGAAGATATAATGCGCTTAAATTATTATTAAAAGAAATGGGGATTGATGATAGACGCCTTAAATTAGAATGGATTTCAGCGGGAGAGGGAGCAAGGTTTCAGGAGGTCATAAACAATTTTATAAAGACCATCACTGAGCTTGGACCAATTGTTTAAAAATTATTCTGCACGTTATCATAAAAAGCACAAATAATTCACTGCGCATTAAAAATTTCTTTCAATTTTTTCATATTTTCATAATCTGTGAGGTCAAGTTTTAATGGTGTGATTGAGACGAAGTTATTCTCGATCGCTTCAAAGTCAGTATCGGTGTCAACATGATAGTCTAGGACACCATTAATTACACTGTACATGACATTATTTTCTTCAATGTCTCTTAAAACCTTATCGCGGTATATACGCCGTCCCATTCTTGTAATCTTTTCACCCATTATTCCCTTCTCGGGGATATTCACATTGAGAATTATATTATTGAGATTTTTATCTATTATTCGATTTATCAGATTTATTGAATACCGGGCTGCCTCCTCAAAATTGCTATAATCTTCTCCTGAAAGTGAGATTGCCAGTGCCTTTTTTATACCGAGTGTACCGGCTTGAAGAGCGGCAGCAACTGTGCCCGAGTAGAATACATCGCTTCCCATATTAGGACCATGATTTATACCGGATACTACCATTTCGATTTCTTTATTACCAACGAGGTCATGAAAGGCAAGCAGGACGCAGTCAGTGGGTGTGCCATCAATTATATAAAAATCATTCTTTAATTTTTCAACTCTTATCGGACGGCGTAAGGTTAATGAATGGCTTGAACCACTCTGCTGAAAGCGTGGTGCTGACACAAATACTGCAAATTTTTTATTTATTAATTCTTTATAGAGTGCCTGTAGCCCTGCGGCATCATAACCATCGTCATTTGTTAATAATATCAAACCCATAAAAACCTCACTGCCATGTTTATGAATCTTATCGTGTCAATAACAGGCATTATGTAGCTCTTTTCACTGTTGTAAAGGGTGGCTATCGGTACAAAGCCAATACGATAGCCATTTTTCACTGCCTTATAGACAAGTTCGGACTCAGTCTGAAAATTTTTCGTTTTTAAGATTATCCGGTTGAAAATACTTAAATCAATAAGCCTGAATCCAGACTGCACATCTGGTATGTATCTTTTACTTAGTAGCGAAATAACAAGGGAAGTAACCCGATTTACCAGTCTTCTTATAAAAGGCATATCTGGAGAGTTTTTCAATCTTGTTCCAATTATTAAGTCATATTCATTTTTTATTTTTAAGAATTCCTTTATATCAGCGACCCGATGTTGCCCGTCTGCATCAATTGTGAAAACTTTTTTTAACCCTTTTGAAATAGCCCTTTGAAATCCACGATTTAAAGAAAAACCCTTACCAATATTCCTATTATTTCTGAGAATATCCACTTTATAACCCTCAGCAACCATGACAGTATTGTCCTTTGAACCATCATCAACGATAATAAGCGCCTCCCTGCAAAATCCAAGTGCGAGAAGTCCTTCTATCAATGGTCCAATGCTTTTCTCAGCGTTGTATGCAGGAATGACTACACCAATTTTATCCATACTTAGATAATTTTATGCTTGTTTTGAATAAAGTCAAGTATTTTAAATCACCGTACCAACACCGCGGTCTTCTTTGCTTTTGTTATCTTATTTTGATAATGATATTCAAGATAAACAATATACATCCCTGTCGATGCTTTACCCTTTGGAGTTTCACCATTCCAGAAGATTGTTCCTTTATCAGAGTCAACAGATTTTTTCTTGCATAACTCATGAATTTTGATTCCTCTTGAGTCATATATCGATAATGTAAGTTCACCACCAGGCTGGGGTAATCTATAGTCAATCTGAAGATTATCATTATGACCATCACCATCAGGCGTAAAGATTGCTGGTGTAAGACATAGTTCACCAATTTTACCCAGTACAAGTAATTTCTTAAAGGCAATGTTATTGTTTAAGTTTCTGTCCTCATTAAATTCTATTCTGAACCCCAGAAAGTGTTCTCCCTGTTGAGGCTTCATGTATTCATAGTAAAGAAAAATTGTATCAGAGGCACCGACTGGCTCACCCGAAATGTCACAGAGTAATTCTGAATTTTCAAGTGTTCTATCTTTATTTTTATCGTCAAATATCAGTAGGCGATAATCGGTCGACGGTCTTATTCCTGAGTTTATTATTCCGATGCTTATTTTAACATCTTCACCAGCTTCGACTTTTGCGGGTATAAACGCAATCAAATTTTCATCCAGTCCGAGATCAAAGGCATCGGATACGCTATTTTTATAACCTGGGGTACAACCTGAAGGGCTGATGGAGTGATGCCAGTTCGTTGCTGTGTCCCCTAAATCATAATCAATCATTTCCCAGGAAATACCATCGCCCGGGTCTTTTGGGAAATTATCTTCGATAAATGGTGTTCCAAAACTTGTAGTGCAGGCGTTAGCAGGCGAAAAAATGATTATTGGATCATTGACTGATAGCCCGTCACCGATTGATGTATCATCTGTTGTCAGTAGTAATGTGCCTGCAGGTATATTGTATGGCTGAGCATTTGCAGAATCAAACTGGATATACTCCCGGTCAATTATCAATGCATAAGAATAAGGATAAATAATTGTGGAACGTATACGCACATCAGGATATTTTATCAGGATTGATTCATTTTCCCAGGGAAATATTACATCAGGAGGTGCATCAAAATCTGAGAGAAAATAATTACTCAAGTCTATCGTATCTGAACTCTGATTATAAATTTCAACAAATTCATTTCTATCACCAAATGGATTCTCCGGACCCTTTACATTGGACATAACTTCAGTTATTATAATCCGGCTGCCTGTAAAGAGTATCACGAAAAGTATCATAGCAAATAATACAAAATTTACACGCAAAGTCAAGACCGATTATTAGTCTTAAATCTGTTGACTTTTGAACATTTCTGGTTATATTATTTACGTGGCAGTTTTTGCAATAATCGCTGGTGCCGGAAAAGGTAGGCGGTTTGGCGGCTTTAAACAGTTTTTTGAAGTCGCCGGCAAACCAATTATCATTCATACCGCTGAGATTTTTGAGAACAATGAGTTGATTGATAAGATTATTCTCGCTGTACCAAAAAGGATGATGGAAAAGACAAAAAATTTGGTCAGGAAATTCAGATTGCGGAAGGTTTTTAAGATTATTAGTGGTGGTAAGAGAAGGCAGGATACAGTTTTAAATTGTATAAAGGCAATCAGTGCTAAGCAGGGTATTGTGGTTATCCACGACGCGGTCCGTCCATTCATTTCTCAGAGTATGGTAAACCGTGGTGTCCAGTTATGCCAGCGTTATAAGGCGGTTATTTTTGGGACTCCAATCTATGACACCATTAAGCTGGTAAAAGGGAGGAAGGTACTCACTACAGTTCCCAGGTTATCCCCTCACGCCATTCAAACTCCTCAATTCTTTGATCTGGATTACTTAAAAAAAGCTTATGCGAAGGTTGATTTCAAAAATGAATTTACTGATGAGGCAAGTATTCTTGAGAGCGCAGGTATGGAGGTTTACGTTTTTAGGGGTGACCAGAGTAATATAAAGATAACGACAAAAAAGGACCTCAGCACCTTCTGTAAAAGATTATGAAAAGGGTAGTCATATTTGGTTCTACCGGGTCAATCGGCTTGAATACAATTGAAGTACTGAAGTATCTAAAAAATTATAAGATCGTTGGGCTCGCAACTTATTCAAATTATAAGAAGCTCATTCATCAGGTACTGGAAATGAAACCTGAATATGCGGTATTGGTTGATAGGAAATACTGTAGTGAACTGAGGAAAGCTCTAAGGGGAAAGAAGGTATTATGTGGTGAGGATGGTTTGCTGGAGATGATTGAGAAGGTTCATGCCGATACTCTGGTTGCGGCGTTTTCAAGCGCTATTGGTATTTATGCAATTTTGTCTGCAATAAAAAAAGGATTGCGTATTTGTCTTGCCACAAAAGAAATTCTTGTAAGCTTCGGTGAGATAGTAATGAAAGAAGTTAAAAATAATTGTGCACAATTGATACCGATTGATAGCGAGCATTCTGCAATCTTCCAGTGCCTTGAAGGTAGAAATCCAGCCGAAGTTGACAAGATTATCCTTACCGCGAGTGGTGGTCCATTTTTAAAGAGATCCATTAAAAATGTCTGCAAATCTGATGTTTTAAAACATCCAGTCTGGAAGATGGGAAAAAAGATTACGGTTGATTCAGCAACAATGATGAATAAGGCACTCGAAATAATTGAAGCCCATTATCTTTTTGGTATTCCACCGGATAAGATAAAAGTTGTTATTCATCCTGAGGCAATCTGCCATTCTATCGTTCAATTCATAGATGGAAGTTTGATCGGCCAATTTTCACTACCTGATATGAAATTACCGATTCAATATGCTCTCACCGCTCCCGAAAGAAAGCCGTCACTGGTGAAATCATTAGAACTTGATAAGATAAGACAACTTAATTTCTTTACACCAGATTATGAAAAGTTTCCGGGATTGCTTTTTGCTTACGATGCATTAAGAATTGGAAAGAGTATGCCTGCGGTACTGAACGGAGCAAACGAAGAGGCAGTAAAAGCATTCCTTGCTGATAAATTAAAGTTTCACGAAATTCCAGTTGTTATAAAAAAAGCTATGTCCGTTCATAAACCGATCTCCGGGGGAATTGAAGAATATATGGAAGCAGAGATGTGGGCAAAGAAATTTGTGAATTCAGTGATTGCAAGGAAGGAGAAAAAATGCTACTAATAACCGTGATTGCTTTTCTATTTATTCTTGGATTTTCAATAACCATTCATGAGTTCGGTCATTTTATATTCGCTAAAATCTTTCGCATACCGGTAGAGAAGTTTTCCATAGGATTTGGACCACCGATTGTAAGAAAGAAATTGGGTGAGACTGATTTCAGGATTGCCTGGTTTCCAGTAGGGGGTTATGTAAAACTCGCCGGTGAAGAAGACGCAGAAATTCCTCCTAAAAAACAGCATTCTGATGAAATAGAATCCTGGCAACCTGGGTTTTATGAGGCACCTTTATTCCATCGTGTTATTGTTGTCCTAAGTGGACCGATTTTTAATATCATCTCCGGGGGATTTGTTCTTTTTATTCTTTATGCTGTTTTTGGTCTCTATGTAAATCCTTATCTCCGTATTAAAGTTGAAAAAGGCAGTTATGCTGAACGGATGGGATTGATGGACAGTGACTCCATAATTTCTATAGACAATAAGCTTTTGCATTCGTGGGATGAGTTAGAGAGAATAATTAAGAATAAAAAAGATAGTATGCTAAAGATTATTCTGAAAAGAGATGGCCGGATTCTTCGCTTAGACATGAGAAATATCCCTGATTCACTAATTCTGAATCCGTTTGTTCCTCCTGTCGTCGGTTCTTTAAAGATTGGTGGTCCAGCATATAATGCAGGGATGAAGAATAACGATACCATTTTGTCCATTAATGGCGCTGAAATTAAAACCTGGGATGAATTTGTGGGGATTGTACGTAAATCTAAGAATATTCCTTTGGAAATTGTCTGGAAGCACGAAGGAGAAGTTAAATCAGCTGTCATCACCCCTCTTCCTTATTACGATCCAGTACTGAATGATACAGTTGGACAGATTGGTATCGTGATGCCATTGAAGAAGATTCTTGTTACACCTGGCAGAGCAATAATTATGTCGGCCAGCAGGACTTTAGAACTAATATATTTAACTCTAAAGACATTTTATCAGCTAATCAAAGGCGAAATTTCCCGAAAGGCTCTCGGAGGACCTATAGCGATTGCAAAATTGACCGGGGAATCAGCACGCTGGGGAATTGAGAATTTGTTGAGCCTTTTGAGTGTAATTTCGATCAATCTTGGACTTGTAAATCTATTCCCTATACCCGTCCTGGATGGAGGTCATATAATTATTGCGGTTATCGAGGGCATAAGACAGAGGAAATTCAGCAAGAAAACAAGATTGGTGATTCAACAGATTGGTTTTGCAATCATCTTATTGCTAATTATTTATGTTACGTTTAATGATTTGACACGATGAAAATTTTATTCTATTATCCTGTCGATTCAGCAAAGAGATATGAACCACTAATTGCAATAAAAGGAAGTGCCTTCTTCCGCCGGCCGAATTACGATGCAATGAGGCTTGCTTATTTGTCAAAGAACCACGATTTTTATTATTTTGATGAAAGGACCGAGGAAAAGCCAGTTATTAAACCAGATATTGTTGTACTACCGATTCCGATACATCTTGCTTATTACACCCAGACGCTGTCCCAGAGATGGCGTGAAGAGAAAATAAAGACCATCGCCTATGGAGTTTATCCTTCTTTATTTCTGAATGAGGCGAAGAAATATTTTGATGTTGTCGTCAGAGGCGATGTAACTGCAGTCTGGAAAGACATCCTTGAGGATTTTCAAAATGATGAACTTGCTGATGTTTATGAAGCTGGTGATGCACCCGTCAGTTTCAGGGTTTACAGAGAGTATGAAAAGAAATACGGATTAACTCCCATAATCTCACAATTACGTACATCTTATGGTTGCTTCTGCTCCATCGATTTTAAAGATTATTGTTATGAGGGAATACTCCAGAAAAAACATCAGTTCTGGGATCCCCGTGAAGTCTATCATGAAGTGTCGTTAATACCAAGGAAGATGATATACTTAATGGATGATGATTTTTTACATAACCTTGAATATGCATGTGAAATTCTTAACCTTTGCTGGCGATTGAAAAAGATGTGGATATTCCAAACCAAAGGTACAATCTTCCGGCATCAGCGTATACTCCAATTTTTGAAAGAACATGGTGTAAGAATCATATATCTTAAAGAAGACTGGCTTGGAAATTGTCTGGCTCAAAATATATATCAAAAGGAATTTGTTAAAGAGAAGGAATACGAGGTAAATATGATACATGCTCATAGAATGACAGTGGGTGCAAAATTAATGCTCGGTTTTGATGGCGAAAACTCGGGATTCTATCGCGATTTTCTGAGGTTCTTGATCAACATAAAGGTTGATTTTGTAGAAATTGCGGTTCGAACACCAATGCCATTCACCGAGACCTACAGGAAGTTAGAAAAAAGTAAAAAATTGAATAAGGATATATCCCTTTATGATAGATGGATGCCAGTGGTGAGGATTGATGGAATGGGGCAGAACGAGTTATATAATTGGCTGGAGTTCTTGCGGGATGGATTCTATTCGTGGGAGACGATTATTAGACGCTTGCTCCTTGTTGCTCCCCAGCTTGGATTCTATAACTCGTTATTTTTCTTTCTTGTACCCAATCTATCCTACCGCGATAATTTTCTTGAAAAGGTAGGTTACCCACCATAAGGAAAGTCAAGCACTGAAGAACTTAAAAGCGGGAGACGGGATTTGAACCCGCGACCCTCACCTTGGCAAGGTGATGCTCCACCACTGAGCTACTCCCGCAATCTTGATGATGATTTTAACTCTTCTTATTATATTCAAAATCAATAAAAAGTCAATGGAGGTTTTAATATAAAACCGGACTTAGGCTACTGAAAAAGTCATATAATTATTGACTCATATCTTTTTTTAGATATAATCAGATAGATGGTCCCCAATAGAAATAAAATAGAATATCGTGTTGGTTTGCTTGGCCTTGGAAGGGTTTTGAGGGCATTCATTACCCATTATCTTGAGAATCAGGAGAAAGTATTGAATGAATTTGGTTTTAAATTGAAGTTTATTGCAATCACTGATTCCAGAAGTTTTTTGTCAGGTGATAATATCGATATCAAAAAGGTCGTAGAAGAAAAAGATAAAGGCAACCCACTGGATAAAAATTCAAAAGGATCGATACAGAATTTTCTTCCTTTGTTGAGAGAGCAAAAGATAGATATTTTGGTTGATGGTCTGCCTGGTTCAAGAATTGATGCAGGTTTGAGTTATCCTTATTTACTTGAAGCAGTGAAAAACAAAGTTCACATCATCTGTGTAAATAAAGCGCCGATTGTTTTTAAGGGAGAAGAACTTTTTGCACAGGCGAAATCAAATGGGGTTTATATCGGTTTGAGTGCAACGACTGGCGGTGCCTTACCTGCTGCCGGTATGATAAGTGAACTGGTTAATGCGGGTGTTTACAAGGTGCGTGGGATTCTCAATGGCACAAGCAATTTTGTGCTGGACAAAATCATGTTTGAAGCGAAGACGAAACTCGAGGCAATTCAGGAGGCAGTCAGATTGGGGATTGCCGAACCGGATTACAGGTTTGACCTCGAGGGAATAGACACCTGCTATAAGATGGTTATTAT
>JAOAFX010000017.1:0-8566 GCA_026416055.1 Caldifarciminota bacterium
TGTCTATTTCATCCGACTGAATCTTGACAGCAACTGTATAATGCGTAAGATTATTATAATGGAATAAATTTTTGCAGAGATCCTCAAACGGAGTCCCGACATATTGGGACAATCCCTGCCACCACAGTTTATTCGTTATTGTAGTGGTCAAGAGTGCTTGACGAATATTTCCCCAGAATTTTATCGGGCTGATATTCTTTGAATAAAAGAAAAAATTGTAGTGGCATAATTTACTGCGCAAAAAAATAAAGTTAGTTTATTTAATTAATCTTATGAATTTTAACTGCAGACCAAGGTCTGCCACTACATTTGGAATTGACGTTGTTTTTCTGAAGTGCATTAGCTTGCTAATGCGTAGTTCTCGGTTCGGTCGTTCTCGGTTCGGAGTGCATCAGCTTGCTGATGCGTTGTTCTCGGTTCGGTAGTGCATTGGCTTGCTAATGCGTATGGTCTTTTCTATAAATCTTATGGCAAACCTTCAGGTTTGCAATAAAAAATGCAGGGCTAAAGCCCTGCCCTACAAAAAATAAAAAAATGTAGGGCTCACCTTCAGGTTTGCAAAATCTGGAGTGCAACAGCTTGCTGTTGCAAAAATGTAGTGTTATCGGTGTTGCCCGGCTGCTCTGATAAATTGAGAATAATATTATCGCGACTGGGAAGTCGCTCCTACAGGAAAACAAAAAAACTATTAAACTAAAAAGCAAGAGGAGTCAGCCCAACTATTGACTTGACTCATAAATAAATTATAATTTTTAAGATGGACCGATATAAAGGAGGTGCTTATGTTAGTACTATTAATTTTTGGCTGGTATTATTACTGTGTTGACACGAGTGCCACAAAAGGCACAGGTATTGCAATTGACTTGAACCATAATCCCCATATCGTTTATTACTCGGTGAATAACCAGTTGATTCATGCCTGGTGGAATGGCACCGTCTGGCAGAAAGAAACAGTTGCGCCAGTGGCGAGTTACCACAATGATGGTCCTTCGGTTACCATTGATAATATGAATCGGATTCATATCGCCTATTTCAACAATAATCAGCGTCTCAGTTATGCAAGATTTGCAGGATCATGGGTTATTGAAACTGTTGACACAACATATCGCACCGGCGATTACTGCGATATTGAGATTGATGCGAACGGCAATCCCCATATTGTATATTATCGTTATCTCGGTCTATTCAGTGGTTATCTAAGGTATGCCCGAAAGGTGGGAACACAATGGCAGATTACTGAATTGACCAATGAATATGGCGGTTTCCATTCAAACATAGAGATTGATACCCAGGGACGTATCCATATCACTGATTGCACATCCTGGGGAGGTGGTGATTTGAGATATATTTTTTATGATGGTCAGAACTGGCAGATTGAAAAACCAGTTTTAACAAACGCTGGCGGCTATAATTCACTCGTTCTTGATAATCAAAATCGTCCCCAGATCAGTTTTTACTGGGCAGATGGAACTAATTTTGATTTAAAGTTTACCAACAAAAATACTGGAACCTGGCAGGTATATCTCGTTGACCACGGCCTTCAGCTTTTCAAAAGAGGCTGGGATAACCACCTTGCCATTGACAATAATCAAGTTCTCCACATTGCCTATCACTGTCATAATGAAGAACTGGTCAAATATGCCCGGGGCAGTGGCAATTCATGGACAACACAGATTGTGGATACAATTGGCGGCTACAGTTCCTGGATTGATATTGCCCTTGACAGGAATGATGTCTTTATCTGCTACCATCATGAATATACGACCGAACTCTGGCTTGCCAGCACGAAGAATCTTTTGAAAATAGAAGAATCTGTAAAAGAAGAAATAAACCCCCGTTCTGCTACCATAGTGAAAAAATTTATAACAATACCAGCAGGTGCCACAGTTGTTGATATCAGCGGTAGTATATTAAAAAAGAACTCCTCCAATCATGATATCAAGATGGAGATTACTGAACCTGGAATTTATTTCATCCACCCGATGAATAAAGGTCAACAAGGAGTAAATAAAGTAGTCGTGGTGCCGTAATTCCCCATCTATCGGTTATTTAAAATGTAATATTTTTTGAATATGTTAGTGATGTTCTTTGCCAAATTTCTCAAAAAATGTCCCAAGATAGCCGAACAAGCTCAGCCATTACGTTTTTTCCAGCATTTGGGCATCTCACCTGCAAATCCGCAGGTCGAGACGACCTGCGGGCTGGAAAAAAGTCAGGGGGTGTCTCGCCCTGTAAAAATATAGTGATAGAATTTACTCTGCAGGTAAGGCAAACCTTCAGATTTGCTTAATATCTTGCCCTGTATTGCCCCACAAATTTGCAATAATTTTTATCGCGACTGGAAGTCGCTCATACAGGTCCCGAAATTTGCAAATCTAAATCTTTGTCCTGCATTCAGGAATTATAAAAATGCAGCATTAATAAAACGCAAGGCTAAAGCCTTGCCCTACATTTAATTTTGAATGTGTGAATAAAACTATAAAAATGTAGGGTAAACCTTCAGGTTTGCAAAATCTGGAGTGCACCAGCTTGCTGTTGCGCCCTGATAATCGCGGTTAGGAACCGCTCCCACAAGTAGAAAGAGCCGGCACTTCGTGTTATCGGAGCATCGGAGTAGTAATTAGAATTGTAGTGGCAAAGTTTACTCTACAATAATTTTTATCGGGTAAACCCGACCACTACAATATTGGAATAGATAACAAATTATTCTGCAGAATTCCCTTGACTAATCCAACCCTTATATGTATAATTTCATATATAAGGAGTAATATGATAATTGTTTTATTTGTACTAAGTCAAACCCTAATCCCTGATTTCCAGGTGAATAGTGAAGATTATCCAGGTAGTGCAGGGCAGGTTTTTCCATCCATTGCCTGCTATGATTCAGGTGGAGCGATAATCTGGTATGATTTACGTCCGCCAGCATCCGGGATGAGAGTTTTTGGGACAATAATAAATGCCTATGGTGATACGTTGAACAAAAATCTTCTTTTGAGTGATGATACTACTACTGGTTGCATGAGCCAGCCCGCAGTTGATAGTGATTCATCAGGTAATTTTATAATCGTCTATATCCAGCGTTGGAATGTACTGGCACGAAGATTTAATAAATATGGCAATCCTTATGGACCATCTTTTATTGTGAATATCGATTCAAGATGCACTTACCCATCAATTAAGATGACCGCTAAAGGAAAATCCATAATCACCTGGTTGAATAACAGTGAATTACGTATTTATGGACAGATTCTGGATGTCAATGGTAATCCTATCGGCACGAATTTCCTGATTTCTGACTCAATACTAACCGGTAACACCTTTCCTGATGTAGCAATAAAAAACAACGGTGATTTCATCGTCTCCTGGCAATACAACAATGAAATCTGGGCACAGATATTTGATTCCCTGGGCAACAGGATTGGTGGAAATTTCCGGCTCATAAATGACCCGTCAAGCACAAGTGAAAGTTATCCAAAATTGAAATTTGATAACCAAAGCAATCTCTTTGTTTCCTGGATGGCAAGTGTAAATGGCCAGGGGGATATCAATTGTCAGATTTTTGATTCCACATTGATACCTGTAACTGGCATTATCAAACTTGATGGTCAAGATATTGATACTGCCCGTTATCAGTCAGTAGCGATTAGAGACTCTATCTGGTATGTGGTATTCCAGAATGGTATAAATGCTGTCTATCTTCAGCGAATTAAGAATAATGGTGAACTCATAGGTGGTAATATGCGCATCAGCACACCATTTGGCAGACGAAACAATAATCCAAAGATAGATTTTACTTCACAATATTTTATTATAACCTGGTCAAGGATGCTGGCGGGAACCGCTTGCGATATTATGTGCCAGAAAGTCTCATTTGAAGGAAATCTTGTTAGCAGTAATTACATCATCACCGACGACAGGGGCGGCGACCCACAAGTATATCCTGATGTTGTTGCTGAAAGCAGCGGTAATTTTTTCGTAGTATGGGCTGACCATCGTTGGTATTCAGATTACTATATTCCTAACTGCTATGGCAGAAGATATAATTTTGGTGGCAATCCCTTCGGAGACGAATTCAAGATAAATACCTATGCCAATGCTGATTATCCTGCGATTGGCATCAATTCAAATATCTATCTCGTTGCCTGGGCACGAACCCTGCCCGATTCAAACCGTCAGATTTATGCCCAGAGATTTGATTATAATGGCAACTCCATAGGTGAAAATTATCAAATAAGCCTTTCTGCAGGGACAAATCAATTATCATTTCCAAAGATAACAACTCTATCCAATAATCATTTTGTTGTAATCTGGAACGAGAATATTAATACTATTGATAAGGTCTACGGACGAATCCTGGACATAATGGGAACGCCGGTCGGGAATCAATTCAACCCTTATGTTGATTCTGCAGGATACAACAAAGGTGGGATGGTTGTAGATGAAGGTAATGGAAAGATTATTGTGCCTCTGTGTTGTTGGGCAGCGGATTCAATCACCGTTGCCATACAGGAGTTTGATTACCAGGGGAACAAAATCTCAGAACCGATAATTCTCAATGAATCACGCGCATCTTATGATTTTGTCAGGGGTATAAAGGGAATAGACCGTTACTTATTTATCTGGTCCCACGCGGGTAGAACAAAAATTGTCGGGCAATTTCTTGATAATAACCTTCAAAAAATTGGTTCTAACTTTACCATTACTGATGATACAATTACATTAAAAGGGCAAACTTATTCAGTAGTTTCAAACAGTTCCGGAAAATTTTTTGTTATCTGGAGTGAACTGCGTGGGGACAATCATAACCTTTACGGGCAATTCTTTGATTCCTCAGGTAATAGAATTGGCAACAATTTCCGAGTTGATAATGATACAACAAATGGAGAGCAGGATCTTGTTAATTGCTTTTCAGCAAATAATCGCATTTATATTGTATGGTGCGATACTCGAATCCTTGCCCACTGGTGGGATATATATTGCAAGGTTATTGCCTGGCCCGATGGACAAGAAATCAATGAAGATTTGGTGATTAATAATCAGATACTCCTTAATGTCCATCCCAATCCATTCCATTATCACTGCGTGATTAAATTCCAAATCCCAATCCTGAATCAAGTTCAGGACAATGACCAAACAAATCCCAATTATCAAATATCTTTGAAGATATATGACCCTACAGGGAGAATGATTAAAACATTCAATCTTGCATCATGTATCATGAATCGTGCATCAAGCATCATCTGGGACGGAACTGATGACTCTGGTCGCAGGTTGCCTTCGGGTGTTTATTTTGTGCAGTTTGACGTGGGTGATTACACAAAAATAGAAAAGGCAGTATTATTGAAATAGAAATATAGCTAAAAGACGCAAGGCTGAAGCCTTGCCCTACATTGGTTGCAT
Organism: Caldifarciminota bacterium; assembly: GCA_026416055.1. Classification (GTDB taxonomy): domain Bacteria; phylum Hydrothermota; class Tepidihabitantia; order SM23-42; family JAOAFX01; genus JAOAFX01. The sequence goes on from JAOAFX010000017.1 coordinate 5,401, forward strand.
CTCTGCTATAAATTGTTGAGTTGTCATTGCGAGGAGCGAAGCAACGAAGCAATCCCATCTGTTGATGGAACGCATGAGATTGCCACGCCCCTCGCTTTGCTCGGGGCTCGCAATGACACTAAGTATTAATACCTTAAAAATTCTTTTGATTGCAGGGCTGAAGCCTTGCCCTACATTCTACATCGGAAATTGTAAAAATGTTGGGCAAACCTTCAGGTTTGCATCTGCATAGTTTTAGGTGGTTTGTGTCAATTAACCCAGATGCATTTTCTATCTTGACTTTTCATTGCTTTTAAATAAACTTGGACAAACAGGAGGACGGATTGAAAATTATTATCTCTTTTATTATCCTTGCGCTTGTCGTTTTTAATTGCACGAAGAAAGAAGAATTATTTTTCACCCATCTATATGGCTGGCTCAAATACGATACCCTTGGTGGCATAAATGGGTTAAATATACTTATAAGAGATATAAATCCGGAAAACACCGGTTATTATCGTTTTAGACCCACCAAAACCGGCTATTCACCCGATTCTTTGCCAGGTTTTTTTGAAATGGATAGCGTCTGTTACGGTACCTCAAATTTTCAGGGGAGTCAGATCGTTGCAGTCTTACTTGACAGTACCAATAATCCGGGCTGGCCCAGACAATACTGGTATCTGACTCTTACCGGAGGGGTGGATACAGTTGAATTAGAGTTAAGAAAATAATTTTCCATGCCCAAAAAAAACGGATTTAGTTCTTTCCTCACCCGTAATGTTTTTGCCTTGGGGCTGGTGAGCCTATTCACCGACCTTTCAACCGAAATGTCTTATGCCATAATCCCTATTTTTCTGAAAGATGTTCTAAAAGCTCAACCGGTATTCATTGGACTCATTGAAGCGATTGCGGAGTCTACCGCAAGTATTCTTAAAACCTTTTCCGGATATATTTCAGATCGTTTGAAAAAAAGAAAACTATTTATCCTTGCTGGCTATTCATTCTCAGCACTTGTAAAACCACTCCTTGCCCTCGCCACCCAGGGATGGCATGTTTTATTGGTCAGATTTGCTGACCGCTTTGGAAAAGGAATAAGGACTGCTCCCCGTGATGCCTTAATTGCGGAATCAACGAGCGCAGAATTTTACGGAAGGACTTATGGTTTCCACAGGGCAATGGATACTTTAGGTGCAATTCTGGGACCGCTTTTTGCTTTTTTAATACTTGGAATTTCACATCAAAATTACCGTTTATTATTCGCCCTCGCTTTCATCCCTGGTTTCATCGCTGTCTTAATCATCATTTTTAGCGTTAGAGATATTCTGCCGGAAAGAGTAAAGTCGTTAAGATTCTCGTTAAAAGAGATAAATCCACGGTTAAAAATCTTTTTTATTATCATAATCATCTTCACCCTCGGGAACTCATCAGATGCATTCCTGATTCTCAGGGCAAAGGAAGTCGGTCTTTCCGTAAATTTAATTCCTATACTCTGGCTTGTTTTCAATGTTTCTTATTTTTTGTGGTCTTATCCCGCTGGTGTCATTTCTGACCGCATCGGAAGAAAAAAAACGCTCGTATTTGGTTTTCTCATCTATTCAATAACCTATTCTGTGCTGGCGTTTAACAACAGAGTTGCACTTTTATGGCCAATTTTTATAATATATGGTTTGTATTACGGCTTTACCGAAGGAAATTTAAGAGCGCTGGTTGCAGACCTGAGCGGTTCTGAACATCGCGGAACCATCTTCGGGATTTACCATACTGTCATTGGCATCACCTTCTTGCCCGCAAATCTATTGATGGGGTATCTATGGCAGAAATTTGGATTTAATATTGCCCTTCTGGCGGGTGCCTCTTTATCACTTATATCCGCAATACTCTTAACGATCTTAGTAAAACCGGGCGGCCGGTACTAAAACTTTTGCTCACATAGTTTTCTCCTGCCCGATTCTATTTCTAACCTCTAATAGCCTGATTTCAGCATTACTGAAACTACGATCCAGTGCAACTGCTTTCTCATACATCTTTTCTGCCTGCTCAAGTCTTCCGGATTGCTCATAAGCCAGACCCAGATAATAATATAGTTCCGGGTCATGGGGATTTATTTTTAGGGCCTCACTGAATTTTGCAATGGCTTTGTCATACTCTTTATTCATAAGGTATGACTGCCCTATTTCCATCAAAACTTCAATTTCTCCTGATTGCATACTCCTTTCCTCTGGTTCAAAATTAGAATTATATTTAAAACTATTTCATGATGGTGAAAAACGGATTATTGTATCTCTCAAAAATTCTTCATCATCTTTTTCTGGGTAGTCGAGGATATAGTGTAGTCCACGGGATTCTTTTCGGATAAGGCAGGACTCAATGATGAGCCAGGCAATATTTACCATGTTCCGCGACTCGGTATTTTTCAGGTGAATACCTGGTTCAAATTGTTTACTGTATTCATTTAGAATTTCGCTTGCCTTTCTTAAACCAGCTTCTGTCCTTATGACATTGGCATATTGTGTCATCAGCTGCTTAATTTGAATTTTGAAATCAGGACCTGTTTTTACCGTTGGTCTCAATCTAGGCATCTTTCTCAATCTGAGTGTTTTAATGTGGGAAATCCTTTTTGCCGCCCTTGCAGCAAAAACGAGCGCCTCAAGTAGAGAGTTCGAGGCGAGACGATTTGCACCGTGAACGCCGGTGCAGGCACACTCACCAAGGGCAAACAGTCTTTCTATAGATGTTTCTCCCCAGGTATTGACCCTTATTCCGCCGCATAAATAATGGGCAGCAGGGACAACCGGTATAGGCTCCCGGGTGATGTCTATACCCCAGCGCAGACAGGTTTCATAGATCGTCGGAAATCGATTTTTCAGAAAGTCTGATTTAAGATGGGTGAGATCGAGTAGAACATAAGGATCATTGTTTTCCAGCATTTCAGTCACACATGCCCTTGCTACTACATCCCTTGGGGCAAGATTTTCCAGCGGATGATATTTTTTCATAAATGGCTTGCCAGCCCTTGTCTTTAAAATTCCCCCTTCACCCCTGACTGCTTCAGAGATCAAGAAAGACCGTCCATCGATCTTTATGTTATAAACTGCAGTAGGATGGAACTGGACGAATTCCATATTTGCAATCTCAGCACCAGCGCGAAATGCCATGGCGATACCGTCTCCAGTTGCAATTGCGGGAT
>JAOAFX010000017.1:8576-32273 GCA_026416055.1 Caldifarciminota bacterium
CTCATAGACCTGTCCGATTCCTCCGGTTGCAAGGACTGTAGCACTGGCAAAGATTGTCTCAACACGCTGGGTATTGATGTCAAAATAATAAATACCGAGGCACTCGTTGTCCTGGACTATCAAATCAAGCACAACTTCATTCTCGTTTATAGTGATGTTGTATTTTTTTGCTTCCTCGATCAATACCCTTTCTATTTCCTGCCCCGTATAATCACGGGCATGGACTATTCTCCGGTGTGAATGTCCACCTTCCTGTCCCAGTTCAAAATTACCATCTTTGTCAATAGAGAATCTGCAACCCATCTCGTAGAGTTCCTTTATCAAAGCTGGACCTTCTTTCACCATAATTTCTACTGCATCTTTATGAGAAAGTCCATCACCAGCCCTGATGGTATCTTCAATATGGCTCTCAAAGGAATCATCTTTTCCAAAGACACCAGCAATACCTCCCTGTGCATAGTTTGTATTCGATTCGGCTTTGTGTTTTTTTGTTAGGATAAGAACACTGCCGTATTTAGCGCTCTTTGTAGCAAAGGTCAAACCCGCAACCCCGGAGCCCACTACCAGAAAATCTACTTTCCTGGGCATCGTGAAATTTTACATAAAATTATTTGAATGTCAACAGTCAGTGAAGAAACAGGATATTAAATCAATTTTAAAAAATACGCCTTCAAATAATTGCTCTCGGGAAAATTCAATAACACAGGATGGTCTTTTGCCTGTTTACCCTGATTTAATATAATAAAATTTCTTTTTGCATCCTTTGCCGCATCGCGCAACATAAATAAAAATTCTTCATTGGAAATGTGATAAGAACATGAAGAGGTGAATAATACACCACCTTCATTCAATAATTTCATCGCCATCAAATTTATTTCTTTGTAACCGCGCAGTGCATCAAACTTTTTCTTTTTCGATTTGGTAAACGAAGGTGGGTCAAGGATGATGGTATCAAATCTTCTTTTTTCGTTATGTAAATTCCTTAGAGCCTTAAACACATCATCACAGGTAAAATCGCATGTAAGATTATTCAATTCTGCATTCTTTCTGGCAAGGGCTATCGCCCTTTCTGACGAATCTATGCCGAGCACTTTGCCTTTTCTTGCACTATAGAGTGAAAAACCACCTGTATAGCAGAAACAATCAAGAATTTCACCAAAAGCAAATTCGACTAGTCTCTGACGATTTTCACGCTGATCGAAAAAGAAACCGGTTTTTTGGCCATTGACTATATCCACAAGGAATTTTAATCCATCCTGCTGTATTTCCACAAATTCAGGAATCTTTCCATAAATCAATTTATCTTCAGGAGCTAGCCCCTCAAGCTTCCTGAGGTTTTCATCAGACTTTTCATATATTCCTTCTGGTTTGAATAATTCTTTCAACGCTTCGAATACCATTTCTTTTCTTTTATCCATTCCTAAACAATTAATTTCAACGACAAAGTAATCCTCATATTTATCGACTATCAATCCCGGTAATCCATCGCTCTCGCTGTAAACGAGCCGAAAACTATTCCCGAGACCGGCGCGAATATTGAGGGCTGCATTTATCCTTTCTTTCAAAAGATCTTTAGAAAATTCTGTTTCTTTATCGGAGAAGAGCCTGACCGTAATTAAAGAATGGGGATTATAAAATCCGGTGCCAATTATCTTTTTTCTTTCTTCTACTTTTACAACCTCGCCGGGTGATGGATTTTCAGTTTTAATTATCTCATTTGAGAATATCCAGGGATGATTCAAATGACGCCTGTGAACAATGACTTTCTTCACTCAAAAATCCTTTCCATGCCATCGGTTCTTACCCAGCCACCGATTCCCCCTGGTAGCTGGATGAGATAGTAGCCATTCCTTTCTTCACGTATCCTTGCCTCAGTCCCGTCATGGATGACAAGAATTTCTTTATACTCTTCACCAGGACCGCTAAATGCCTTCAATTCATCTGTAATCACGACTGCGGAATTTGAATTCTTTTCTGATTGCCATAGGGTGTGAGTGATTATAAAATAGAAAAAACACAATGAGCTCAGTATCATAAGTCCGAGCAATACTTTTCGTCGAAAAATTAAAAACAAAGATAGAAATATTGAAATAAAAAAGAAGGCGATAGCTGAAAATAATGCACTCTCAGTGATTGAAAAATAATGAAAGAAACGGTCTAAGAACTGAACGAATGGATTGGGGATGGTGGTCAACTTATCCGGTCTGAAGCTCCTTACAAAATTGAGGTTGTAAAACACGTCCTCATCCCTGGGACATAAAAGATATGCCCGGCGATACTGAATAATTGCCTTACCAAGTTTGCCCGCCTTGAAATAGGCATTACCGAGGTTATAATAAAGATCTTTATCCCGGCAGTAAGTGAGTGCTTTCTCATAACATTCAATTGCGCTCTGGAAGTTTCCCTCAGCATAAAATTTGTTACCCATATTATATAATTCAACAACTTCTGCAAAATTGAGAAGGATGAATAATATCATAAACTCTCCATAAGTTTTCTGGTTCTATCAAATAGTTCATTCATCGGCAAGTCTGCTTGTGAGACTGGTGCATAGACAATCATCTCACATTTTTTTACAATTTCAAACAACTCATCGAGGAGTTCCGATTTTAAGCCTTTATTCAACAACTCATGTTTTAATTGCTCAATGGTTAAGGCACCTGTATCAAGGTTATAACGGTCACCGATGTAATTAATTATTGCCCGTGAAAGGGCACTGTAGAAATTCTTCTGATCATTCTTTTTCAGATATCCCGCCACTTCCTGAAATCGTTTTTTAAACAACCGACCGGACATAAACCTCCTTGCATAAGCACGATCTTGGGACAAACGCATTTGATGCCGATTATACAAAAAAGCGAGAATGAAGAGCAAAATTGAGAAGGGATATAAAAGAACAGAAAGTTTTTCAAAAGCCATTGAATCCGATTTTTTTATAGTGAGTTTATCTGGTTTGATATACCGAATATCGCTACCCAAGATTTTTATTCCCCCAGCATCGGTGACGACCTGCCCGGCAATGACACCGGTGGCAATGAATTTGAGTTTTTCAGCCTTTAAAATTTCGTAAATCCTTGTCTGAGGATTGAAATATGAGATTGTGAATGACGGAATGACATGTTCACCATTCGTCTGAGGAATTAGCGGAAAACGAAATTCCTTCGTTCCTTTTATAATACCACCTGATTTGTCAAGATTCAATTTTACTTCAGGTTCAAGTATCTTGAGATTAGGAATGGCAGGTAGTAAGGGTTTCTCTATCAATTTAATGTTTCCAGTACCGCTTATTTTAACAATAAGGTTTACAGGTTCACCCTGGGCTGATGTATCCCGGTCAATTTTTGCACTCATGGTAAATCTGCCAACCCCACCGGTGAAGTTTTCCGGTTTATTTTCCTCAGGAAGGGGAAGGACATTTATGGTGATGGGTTTAGAAGCAATCGTTATCCTCTGGGCAGTGCCAAAAAAATCGAAGAAATCCTTTGGTGGTTTTATCACAGTAGCCACAATCTCCATTGGTTCAATTGTAAGACTTCCGGTAGTTATTGGAAACAGCGCAATAGTTTTAATGAGTGCAGCGTAATAAGTTTTGCCTTCGTGTACCTTCTTCTGATATCTTAATTGGTCTGCATCATAGACTGGTTCAGAAAGGAAACCATTAAATGAAGGTAATTTTGAAATGCCAATATCATCTAGTTCATACTGAGTGTACAAATAAAATTCAATATTTATCTGTTCACCCTGATATACCTCACGTTTACCAGGTACAGCAATAAGCATTACACCTTCCTGGACTGACCCGGTGGCACGGGGAGGTGTAACTGAAGGAGGAGAGGGTTGGGTAGTACCCTTTACGACTTCAATCTGGATTGGTTGAGTCTCATAAGCTTTCCCCTGATAATCAATCCTGCACGGTCCGATCATGAATTTCCCCAATTTCTTAGGACTGAGCGTATAAATAAATGTAATCGTTGTCTGCTGGGTCATCCGGCCATTAATAAAGCTGATACTTGTGGACTGGGATGAAGAACGTCCTAGGATATTGAAATCAGGCAGGTCAGGCAATTTCGGTGAAGGGACACCGCTGATATTTTCACCGCTCACAGAAACATTGAGTGTGAATGTCTCACCGAGTCCAACCGTTGTCCGGTCAACTGAGGCAGTAAAATTGAGCTCCCCAGCATATACACTCAAACAGCCAATAGCGAGCACCAGTAATGAATAAACTGCTATTTTAGATTTACAGTATCCATCCATCTCACCAGTCCTTTTCTACTTTCTCTAATTGAGGCTTCGGCCTTTCCTTTTTCCTTTCTTCTTTTTCTTTATTTTTCAATAATTCAAGAACCCGATTAGCATCCGATTTTGACATTCCGGGTACCTGCATCTGGGTTTGGTTTTGTGGCTGGAGTTGTTGCTGCTGATTTTGTTGAGGTGTAGAATCACTGCGTGGTTGATTTTTCAATTGTTCTTTTAATTTCAAACAAAATTCAAGATTTTCTTTTGCCTGTCTATCTTTGCCATTCAATAGTAGTGCAGTTTTATAGGCATTTATTGCTCCATCGATATCGCCCTGTTTGAATTTACAATTACCGATATTGTAAAATGAATTTGCCTGAAATTTTTTATCTTTCGTCAGCAGGCCGAGTTCAAATTCTCTTGTCGCTTCTGGATATCTTTCCATTTTGTATAATGCCCGTCCCATATTATAGTGAATCTTGATATTATCCGGCTCAAGAACCTGGGCCTGTTCATACGACTTTAATGCATCCTCATACTTTCCTTTGCGCATCAAATTATTTCCTTTACGCATAAACGCACCGGCATCAGCATAAAGCATAGAGATAGAAATCAACAACATCAATAAAAATCCAGTGATCGGGTTAATATCGAAATAGAGTCTGGTAATTAGTTTTTTGTTATTAAAAATAGAATTTATCTCTGTATTCGGTATCTGGCAACTTATCTTTATTATCATACCCATTTTCCTTTTCTCTCGCTCAAAAAGATACTCAAAAAGAACAACCCGAATGAAATCACTAAAAAGTATTGATACCTTTCTTCAAATTGAACGTATTCACCCCCCCCGAATTCCTTCTTTTTTATTGCCTCAAGTTCATCGATTAATTTTTCAATATAAGGACCTTCAGTCCTGAAGAATCTGCCATTTGACAGCTTTGCAATCAAAAGTAGCAATCTATCCGCCATTCTCGTTATCACGATATTCCCATCTTTATCTTTTTTATATACCACCCCACCTGCTGAAGATTCAGGAATTGGTGAACCTTCTGGAGTGCCAATTCCAACTGTAAACACCCTTACTCCCTGTTCAATAGCCCTTTCAAGGGCAGGCATTGGATCACCTTCAAGGTTTTCTCCATCAGTAAATAGAATGAGCGCCTTGTGTGTCTCCTCCTTGGGATTAAAAAGTGATGAAGAAACTTCTATTGCCCTTGCGATATTAGTGCCCGGTCTTGGCATCATACTCGGTTCAATTATATCAAGGAATAATTTAGCCGCATCTATATCAGTTGTCAATGGGCACATGACATAACAATCACCGGCAAAGGCGGTTATGCCCACTTGATGGGTACCGAGATTGTCAAGCAGATAACTGATGTCCTGTTTTGCCTTTTCCAGTCTCGATGGTTTAATATCCTGCGCATACATGCTTTTTGAGGCATCGAGTGCGATCACTATATCAATTCCTTTTCCTTTATATATCTGTAGTTTTTCACCCCATTTGGGACGGGCAAGACTGATGACAAGAAATGCTACACCGAGCAGGAAGAGTATAGATTTTATCCAGAAGATTCTTTGATTGAATCTTTCAATCAGAATTGGAATGAGCTGGTGGTCGGCAAATTTCTTCAAGATTCTTTTTTTGTGCAAATAAAGAAGAATAAATCCAGTAAACATCACAGGTACTACCAGAAGAAGATAGAGATATCCGGGGTTTGCCCATTTGATCACGGAATCCTCCTCAAAAAAGTTGCACTAAGGAAAAATGATACAAAACTCATAATGACTGCAGGCAACATAAAATCCTGTGCCCTTTCTGAATAGACTGTATATTTTGAAACCTTGAAAGTCGTTGGTTCGAGCCTGTCAATCTCCTCATAGATCGTTTTCAATGCCCCTCCATCCGTTGCCAGAAATGCCTTGCCACCAGTTAAGTTAGAAATTTCTTCAAGGGTTTTCATGTCAAAATCTATTTCTTCCCGGACATATATCTTTCCGTATATTGGATGATTAAAAGGAATCGGAACCGGTCCTTTTGAGCCCACACATATACAATAAACTTTAATATTATGTGCCTGGGCAAGCTTTGCAGCAGTAATAGGGTCTATCTCGCCTGCATTATTCAACCCATCGGTTAGAAGTATTACAATCTTCTCTTTGGCGCTTGAATCCTTTAATCTGGCAACTGCTGTTGCCAGACCCATACCTATTGCAGTTCCATCCTGAATGATACCGAAATCAATCCGATCAAGCAGGTCAAGTAAAATTTTATGATCGGTAGTGAGCGGACACTGGGTTAGTGCAGTAACTGCAAAGATGACAAGCCCGATACGGTCTCCAGTCCTTTTAGAAATGAATTCTTTTGCCCTTTCTTTTGCCACATGAAGGCGATTTTTGGGGCTAAAGTCTTCAGCCTGCATCGATCCTGAAATATCGAGACAGAGCATAATGTCCACACCCTGGGTTTCAGTCTCTTCATATAATCTGCCTTTCTGGGGACGGGCAAGGGCTAAAACGATGAAGAAAAGAATTGAAGTATTCATGGCGATCGTGATGTATCTATAAATAATTCCACTTTTAAAATTTTTGAAGAATTGAGCATCAGAGAATTTAAGCGTGCCGGTTCTTTTCCTCAGCTCCCAGTATATCAACCCAGCGACGGGAATAAATAGCAGAAAATATAGGGGATTAGCGAATCTCATTTCCTCTGCTCCGATTCTTCAGGTATTGTTTTTAAAATCAACTCCCGGCTCTTTTTTATAATCTCCTCTGTAGCCTCTGGAGTAGGAACAAATTTTGCATATTTGACCATATCAGCAAACTGGAAAACATTCTGGAATTCATCACGCATCGGAACTTTGAATAATTTCATACTTTGAATAATCTCGGTCGTCGTTTGCTCAATCGCTGGAAAATTAAATCTCTCTTCGAGATAGCGTTTTATTATCTCGGTGAGGGTGTAATAAAACCTTTTTATCAGTCCTTTATTCAGAAGATCTTCTTTTAACAACATATCGAGTGCGTTCAATGCCCTTTCCCACGATGGAATCTTTTTTTCCTCAATCAATTTTTTCTGCTTCATTTTCCTGTAAAATCTCAATCCAAAAAATATGAGCGCTCCAGCAACGACAATGACAACGAGTATGATTACCGGCAGGGGATCAGGAAATTCCAACATCTCTTTTATGTCATTGATATCTTTCATTCCTTCTGGAAGAATGCTTAATATCTTTATATCCACAGGATTGGTCTGTATGGTATCCATACCTGTTCCATCTTTTAGAATGAATTTAATTGAAGGAAATTTCAAATCACCGGTACTAAATGCTGCTGCCCTAAAATGGTAATGATGTCGTGCAAACCCTTTCTCCTGGATTATTTTGTGGCGCTGTTCAATTATCGCAAACGGCTCGAGGGAATCAATAAATGGGTCTGAAATATTTTTGTCTGCAGGTATTGAAATTTCTGCAACTATTTCAAATGGGTCGCCCACGGTGAGCTTCTTGTTGATAAACTCCTTTGAGAGATTTGCTTTAATCTCTATTTGCAAAAACAATAACCATAACATTATCATATCTTTACCTGTATCTCCTTGCCCTTTCTTCAAAGAATTTATGGAGTCTGGGTGTAAAATCTTCTGCTGTCATTAAATCTATAAAATCAATATCCAGGGATTTAAGCAGCCTTCCCTGTTCAATCATTACTCCATTCCTGTATCTCTGATACTGCTCAATCAATTTTTTATCGCCGGTATTGACAGTAATAATCTCACCGGTTTCCAGATCTTCAAGTTCAACGATTCCAAGATTCGGAATCTCTTCTTCTTTTGGATCTGTAATCCTTATCACAACGAAGTCATGCTTTTTCGCTGCAACTCCAAATGGCGTGCGAATCCTCTCTGGTTCAAATCCCGAACCGAGAAAATCACTTATAAAAAAAATGATCGCCCGATGCCTCAGAATATGCATCAAAAATTCAATCGCCTGAACCGGGTCAGTCCCTTTATGCTCTGGCCTGAAATAAAGAATATCCCTGATTAGACGCAGCACATGGAATCGTCCTTTTTTAGGTGGAATATATTTCTCCACGCGGTCAGTAAAGAAAAGTAGCCCGACTTTATCGTTGTTCCGGACTGCAGAGAATGCAAGCGTGGCTGCAACCAATGCTGCCTGTTCAATCTTTAATTGATTCTTCGTGCCAAAATGGCTTGAACCTGACGCATCAACGCACAGTATCACCGTAAGTTCCCTTTCCTCAACAAATTTTTTTACATATGGTCTACCCATCCTTGCGGTAACCTTCCAGTCAATGGAACGGACATCATCACCCGGAAAATATTCACGGACATCAACAAATTCTATACCGGTACCTTTAAAAGATGATTTATATTCACCAGCAAATGTAGTATTGACAAGCTTTTTTGTGCGAATTTCAATCTCGCGGATTTTTTTTATGAATTCAGGGGATATCATTTTATGGAACTTCAACACCGGCAAGGATTTTCTGGATGATATCGTCAGTTGTTATTTCCTCTGCCTCAGCCTCATATGTAGGAATGATGCGATGGCGCAGGACATCCGGAGCAAGTTCTTTGATGTCTTCGGGAATGACAAATCCTCTCCGTTTCAAAAATGCCATTGCCCGTGCTGTGGTCGTCAAATATATTGATGCCCGGGGTGATGCACCGTAACGAATCAGCCCTTTTAATTCCTGTAGATTGTATTTTTCTGGTTCACGAGTGGCAAAGACGAGGTCGACTATATAGTCTTTTATCTTTTTATCCACATAGATCTTTTTACACAGTTCCCTTGCTTTTATTATCGTCGAAGGGTCAACAACCGGTTTTATCTCAGGTTCGCCACTCACTGCTATCCTTTCAATGATTTCTTTTTCTTCTTCTTTTGAAGGATAAGTGATTTTTACTTTTAATAAGAAGCGGTCAACCTGTGCCTCGGGCAAAGGATATGTTCCTTCCTGTTCAATGGGATTCTGGGTGGCAAGAACTAAAAACGGGTCATCAAGTTTAAAGGTCTCCTCGCCAATCGTTACCTGTCTTTCCTGCATCGCCTCAAGCAAGGCACTCTGCACCTTGGGTGGAGTGCGATTGATTTCATCTGCGAGAATAATATTGGCAAATATCGGGCCTTTACTTACGGTAAACTCACCGGTGCGCTGGTTGTAAATAAGCGTGCCGGTGATATCTGCAGGCAGTAAGTCTGGTGTAAACTGAATTCGCCCGAATTTTGCTTTTATTGCACGGGCAAGGGTTCTCACTGCATAGGTCTTTGCCAGTCCTGGAACGCCTTCAATCAGAATATGGCCATTTGCCAGAAGTCCAATTAGCAGTCTGTTTATTAAGTAACTCTGTCCTACGATCGCTTTGCTTATCTCCGATGTCAATGCCTGCACAAAAAGGCTTTCTCTTTCTATTTCTTCGTTTATCTGTTTGATATCATCCTTAATCTCCATAATGACGCCCCCTTATCTTTAACTTTAAAATGTAACTTAAAATCTTTTCTGTACGGTGAACCCGTAGTTTTTCATTTTATTAAAAAATAAACGATGACAACCTTATTATCTGCCATAATCAAATTTTTATGTACTGTATATCAATAATATAAGACAACCGAATACTTTCAAGGTTTAGTTTAAAAAAAACGGGTGTTATAATAACACCCGTTTTTAATTTTAAGAATATTCTCTGCTACCTTATCACAATCTTTCCAGACTTTTCTGTATTCGATGTAATAAATCTGTAGAAGTATACCCCGGACTTTACCCTTTGTCCTGAATCGCTATTCAGATTCCATTCCACAGTTTGCTCCTCTCCTGAACCATAACCTTTTATCTCACGAATTTTTCTACCGGTAACATCAAAGATGGAAATCCGGTAGGTTTCTTTTTTCCCGAGTTTAAAGATGAATTTAGTATTGTTAACACAGGGGTTGGGAATAGGTATCGGTTCCATTGCGAGTGGTTTCTGTGAGATATGTTCTTCTATTGCGGTAAGCTGTGAAATCTTAATCATTCCACCCTGCCAGATCTCTTTGGTTGAATCAGGAAGCATAACATTACTCTGAATCCATGCAATGATCTCGCACCGATTCGCATTCCAGCCGGATTGAATTGTGAAATTTCTGCTCACAATGACCGAATCACCAGGTGCAATCGTCACTGGTGTTCCACCTGTATCCGGTAGATAATCCCGCGCTACATGATTGTGCCAGTTATCGCCGTTTGGTCCTGCATAATATATACTGTCTTCGGTTAAGACAAAACGAATACGACCTGTAATACTCGCTATAGAATCATTGCGAAATTTTGCATAAACGGTTCCATTGCCTGCTGATTGATTATATATTCCCCACATCGTACAGGTAAATGGCGATGGACGATTCATTCGGGAAAGTATTGAATCTTGCCATGTGGCATAGGTGGTGCGTCCACGTTTTGTACCATCGATCCAGAGCCAGGGTGTTACATAAACCCAGCTTGAACCATATAAATAAGGAGCTGGGTAGAAGTAACGACGCTGATTTGCTTCTGTGTTGAATAAAGGAAAGGCGGCATCTATGTGAATCTCTATTACTGCGACTCTTCCAGGGTAATTTATGGCAATTTGGTCAAGTGTACCACTTGACAATCTACAGGTGCTTCAATCTTCCTGATAGAGTTCCTCACAGACCACTACCCTCTGGGCAGCGAATCCGGACTGGTAGAGGATAAAGCTTATAAAAAGACTTAGGAGTAGTAGTTTTTTAAATTCCATTTTTCCTCCCTGTCTTACTTGTATTATAACTAACTACCCGGAAGAATCAAGGGTTAAGTTGCAAATATCTTTTTTGTTAACCTTGCAAGTTTGTGCCCATACAATTCGCAGCTTGTGAGAACCTTCTTATCCGGTTTTTCTATCGCTACCGGACCATAATGGTATGAACCGGATTCACCCATTATCACCATCCCATGGATTAAAAATGCCTCAAGAATACTCAATAGCGTCGTCTCGGCACCGCCAGCGATACCACCACAGGATGTAAATGCACCACCAATCTTACCTGATAATTGTTCGTGATATTTTACACTCTCATCAATAAATTTTTTCATCTCACCAGCCATAACCCCGTAATAAGTGGGCGAACCGAGAACAATGAGTTTATATTTTAACAAATCTTTTGGCTTTATTTTATTCAGGGGCAGTAAATCAACATCTAACCCTTCTTTTTTTATTCCCCGGGCAATAGCCTGTGCCATCCTTTTTGTATTGCCCGTGCGTGAATAATAACCGACGAGTGCCTTGAGCATAAGACCTCCTTTTTAAATCTTTTCCAGATAAAACCGGACAGAACAGTCAAATACTAAATGCAAGAAACAACAAACTCATTAATAGACAGTAAAATCCAAAGAAATGAAACCACTTTTGAACTGCAGCCCGCAGAATTTTTAAGGCAATATAACCAAAGACAAAGCTTATGAACATTCCTGAAATATGCGCGACCGGGCTATAGAAATTTGTAATCTCTCTGAATTCAAGCAGATTGGCACCGAAGATTGCAGGCAGGGAGAGGAGAAATGAAAAACGGAATGCCTCTTCAGGCTTGACTTTTGCGTATAACCCTGCGGAGATTGTAAGCCCCGAGCGTGATAGACCCGGAAATACCGCAAACATCTGCCCGATTCCGATCAGCATCGCACTCAGAAGTGAAATCTGTTTCTCACCCTTTTTAATGATTGAGGTAAGCAATACGATGACCCCGGTCATTCCCAGAAATATCATCACCAGTTTTACCTCAGTAAATGTTGATTCAATAAAATCTCTCAATAGTATTGCAAATAGTACTACAGGAATATTTCCGATGATTATATACCACAAATATTTTAATGCACCTGATTCCTTTTTGAGCAATCCGCAAATTAAACTAATGATTTCTTTCCTGAAAAATATAATTGTCGCCATGAGTGTCCCGAAGTGCAAAAAAGCAGTAAGAGCAACTGGTTCTTCAATACCGAGGTAATTTTCCACTATTGCCAGATGCCCGGAACTGGAAATTGGTAAAAATTCAGTCAAACCCTGGATTATGCCTAAAATAATTATCTCGATCATCCAGCTATGAAGGCGATGAGTCCGACTACCATTATGAGTTTTAATAATTTGCTCGCAAGATTATTATTTCTGATGTTAACGATTGTATAGATGAGTAAGGGCAGTGCGCCGAAGATAATGATCAAAAGATACCCAGTGTTTAATATTTTAAAGAAATAAGGAACTGGTGCCACACATATCAACAATAAGATCAAACCAATTGCAATTTGATGTGCCCTTTTTTCACCATAAATAATTGGCAAAGACTTCACTCCAAACTTCTGGTCTCCTTTTATATCAATGATGTCTTTAATAATCTCGCGTGGTGTGTGTATCAATATTGCAAAAAGTGCCGGCACCACAGAGATAATATTATCGGTTATAAAACCACCAAAGATAAAACTCAAGCCTGCAATTATTGCAACTATAAAATTGGCAAAAGGAGTTTTCTTAAAATAGTAAGAGTAGAAGAACAAAAGAAAGATTGCAATAATCACAAGGAGAAAAGGGTTCAATCCCAGAGAAATAGAACTTACGACTGCGGCAATGGCCATCAAGGTCGCCATTATGATTGCCCCATTTCTTTTGATCTTTTTCGCAACAAGCGGTCTTTTTGGATTATTTATTTGATCAATTTCAATGTCCAGCAAATCATTTACAATATTCCCAAAAGCACAGACCAGAAATCCGGTGATACCGGCAAGAAAAATTTTGTCATCAAAAAATATTTTTTTGCCGACCCAGGCACCACACAAAACAGAAACGAAGGTAATGAGGCAGTTGATCGGCCTGATAATAGAGATATATCCCACAGTCTATTTTATCTATACAGGTAAATGTGTCAAGTAAAAACTGGCTTATTTCTTTTAATGTGTGAAAATCCGGTTAGGTTTTGAAAAGTCGTATTTTTATTCTGGATTGCAAAAGTTAATTCTAATTTCCAGCTGTGATAATGGTGGTTTAATGACCGATTTGTTTTGAATTTATTGATTCATTCCTCCCGGACAAAATCAATTCCAGGATTTTCTATATGTTCTACTGTTTCTTTCAAAGCTGAAATCATCCTCTTGTAATTTTTTTCTCCGATATAACCGAGCGAATCCTGTAAATAGAGTTTAATCGATTTTTCTATTGGCAGGATTTTAAACTCATAAGCATCGCCAGTTTTATATTTTGCAACATAAGTAGGAATATACCTTACTTCTTTTAGATAGGTGTGATTGTTGTCCTTGGCGATTATATATTTGAGCATAATTCCGGTATCGGTATATTTCTTTCTCTGCCCGCAGAAAAAATTGCCGAGTGAATAAGCAACGAATATTTTTCTATTTTCTACTTCGATTATCTCCGCGGGCTGTAAAACATGGGGATGGGAACCAATGATCATATCTGCACCGATTTCAGCAATTTTTCGGGCAATTCTTTTCTGTTGTTTGTTTGGATACCTTTCATATTCCATCCCTAAATGTAATGCCACGATGATAAAATCACATAGTGGTCTCGCCTTTTCAATATCCTTTTTAATTAATTCAATATCAATCAACTTTACCATCCATGGCTCTGGAATGGGGATACCATTCGTTCCGTATGTATAACTCAAGAATGCAATTCTGATACCCCTTTTTTCAAAGAGATAGATTTGCTCACTTTCTTCTTCTGTAACATAGGCACCAATCTGGACCAGCCCTGTGTCTTTCAGGATTTTGGCCGTTGTTTTTAATCCCTTAAAGCCATAATCGAGGGTATGATTCGTTCGGAAAAGAACATCAAATCCTGCATCCTTCAGTGCATATGCAAGTTCTCCTGGTGTTTTAAAACAGGGATAACCAGTATACGGTCCAACAGTGTCCAGTGCACCACCGAACCAGGCAGTGGTTAAATCAACTGAGTGAAGATATGGCTTTACCTTTTCAAAAATGGGATAAAAATCATGATATTTCTCTTTTGCATCATAAACGCTATTCAATATACTTTTGTGAATAAAGATATCTCCGACCGAGATGATTTTAACCTCTTGTTGATTTTGGGAAAATAAAATACAAATAAAAAATGCAAAAATAGATAATCTTTGCATATACAGATTATACCTGTCACTTAAAAATAATCAAGATGGCTTTAATTGGCATACACAAGGTCTGAACCGATTTTAAGATTTAATGGCAGGATTCATTCTGTATTTTCAATCACACATATTGAATACTTCAAATGATAATGATAGAGATAAAGATTTTATTGAGCTGTTAGATAGGTTAAATATTTTTGCTACAAGGACGCACAAATATTGACTTTGAGAAAATAATTATTATACTTGAACTAATGGCATCCGGGAATCCCTGTCTGGTTCTCGTTGACGAGAGGGTGTTACTGAAAAACTTTACTCTTGAGAAAAAAGAATATCTCATCGGCCGTTCTGATGAATGTGATTTTGTCATTGATGGTAAAGAAGTTTCCAGACGCCATGCACGTATTTATTACGAAGGTGGAGCATTTAAAATTGAAGATTTGAATAGCACTAATGGAACGTTTGTGAATGGTAAGCAGATTACTTCTGCGGAGCTGAAGCATGGAGATGAGATTAACATTGGTAATTTCACGATAATCTTTGATGACGGTCGGGGCATTGAAGGTATATATGACGAAACCCAGGCAGAATCAACCGGGAATGAAACCCAGCGTCTGATTGCCGAATATAAATCACTCGCAGAAAAAATTAGAGAACGTGATATTGCCCGACATTTGAAGCTTTACCATGAAAAGGTGCTCAAAAGCCGTAAGAAACTGAGTGAACAGGCAAATCGTGACCGATTGACTGACCTTTATAATCGCCAGTATTTTGATAAAACATTTGAACATCAATTCAAACTTGCCCGTCAGAATCTTTACCCTCTATCAATACTTTTTATTGATATTGACCATTTCAAAAAGATAAATGATACCTATGGCCATGATAAAGGGGATGAAGTTTTAAGGGGGGTTGCCCATATCATTCGGGCACTCTGCAGAAAAGACGATATTGTTGCCCGCTATGGTGGTGAAGAATTTGTGATACTATTTCCAAAAATGGACAAAGAGAGTGCAAAACAGATTGCGGAATCCATGCGCAGGATTATTGAAGAGAAATCAGAAGAAATCATTGGGTTGAAAATTACAGTGAGTATCGGTGTCGAAACAGATTTAGGTAAGTTTGCAAACACCCAAGAGTTTTTAAAATCTGCTGACAATGCCCTCTATCAGGCAAAAACAACAGGACGTAATCGGGTAGCGGTTGGTAATGGATAAAAATCAGACGATCGGCAATTACAAAATCTTAAAAGCAATCGGCAAAGGCGGTATGGCACAGGTTTATACTGCAATTCAGGGTTCACTCGACAGGGTTGTCGTTATAAAAAAGATGCAAAAAAATCTTGATGGCGAATTGCAGGCAAGATTTAAACGCGAGGCAAAGATATGTGCTAATTTAAATCATAAAAATATTGTTGGCATATATGATTACTTTCGTGAAGGTGGTGAGCATTATCTTGTAATGGAGTATATTGAAGGCGTGAGTCTCGCCGATGTTATTGAAAAAGAAGCACCACTCCATCCTGTTCTTGCAGCATCAATTGCACGTGAGATATGCCAGGCACTGGTTTGTGCCCATAAAAACGGAATTATCCATCGTGATATAAAACCAAAAAATATTCTTATATCAAAAGAAGGTGTTATTAAACTAACAGATTTTGGAGTAGCGCGGGATATCGATGCACCAGACTTAACAACAACCGGTGCCATCATCGGGACACCATTCTATATGTCTCCAGAACAGGCAGGTGGTGGAAAGGTCACCTTTCAATCAGATATATTTTCTTTAGGTGTAGTATTGTACGAAATGGTGACTGGCAAAAAGCCTTTTGTGGCTGAGGAAAGCCAGGGGATAATTGCAAAGATATGCCGTGGCAAATATAAATCGTCGTTCTGGATTGACCCGCACCATAGCTGGCGTTTGAGCCGGATCATTAACAAAGCGATGAAAAGAAATCCAAAGGCACGCTATAAATCGGCTCAAGAAATGCTCAAAGCATTAAATAAATTTTTGGGCTGGAAAAATCAGGCACTCGTTGAAGAAAATGTTAAAAATCTGCTTGCGCGGATTGAACAGGCAAAAGAAATGACGACGGTTGTAAAAGGAAAGGAAAAGAAAAAAAAGACAAAAAAGGAAAAAAGTAGCACCGCACTACATTTTTTGCTTGTAATACTTCTAATTTTAATCATCATTTTATTCATAACATATTTCTATGTTCTGGTAAAGTGAAGTGATTCAGATATACCATCAAAATATAAAAAAATCAGCATATACACAAGATTTGTAATATCGGCTCACTCTTATTTTTAAAGAATAAAACAGGCCGTCTAACTTCAATAATTTATATAAAATTGGTAGAAGAAGATTTTAAAACAATAGATAGAGTGGAGTGATATTAATGTTTACTGAAAAGATGGTATGACTTTAGTGATTAAATCATCAAACGCTTAATTAAAATAGTTGCATAAGAACCTGGTGGCAGAATGAATCGCAAAAGGATTTTTCTTTTATTTTTATATATTTCATCAGTACACTCTTCACCGATATAAAAGTCTTCAGGCAAAATGATTGCAGACCTTAAAAATCCTTTGAAGCGCACTTTTCTGAAACGCATCTTGCTTAATTTAAAATCCCTCAGTCTAATGCCTTCTTTTTTCAATACTTCACTTATTATCTCACCTGTAAAATCCGATAGTTTGGTTTTATCATTAAGCATGGGAATTTTTAAATCCATGAGTAACTTTTTATTCGGCAGGCTCCGATAAAAAACAAATTTACCCATTGAGTATGGAATTTCGACTGTATCACTTCCAATTTTTTTTATTATTCGATATAGTACTTCGTTGAACAAATAGGACTGATAAGCAAGAAGATAGAGATTGAGCATCTCACGGTCAATTTTTTTAATCGCATCTTTAAAATCCCTGGGATTTTCTCGCAAAAAAAGTATGATTCTTTTAAATTCTATGGGTGTATATTTTATACATCCATCCCAATCACCCCAGTTTTCTGCACAGTATTTTTTGAAAATTTTCAGTCTTTTGTTATCTTCTTTATAAGGGTAACAAAGCAACAATTTTAATGCCCCTTCATAATGCCCGAGCATCAGAAGTTTTGCAAAGAATCCATGGCGATGACGGGCAGAACCAAATCTCTGTTCATCAAAATAATTGGGAAAACCAAATGAACTCACTTCGGTATAATTCCTGCGTAGTTTTTCTATTTCTTCATCACTCAAATCCCTCATAGTTATTGAAAACCTATTGCCTTTTAAATTTTCAGGCAGTATTGGCTTTGAAACCTTACCCACAGGCATCAATTCAAAGTTTTTTTCTTTTATAATTTCTTTAAAATCGCCACGAAATGTTAAATATTGTGTCGATAATGAATATCTATCCTTAAGCCCCGCCCTTGAAAATTTTTCCCTTGATAAAGAAAATTTCCGGGCGACGAAATCAATTGCATCCAGGGTATTCCAGTAACGTTTTTTTAATTTTAAAAGGGTATATGGACCTGAATCGGAAATCGGTAAATCGATTATTTCTTCAACGACAAAATCCTCGGGCTTTACCTTTATTTTCACAAATTCTGAGTTGCTGCAATTTCCTTTCGGAAGCTCATATTCAATAGCAAGAGAGGCAAAATCTGGACTGGCAATCTTTTTCCTAGGGTCAATAAACGATACAGAATCTCATCGAATCTATAAAACTCACGCCACAATTTATCTACTTCCTCTTTTAACTTTTCTGCAGTCATTTTCAATGGTTTGAATACAGCATTTCCTGCATCATATTTTGACCAGTCAAAACTCAAGATTCGATTTTCTTTCAAAAGTCTATTAAAAAGAGAAGTTCCTGGATAGGGAGTGAGTATGGAGAATTGGGCGAGGTCGAGTTTAATCTTTTTAGCAAATTCAAGTGTTTTTTTAAATATTGAAACATCTTCGTTATCATTTCCCAGCACGAATGCACCAAGCACGCCTATCCCTTCATCATGTAAACGTGCAATGCTATCTTTGAATCTTTCAGGTTTCTGGAAACCCTTGTGCATCTGAATGAGTGATTCTGAATCGACAGACTCCAGACCGATGAATAATCCTTTACAGCCACTGCGTGCAGCAAGATGGAGCAATTCTCGATCATCGGCGATATTTATTGAGGCCTGTGCCATCCATATCACACCTTCATATTTGAGGGCGTTGAATAACTTTCTTGCGTATATTCTATTGCCAAAGATATTATCATCTGAAAAACCGATAAATTTTGATTTCAAACTCCTTATTTCTTTTATTACACACTCAATCGGCCTGGTTCTGAAACGACCACCAAAAAATTTTGTTACACTGCAGAAATTGCAATTAAAGGGACAGCCCCGCGTGGTTTGAACCATGGCGGTAAATAGGTACTTTGATTTGTTGAATAAATCCCGACGCGGACTCTTAATCCGGGCAAGATCAGGAAAGTCTTTGTTTTTATAAAATTTTTTTAAAGAATTCTGCTCGAAATCTTTTATTACTGTCTCCCATACACCCTCTGCCTCACCAATCACGACTGCATCGGCATGCTGGATTGCCTCTTCAGGAAGGGCAGAAGGATGTAGTCCGCCGAGGATGACCTTTATCCCTCTTTGACGAAAGTTATCGGCAATCTCATAGGCGCGTGGGGCAAATCTGGTAAGGACTGTAATACCCACGAGGTCTGCAGGAAAATTGTAATCAATCGGTTCAATCGCCTCGTCAAGAATCTTTATTTTAACATGTTCGGGAGTTGCTGATGCTACAGCAGCCAGGGAAAAAGGTGGTAACTGGAATGCCTTACCTTGCATTCCTCTTCTTTTTTCATCAACAACAGCCGGTGCAATCAAAAGGAGATTCATTCTATCCTCTCAGATCCTCAATAAAAGTCTGTAATAGTTTTTCATCTATCGGTCCAACAGCCGCGATTGAGTATTTTTTCAAGTCAAAATAATTCCTGGCCAGTTCGTTAAGTTCTTCTTTAGTGATTGAATTTATATTTTTTACTGATTCTTCGATGGGCGTTATTTTGTGAAGATAACAAAACTCACGGCCAAGTCGAAGCATCCTGTTTGTGGTATTCTCCAAACCCATAAGCAAATTGCCAGTGATATAAGTCTTGGCAATTTCAATCTCTTCTGAGCTGAATCCCCGTGAGTATAGTCCATTGTAGATTGTCTTGAGCTGTTTAATGATTTCAGAAAGATTTTTCTTATCAGCATTGAGATAAAAGCCGATTATCCCGCAATCACTATAAAAATCAACGAATGAATGGACATCATATACCAGTCCTTTTTCCTCCCTCAACCCCTGGAAGAGTCTTGAGGACATGCCACCGCCCAGCATCGTGCTCAGCAATAAGATGTGGTGCCGGAGATGGGATGGATAAGAGACCGAAGGAATGCCAAAACATAGATGAACCTGGGTAATATCTTTACGACTCTGGAATAGATGGCGGGGCTGATAGACATCGGGCGCAACACGGGATAGTGGTTTTATGGTACCGCCCCCAAACTTTTTTTGAGCAAAAGATGTCAGATCATCAAGATTGAAATTTCCACTCACAGATATGACCATCGGGTAATTCAATAAATGGGAATAATGGGCGTGAACTTTTTCCAGATTGAGCCCGGAAACTGATTCTATAGTCCCGGCGACCGGCATTCCCATTGGATGATCTTTGAACACCGCCTCAAATAGAAGGTCGTAAACATAATCTGCGGGATCCTCGTTATTGGTCTTTATTTCTTCCATGATCACGGACTTTTCCTTCAGAAATTCTTCGCTACCGAATTTTGACTCAAACAGAATTTCTCTTATGAGGTCAAAAACTTTTATGAGATGTTCAGAGAGGAAACGGGTTACTATCACGAGACTTTCTTTCGTGGTGTATGCATCGAAAGAACCGCCCAGCCCTTCGATCATTTGAACTATTTCCAGCGCGGAGCGCCTACTCGTTCCTTTGAAAAGCATATGTTCAATGAGATGGGTTATTCCATTATCCTCTTTCTTCTCGTCACGCGAGCCATAGGTTATAAACAAACCAAGGGCAAATGAGTAATATTGATTTAGGGTCTCTGCCACAATCTTTGTATTGGGACCGATATCTTTAATAATGACTGGATTTTTTACCGATGTTTTTTCCAATCTTCACCTACACGCATTAAATTTATCCTTCCCATTTCATCAATTTCATAGACCCTCACAATCACCTCATCCCCTGGTTTTACCACATCTTCAACCCTTCTAACCCGCTGACGGCTGAGTTTTGAAATATGTAATAGTCCCTCTTTTCCAGGAAGGATTTCAACGAAGGCACCGAAATTTGTAATGCGTGTTACCTTACCGATATAAATCTTTCCAACTTCTGCCTCCTGAACTATACCAAGAATTTCTGTCTTGGCTTTATTTACCTTCTCGGGATCGCTGCCGGCAATTGTCACTTTCCCATCATCGGTTATATCTATCTTCAAATCCGAATCACCAATGATGCGCCTGATGACCTTGCCCCCTGGACCAATGACATCTCCAATTTTTTCTTTAGGAATGGAAAAGGCGAGGATTTTCGGCGCATATTTAGAAAGGCTGGTGCGCGGGGAACTTATGGTGCTACTCATAATCTTTAAAATACTCTCCCGGGCTTCACGCGCCTGTTCAAGTGCCTGTCTTAATATCTCAATATCAAGTCCCTGAATCTTGAGGTCGAGCTGTATTGCAGTGATACCATCCTTGGTCCCGGCAACCTTGAAGTCCATATCTCCATAATGGTCTTCATCACCGATAATATCGGTCAGTAGCTCGTATCTATCGCCTTCTTTGACCAATCCGATCGATATTCCGGCAACCGCGGTCTTTATTGGTACACCCGCATCCATCAATGCGAGTGAAGCACTGCAGACACTCGCCATGGAAGATGAGCCATTCGATTCGAGAATGTTTGAAACAACCCTTATTGTATAGGGAAAAACTTCTTCTGAAGGCAAAACAGGTAAAATAGCCCTTTCCGCAAGTGCACCGTGTCCGATTTCTCTTCTACTCGGTCCCCTGATGGGTTTTACCTCACCGGTAGCAAATGGTGGAAAATTATAATGGAGCATGAATGACTTTGTCTCTTCTCCATAGATTGCATCTATCCGCTGTTCATCACTCTTGGTACCGAGGGTAGTGACTGCCAGACTCTGAGTCTGCCCCCTTGTGAACAATGCTGAACCATGGGTGCGGGGTAAAACCCCTATTTCACAGGAAATATTACGAATATCTTTTAGACCCCGACCATCAAAACGTCTTTTCTCTTCAAGAATCATCTTTCTCATTTTTTCCGCGATCATCTTTTCTACGACATATTTCACTTTTAACTCAATATTTTCAATCTCCCTTTCTGCAAACTTTTCCACAACATTCTGTATAAGCTGATAAATCGCCTCCTGCCTTGCCTTCTTTTCCCTGAACAAAAATACCTGGTTCAGATCACTACCAACTTTTTCTTTGATCTCGTTCGCCAGTCCTTCATCAACAAAGGGTTCATTCATTTCCAGTTTTTCTTTTCCCACTGCACTGCGCATTTTCTCTTCTATCTCTATTATCCGCTTGCACTCTTCATGACCGTATTTAATCGCACCGATTACTTCTTCCTCGCTCGATTCCCTGGCACCACCTTCAATCATGACTACCGCATCCTTTGTTCCAGCGATCACAAGATTGACCTTGCAACTGTCCTGCTGAGAAAGGGTTGGATTGATTATATATTTACCATCAAGAAGCCCTACCCGGACTCCTGCAACGGGTGTGGTATATGGAATTTCACTAATCAAAAGCGCAGTTGCCGCTCCAGTAATTCCCAGAACGTCTGCATCGTGCTCAACATCCGCTGATAAGAGGTAGGCGATTATCTGGACTTCATTTCGGAAATCAGGTGGAAAGAGCGGGCGGAGTGGTCGGTCAATGAGTCTTGACGAAAGTATCTCATTGTCAGAAGGCCTTGTTTCCCTTTTTATAAATCCTCCTGGAATCTTACCGGCTGCAAATGAAAGTTCACGGTATTCAACAGTTAGGGGCAGGAAGTCAACCGAATTATCTACCTCAGGACTATAGTTTACGCAGACAAGAACGACAGTATCACCATAAGAAACAAGTACTTCGCCTGCGGATTGACGGGCAACCCGTCCGCTTTCCAATCGTAAAATTTTTTCACCGACTTTGAGTTCAACAGAATACAATTTACCTTCTCAACCCGAGTGTTTCTACAACTTTTATATAACGTGCCTTATCCTTTCTTAAAAGATAATTAAGATGGCGTCTACGGTCATTTACCATCTTAATCAGACCACGCCTTGAATGTTTATCTTTCGGAAATTTCTTTAAATGTTCGGTAAGAATCTTTATCCGCTCACTGAGTATTGCAATCTGAACCTCAGGTGAGCCGGTGTCTTTTTCATGCCTCTTAAATGCATTTATCAATTCCTGTTTTTTCTCTTTAATCAGTGCCATTTTTCATTCTCCTTTCATAAACTTGATTCAGTTATAATTATCCTCATTTTTTTGAAAAAGTCAAGATTTCGATTTAAATCAAAAATAATCTTACCGAAATGGGATTATTTAATCAAAATAGCATATCTTACCCGGATACTTGAAAACATAGGCACCCCTGGATATATTCTATCCGAAAGGAGTGCCTATGATATCAATAGATATACCAGAAGGAGTATACACAATGAAGGCCAAAAGGTCAATAATTAAAAACAATGCTTTGCGTTATCGCAAAGCCTCAAAAAGAGAGAAAAAAGAAATCCTTGATGACTTAAAAGAGGTGGATATTTTTGATAAGGAAAATCATTAAACAAAAAAATGTGGAGAGGAGTCCGGGGAAATTGTCAATGATTTAAAAAAAGTGAAAAGTCTGAAAAATTATTTTTAAGTAATTTTAAGTAAGTTGGAGCATCAATTAAAAATAAGCAACAAAACTGCCAAATTTTGCCTTTATATCTGTTAGAAAACCATCAATAATGGATTCTGTTGAGGATTCAAATTGATATACACCTCTATCACCAAGAATAATATTTTTTATTTTACTCTCATATCCTTCGTCAGGCAGGAGAAACTTGTGTTGACGCCAATAAATCGTCGATTCTTTTTCAATCGTTATGAAAAAATCGCCAACGCTTATTTTCTTAAGGCAAAAATCACCTGGCAAAGGGATATATTCTTTTCTATATTTTATTATTTTCTTTCGCGCAATCAAATAATCAACCTCTTCAATTTCTATATTTTCTAAAAAATCAGAACTTCCAGTGTGGATTAATA
>JAOAFX010000018.1 GCA_026416055.1 Caldifarciminota bacterium
TCACTGCACAGCACTGGAGTGTACCACGTATCTTATTGACAACGAGTGTTGCCAGTGCTTCACCTTCAACTTCTTCAGCAATTATCAAAATTGGTTTGCCTTTCTGTGCGACCTTTTCCAGAATAGGCAAAAGGTCTTTCATGGAGCTAATTTTTTTCTCATAAAGTAAGATATATGTATCTTCTAAAACACATTCCATACGCTCGGGATTTGTTATGAAATAAGGAGATAAATATCCACGGTCAAATTGCATACCCTCCACGACATCAACTGTCGTTTCAAGACCCTTTGCCTCTTCTACGGTGATGACGCCATCCTTACCGACCTTTTCCATAGCCTCGGCTATCTTATTACCTATCATCTCATCGTTGTTAGCGGAAATCGTCGCAACCTGGAAGATCTCGGTGCGGCCCTTAATCTGGGTAGACATATTTTTCAGAGCCTCAACCACAGTCTCGACCGCCTTATCAATCCCTTTCTTCACTTCCATTGCATTAGCACCGGCAGTGACGGTCTTGAGCCCTTCCCGGTAAATCATTTCTGCAAGTATGGTTGCAGTAGTGGTACCGTCACCTGCAACATCTGAAGTCTTGGACGCCACTTCCTTAACCATCTGTGCACCGACATTTTCAAATTTATCTTCAAGGTCAATCTCCTTGGCAACAGTAACACCATCTTTGGTAATTACCGGAGCACCGAATTTCTTTTCCAGGACAACATTACGACCTTTAGGACCCAATGTCACCTTTACCGCGTTGGCTAATATTTGCACACCTTTCAAAATAGATCTTCTCGCCTCTTCATCAAATTTAATTATTTTTCCTGCCATATTTCACGCTCCTTTCTTTATTTTTGAATGATACCCAATACATCATCTTCACGAATAATCAGATATTCTTTATCTTCAATCTTCACTTCAGAACCCGCATACTTGCCGAAGAGTATAATATCACCCTTTTTCACATCCAGAGGAATCCGATTACCCTTCTCATCCCTGCGACCATCACCAACCTCAATCACCCTACCCTGTTGAGGTTTTTCTTTGGCCGTATCAGGGATAATTATTCCACCCTTTTTCACCTCTTCTTCAATCCTTTCCACAAGGATATGGTCATGGAGAGGTTTTATTGTCATAATCATACCTCCTTTCTTCAAAATCTAACCAATAAGGAAATGCCCCTGCCTTTTTTGAAAAATTATCTGGGCGAAACCCGATTTGAACGGGTGACCTTCTGCTTGTAAGGCAGACGCTCTCACCTCTGAGCTATTCGCCCTTTAGACATTTTATTATAATCAAAAGTTTAGTTTTGTCAATGTTTGACTTTTCCGGAAATTTGGATATAATATTTTTGGCTCTATTAGAACCGCTGTATCTGCTAAAAAGACCCGTACCCCCTCCTACGGGTAAAGATACAGCCGGAAACTCTAATGGAGCCACATATATTTTTGGATACAATCCAATTACATTTTACAGGATAGAGTGTAAGCCAAATACTTTCGAGGATGATGATAAGATGTGTATTGACAATCTCTAACTTATGGTATATAATTATCCTGGTTGATTAATGGCTGGAGCAGGGGCCCGTAGCTCAGGTGGTTAGAGCAGCTGACTCATAATCAGCGGGTCGTGGGTTCAAGTCCTACCGGGCCCATTCTTATATGAAGTGGCAGGTTCATCCGGCACGTGAAAATATAACTAAAACTATCATAAGTCTCTTTTTTGTCGTCACATTCATAGTCCTTATTGCAATTTTTTATAATCTCTACTGGGCATTCCTTGGACTGATAATTCTATTTGCCTCATTATACTCTTATTATTTCCCCACTACCTATGAAATAACAGACGAAGAAGTTATTATAAAAAATATCTTCACTACTCAGAAAAGAAAGCTCAATGAATTCAAGAAATTTTATGTGGGCAAAAATGGTGTTCTGTTAAGTCCTTTCAAGCACAAAACTTTTTTGAATAACTTCCGGGGTGTATTCCTATTACTGCCAGCCCAGCGCACTGAGATAATCAATTATATAAAAACTAAATTCGTTGAAGATGATGGATGAGATATTAGCCCGGAAATATAGTGAAGAATTCAACATACCCTATGAACTCGCTGCTATCGTAAGTAAGAGATTTTCTGATTTACAGGAGGCAAAAAATTTTCTCTTTCCAGCGATAAACCAGTTATATGATCCAGAAGGTATTCCTGACCTGCAGGATGGAGTTGAAAAGGTCACAGGCGCAATAAAGAACAATAAAAACATTCTAATCTATGCCCATGATGACCCTGATGGTTATACTTCGGCGGCAATTCTTTATCAGACCCTGCTTGATATACGTCGCAAATCTCAACCTGAAATATTTGTGTATACAATCAACAGGGAAAAAGACGGCTACATCTTAAATCCTGAGGTTCTTAAAGAATATATTGAAAAGGGGGTCAGGGTCTTAATTACAGTGGATTTTGGTATAAGCAATCCAAAGAATTTTGAGATTGCCCAGAAGATGGGATTAGAATTAGTCATCTGTGACCATCACGAAACCGAGCTCACTCATTTTCCTGTGCCGGCGGTTAACCCAAAACGACGGGATTCAAAATATAAGTTCAGGGAACTTGCTGGTGCAGGTGTTACATTGAAATTTTGCCAGTTTATCTATAAGACCGCTTTGAGAATTACTTACGAAGAATTCTTCAACCTGAAGAAAGAACTCATTGTCATTGCCATGCTCGGCACGCTCGCAGACCGGGTAATGCCTTTAAATGAAAATCGCGTCATATGTTATGAAGGATTAAAAAGGTTCAACAAAATAAATAAACCATGGGCAAAAAATTTTCTTACCGATGGCAACATCTCTATCCCGGAAATATTCAGCGAAATAATTCCTCTTCTCCAGGCTGCAGCTTTAAAAGAATCGAGATTAGGAATTGATTTTTTCCTTGATGACGATTTCACAAAAGTCCTTACCGAACTGAAATCCATAGAGAGTACGCGCAGAGAAAACATTGACTATCTTTTCAACTTAGCCCTAGATGTGGCAAAAGTTTATCCCGGTGTGGTAATCTCAATCATCCCTGATTCTGCAATAACTCCCGGTCAGCTTAAAATTAATAATCTCGGGGCGGTCGTTTCAAAATTACGCGACTATTTTCAAAGGACCGCAATCGGAATAATAAATCAGGATAAAAAATGTCTTGCCGAACTGCGTTCTAATGAGATAGACCTGTTTGAATTCTTAAATCATGCTAAAAATCTATTTATTGATTTTGGTGGCCATAAAAGGGCAGCCGGTTTTTCTATGTGGGAAGATAATCTTGACCGATTCATTGAGTATGCAACAAAGACCATTCCTGTGCCAATAGGAAGAAATAAAAAAGAATCGATACCGGAAATTACCCTGGATAAATCAAAGATAAAATTACTTGAACCTTTACTGCCTTTTGGTGAAGGCAATCCTTCACCGCTATTGACCGATGGCGTCGATTTATATACAATAGATAATCGATTAAACATCATTGAACTTGGTTTATGGCAAACTTAAATTATAACTCAAAAGAATTAAATTTGAAACTTGTCTATTATGGTGCTGGTCTGTGTGGCAAAACTACTAATCTCCGTTCTATATATGCAGCATTTCCTCAGGAGCGAAAGGGCAGATTGATGAGTCTTGCCACCGAACTTGACCAGACCCTTTTCTTCGATTTTCTACCAGTTGATATGGGTAGTGTAAAGGGCTGGAAATTGAGATTCCACCTATTCACGGTTCCAGGACAGGTCTATTACAACGTGTCAAGAAAACTCGTTCTAAGAGGCGTTGACGGACTTGTATTTGTTGTTGATTCACAGGAAGAAAGGCTGGAAGAAAACATTGAAAGTCTCAATAACCTGAAGGATAATCTGCAATCTTATGGATTGAACTTGCATGATATCCCTATGGTAATACAATACAATAAAAGGGATTTGCCCAATATCATGCCCATTAGCGATTTACAGATTTATCTCAATCAGGGTGGATATACATATTTTGAGGCTGTAGCAATAAGGGGAATTGGTGTATTTGATACCTTAAAATCAATCTGTCAGAAAACGATATTGAAACAAATTGATAATATCCCTGAATTATAAAATCTTTTTGATACATAATAGGCTCTGCTACTATATCTTTGAGAGACCTTAAAGATTATCTGGTAGGGCAGACTTATTATAGAATTAAGACATTGTTTTCAAGTACTTGTTGTCATCTACACAAAGGACGAATTTTTTATAAACCTGATTAAACAGCAATAGATTTGTTATTTTTTATGCTATCACCAAACTCCGGTTCTTAAATATTCATCTATTGAACGTGCTGCAATGCGGGCATCACCCATTGCCAGTATTACAGTAGCACCCCCCCTTACCACATCTCCACCTGCCCAGCATTTTGGCTTGGACGTCTTCATGGTCGCCTTATCCACCTCGATATTTCCCCATTTACCTGCCTTCAAATCCGGGGTTGTCTGAGGAATAAGTGGATTCGGTCCCTGCCCGATTGCACATATAACCGTATCAACAGGTGTTATGTAATTTGAACCCTCAATCGGAATGGGTTTTCTCCTTCCGGAGGCATCGGGCTCACCCAGTTGCATTTTGATGCATTCCATCTCTTTCACCCAGCCCCTTTCATCACCTATATATCTTACCGGTAATGTGAGCCAGTCAAATATTACCCCCTCTTCTTCAGCATGGTGTATCTCTTCAAT
This sequence comes from Caldifarciminota bacterium, assembly GCA_026416055.1. Classification (GTDB taxonomy): domain Bacteria; phylum Hydrothermota; class Tepidihabitantia; order SM23-42; family JAOAFX01; genus JAOAFX01. Next base: position 4,737 of record JAOAFX010000018.1, read on the forward strand.
CCGTGCCGGCATCTCCTGTTTGCTTCGGCGATACACAATATGGACTTCTTCTGCACCAAGCCTTAAAGCCGTGCGTGCACAATCCATTGCCACATTTCCACCACCGACTACCGCAACCCTTTTTCCTCGGGCAATCGGAGTATCATATTCAGGAAAGAGATATGCCTTCATCAGATTGGAGCGTGTCAGGTATTCATTTGCGGAGTAAACACCGTTCAGATTCTCGCCCGGAATATTCATGAACCAGGGCAAACCAGCACCAGTACCAATATATACCGCATCAAACTCTTTTAATAACTGATCTATCGTTGCGGTCTTACCCACTATGAAATTCAAAACCAGCTTTACACCACATCGGATTAAATAATCAACCTCACGATACACTATCGCTTTTGGAAGACGGAATTCAGGAATGCCATAAACGAGTACTCCACCTGGCTTATGCAATGCTTCGAATATAGTCACTGAATGCCCAAGCCTTATTAAATCACCCGCCACTGTGAGACCTCCGGGTCCAGAACCAATTACAGCTACTTTCTTTCCAGTAGATGGAGGTAGTTCAGGAATTGGTGCCTCGCCCTGCGCCGCTTCATAATCGGCTGCAAAACGCTCAAGCCTTCCTATAGCCACCGGCTCATATTTTTTCGCCAGCGTGCACACCTGTTCACACTGGGTCTCCTGAGGACATACACGACCACAGACTGCAGGCAGAACATTCTTCTCTTTAATTAACCTTATAGCAGATTTAAAATCACCTTCAGCAATAAATTTTATAAAGCCAGGAATATCTATTTCCACAGGACAACCTGCAACACATGGTGCTTTTTTACACTGCAGGCATCTTTTAGCTTCTGCAATTGCCTCTTCTGGACTGTAACCATAAGGTACTTCGTTAAAATTCTTTATCCGCTCTTTGGGCGGTTGCTCGCGCATCGGTGTCTTTTTAGGAATTATTTTTTCAGGCATAATCCACTACCTTTTTATCCATACTTTTCACATTCATAAAAACTCAAAGACCTTCGCTCTTCGTTTATGTAGATATGCCTTCGAGTTAGGAGATTCGCCCAGTCTACAGAATGGCCATCAAATTCCGGACCATCAACACAGGCAAACTTGGTCTCACCATTTATTATCACACGGCAGACACCACACATACCCGTGGCATCAATCATGATTGGATTCAATCCTACAACCGTCTTTATACCCACAGGCTTTGTGGTCTGGGAAACCAGATAAGTAAGATAGGCACATCCCTGGGCGTAAACCATATCTACACTATTTTTTAATAGATACCAATTCAAAAACTTATCTATATGTCCAGTAAATCCCCTTGTACCGTCACGGGTAATTTCAAAAAATTCATCACTGTATTTTTTTAACCGCTCCTGCCAGTAAAGTAAAAAAGCGCTCCGTGCTTCTATTGCGGTAATTACAGTATTCCCGCTCTCTTTAAATGCCCGCAGCACCGGATAAAGTGCCCCAATGCCATAACAACCACCGATCGCAAGAATTTTTTTGCCAGTCACAATCTCTGTAGGTCTGCCCAGTGGTCCAGCCAGATCAGCAATTGTATCGCCTGATTTCAGGCAACCGAGTTTCCTCGTTGATGTTCCAACCTCCATGAAAACAACGCTCGCACTATGCTCATCCCAGTCAACAAGATTTAACGGAATACGCTCACCATATTCATCAGGACGAACAACGACGAATTCACCGGCTTTAGCATTCAAATGTATGACCTCTGATTCGAGAACCATAAAATGTATATTGGGAACGAGCAACTCTTTTTTTAAAATCTTAACCATGGCTCAAATAAAAATAAACTGAAAAAGGAGTATGTCCAGATATTTATCATATCCAGACACCTTTTCTTTCAGTAATCCCACTATAAACATTCTACCCTCACTCGCTTATTTTTAACCAGACCTTTTTCCCGGTCATGATATGCAAAGAGAAATCCCTCAGGAACATTATCTGTTATCCATACCTCAACCACCGATTCAAAATCCTTACCAATCACCTTTACTGGTTTACCGTTTTCTACCTTTAAACGGCTGGCATCGACTGGATTTATCCACAGACGACAATCATGATGGATACGTTTGAAACCCGTCAATATCTTTGAAAGCACCTTACCCCTGTATTTAAAGGTGTTTTCACGGACTATAAGGTAAAATGGATACTCACTATCGGGTTTTTCTTTTTCATTTACCCTTCCGGGATGGTACTTATGATTTTTCCTGGGCAGTTCAAAATCCAATCGTTCAATTATATTTTTTATTATCCATTCATCAGCCCTTGCCTGACCCGGAGGTTCGCAGACCTTATATAATTTTTTTTCATTACCGAACAAATCAATGAAACTGCCGTCGACTTCCAAAAAAGTCGCTGCGGGCAGGAATAAATCAAAATCAAAATCAGGTAAGAAGCAATTCTGGACGATGACTTTTTTATATTTCTTCATTGGTGGGATACCAGTACCTATAAGATAAAGACACTCAATACCATCATTTTCAAAAATATCTTCGGCACTGGAGAGTTTGCCACTGTTGAGTATTGGAAAGTTCAGAATTCCGAAAATAGGATAACATTTAACCTGAGAATTCAACCCGTTTATATTTACATTATAGGGATTATAAAGTAAACAAACCTCTCTGCGTGCAAGGAGTTTTCTTGCGGTCACAATTTCTTCTTTCTTAATACCACCTGTTTCACATGGATTGTCTTCTGATAGCAATATATCGAGTACTTCTATTTCCTTGCCTGGTTCAGGTCTCAAATATAAATCGACAATCTCGGCTGACTTCGTTTTTATAGGGTCAACCAGAATAACAACAGGTTTCTCATTGAGTGCTCTCTTTATCCGGAGCAAAAATACGCTGAAATCCTGAATCAAATCAAAATTTACAGCAATTATAGCAATCTTTTTACCCGTTTTCGCAAGACAGAGTGTTTCAAAATTTTCAACGTTCTGAATCTCGACACCTAAATTTTCTATACCGGATATCTCACCGAAAGTGCTTAAGGAATTTATCGTCTCAATATGGAGATCATGGGAAAAGATTATTCCTGTCCGATCCTTGTATTCTTTTAATATATTGCTGGCGATGTCCAGAGCATCATCCCAGGAAATCTCCACAAGTTGACCGTTCTTATTTAAGAGTGGAACAGTAACTCTTTTTGGATGATTCACCATTGGAGCAATTCCAAAACGTCCGCGAACACAGAGTGGCTCTCCATCAGGGGTGGTCCCTATAATTTTATTCTCCCTGGTTTCAGCATTAATCGGACAACCAATACTGCATAGCATACAGTGCGTTTTGATGACCTTATCCGGTTTACCGAGGTACTTGTTATAACGTTCGCGCATTGCACCAGTGGGACAGGCATCAACACAGGCACCACAGAACTGACAATTTGCATCGATATGGGATAGATTGAAGGCAGTTCCCACAAGTGTTCTGGGACCACGATGGTGAAAATCGATTACATAGGCACACCTTAATTCAGCACAGGCACGGACACATCTACCACAGAGAATACACAGATTATAATCCCGCTCAAAGAATGGGTCATAATCTTCAACCGGTATATTCCGGTATTTGAATTGATAGGGAATTTCTTTTATTCCAAATTCTTCAACCAGTTTCTGCAGCTCACAATTACCATTGGCTGAACAGTATTTGCATCCAAATGTAATCGCTTCCTTTTCTATGCATTCCATATAACTTGCACAATCGGTCTTTTTCTCGCAGACCAGACATGAGTAAGGATGTTCGGAGAGGATCAATTCTAATGTGAATCTCCTGAGTTCTTTAAGGCGTGGGGTATCAGTTTGTATAACCATACCTTCCTGAACAGGCAAAGTGCAGGCGGTCATCGGCCGTGGCATACCTTCGACTTCCACAATACAAAGTCTGCAACCTCCATAGGGCGTGAGATCTTCCTGATAACATAGGGTGGGTATATAAATCCCCTCACGCCTGCAGACATCCAATACCGTTTCACCTTTTTTTGCAGAAAATTCCTTACCGTTAATTGTGATGCTGATCATATTGCTGGTGTTACTTTCTTTACAGCCCCAAATTTTGGGGGACAGACACTAAGGCATATACCACACTTGATACACTTTGACTGGTCAATTTTGTAAACCTTTTTCGGCTCACCAGTTATTGCCATGGTAGGACAATTTTTGGCACATGCCACACAACCAGTGCACAATTCAGGGTCAATCACATATGAGATGAGTGCCTTACAAACAAGCGCAGGGCACTTCTTTTCATTGATATGGGCAATATACTCCTCTTTAAAATACTTTATTGTTGTGAGTACAGGATTTGGTGCAGTCTGGCCCAGACCACAGAGTGATGCAAGCTTAACATTCTGGCCTATAGATTCAAGAAGTTCTAAATCGCCATCTTTACCATTACCATCCACTATCCGGTTTAAAATCTCCACCATCTGCTTCGTTCCCAGTCTACAGGGAACACACTTTCCGCAGGATTCTTGCTGGGTAAAATTCAAAAAATACCGGGCAACATCTACCATACAGGTATCCTCATCCATAACAATCATACCGCCAGAACCCATCATCGAGCCGACTTCGGTAAGGCTTTCATAATCAATGGGCAGGTCAAGATACTTCTCAGGTATACAGCCTCCGGATGGTCCACCGGTCTGTACTGCCTTGAATTTCTTGTTATACGGTATACCACCACCAATATCATAAATTATCTGCCGTAGCGTGATTCCCATCGGCACTTCCACGAGTCCTGTGTTATTGATCTTGCCCACGAGAGAAAAAATCTTTGTTCCCTTGCTGTTTTCGGTTCCGATAGAAGAGAACCAATCAGCACCGCGTAGGATTATAATTGGCACATTTGCCCATGTCTCAACATTATTGATGTTAGTTGGTTTACCCCATAGTCCTTTTTCCACTGGATATGGTGGTCTCGTCCGTGGTCTACCGACCCTTCCTTCAATAGCTGCCATCAACGCAGTCTCCTCTCCGCATACAAAAGCGCCAGCACCCTGGACTACCTCTATAAAGAAATTAAATCCAGTTCCGAGAATATCCTCACCGAGCAATCCGTATTCACTTGCTTGTTTTAAAGCATGTTGAACCCTTTTTACCGCAAGGGGATATTCTTTCCGGACATAGATAAATCCTTTTTGTGCACCTATTGCATAAGCACCGATGAGCATCCCTTCAATCACTGAATGTGGATCGGCTTCAAGTACACTCCGGTCCATGAACGCTCCTGGATCTCCTTCATCGCCATTACAGATAATATATTTAGGATGTCCTTCTGCAGCCCGGCATAATTCCCACTTAAGGCCTGTTAGAAAACCCGCTCCACCCCTTCCTCTCAGACCCGATTTTTTGATTTCTTCAATTACCTGTTCTGGGGTCATGGAGGTCAGGACCTTCTGGAGTGCCTCATAACCATCGAAGGCGATGTACTCTTCTATGTTTTCAGGGTCCAAACGGCCACGATTACGTAAGACAATGAGACGCTGGTGTTTGAAAAAACCAATATCGGACATCCTGGGAATTGGAATCGCTTCTTTTTCTGGAACATACATCAATTTCTTTGCAGGCCTTCCTTTTATGAGATGTTCTTCTACCAGATAAGGTACATCTTTTTCTGTGACGCGCTGATAAAATATTTCATCAGGCTGAGCGATTACTATCGGACCTCGTTCACAAAAGCCCTGGCAACCGGTGGCGATAACCCTTACCTCATCCTGCAAGCCCCTTTTTACAATCTCTTTCTCCAGTGCATCTTTTACAATAAATGAGCGGTTTGATACGCAGCCGGTGCCAGCACAGACCAATAAGTCTAATCTAAATCCCTTTGGTTTTTTCTTCCTTCCTGACATATTTCTCCAATAATTTATCTACTTTATTTACTGTTGTCTGCCCGTGATACTCTCCATCGATCACCACAATCGGTGCTAAGGCACAGGCACCAAGGCAATTAACCGTCTCGAGCGTGAAGTTATTGTCCGTTGTCGTTTCACCAGGTTTTATACCGAGAAGTTCTTCAATTCTACTCAACACTGCTGGTGCACCCCGCACATGGCAGGCCGTGCCCATACAGACTGTGCATAAATGTTTACCCCTGGGAACAAGGCTAAAGGCGGCATAAAAGGTTGCAATGCTGTAAATCCTGCTCAACGGAATATGGAGTGCCTTGGATAGATGAATAAGAACATCCTGGGGGAGATAGTTAAAATCATTCTGGATATTATGGAGAACCTGTATCAAATCTATCTCTTTTTCTTTATATTGTTTGATAATCTTTTCAATATTTTCCATAAGACACCAATTATATAAAAACTCAAAAAAAAATCAAGGGGGAATTGAACTGACTCCTCTCCACGTTTTAGTTTAATGGTTTTCTGTTTTCCTGCTGGAACGACTTCCCAGTCGCGGTAATATCATCCCCAATTTATCAGAACAACATCCAAACCAATAATCACCATGTTTTTACCCTTTGACAAAAGGAGATTTTCAGCGTGCAGGCTGTCATCACTCCGCGGATAATCCATTTTTAAGCAATCCCCGTTTTAGTTGTAGTGGCAGAGTTTACTTTGCAGAAATTAAATTTAGTTTATTTAATTGACATTCCGCATTTTAACTGCAGATTAGGGTCTGCCACTACTATATTCCTTTTTAAGGGAGATGATAGGGGAAATAGAGGTTCTTTAAGTAAAAACGTCCAACCAAAAAATAATGATATTCTTGATTTTTCAATTGATAAAAAGTGGAAAAAGAATCAGGGAATTGAAATCGCCATTGACTTGAAGTTAAATATAGATATAATCTAAACCAGAATCAAAATGAAGAGACTGATAACTATTTTAATCACATGTGTGGTAGCTGGCATCACAATCTTTCTTTTTAAGACATTGTACAAATCCAATGAAGAGATTGCAATAAAAAGTACTCCAGCCGAATATGTAAAAGAAGTGAGTGAAGAGTACCTGGGAATCTTCATTCATGGACAGCGTGTCGGCCATACCTTCACTAAAATCAAAACCCTGCATTCCGGCCTTGAAATAGAAACCAGCAGTCAGATGACGATAAATATGATGGATGAAATCACCACCCTTAATACTTATTTGTTTGCAAGAACTGATACCACTTACGCACTTGAAAACTTTTCCATATCTATCGATGCACGGGGTCATGAGTCGAAGATTGAAGGAATCATCAAGGGGAATAAGCTCCAGATTACAACTCATTCCCGGGGCGTAAAACAGACCCAGATAAGAGACATAAAAGAAAAGCCTTACATCCCTGATGTCATTGACATACTTGTAAAAAGAAAAAATTTGCAGCCAGGAGATGAAATAACCCTTCCCTATTTTGACCCAACAAGCCAGTCCACGGGAAAGGCAAAAATCAAAATCCATCCCCGGCAAAAAGTAAAGGTATTTGACAAAGAAATCGAGGGTAAAAAGATCGAAATTAACTTCATGGGCATTGTCTCTTATGTCTGGCTTGATGAAAATAACAGAATCATAAAAAATGAGACACCCAATCTTTACATGGAAATGATACCGCTCACGAAAGAGGAAGCACTTAAAGAAGTCAAGCCGCAGGAAGCCTTTGACCTGCTGGGCTTCTTTTCTATAAAATTGTCAAATCCTTTGCCTCAGGATAAGAAAATATCATATGTAAAACTTGAACTTTCTGATATAACTTTGGAAGGGCTTGACCTTGAAGATGATTTCCAGAAAGTTATCTCAAAAGATCCATTGATCATAGAAGTATCAAAAGCCGATATCAACCAATTAACTCCTTTATTCGTTCCCATTAACGAAAATACAGAATTCTTAAAGCCCTCAGCTTATATCCAGTGTACCCACCCTGATATAATAAAAGAAGCAAAAAGGATAGCAGGCAAAGAGAAATCAGCAATAAACATTACAAAAAGATTGACCAACAGCGTTTACCAGGCGATAGCCAAGGTTCCCACCCCTTCAATGCCCTCGGCAATAGATGTTTTGAAAACAAAAGAAGGTGATTGTAACGAACATTCAATACTTTTTACTGCGCTATCAAGAGCCCTTGGTATTCCAACAAAGATTTATGTCGGTCTGGTCAATCTTGAAGGTAATGCCTATTTTTACCATGCCTGGTGCGCAGTCTGGCTCGGCAAATGGGTTCCGGTCGATCCGACTTTTAATCAATTCCCGGCTGATGTCTATCATTTAAAATTGAAAGAGGGTGAGATATCAGACTGGGCAGAGGTGATGAAAGTAGTGGGAAGGCTAAAAATAAAGGTTCTGGAATATCATTGATTGAATATGCTTTCAGTAAGAAATTTATCGAAAAATTTTGATGGTATACCGGCGGTAAAAAACTTAAGTCTGGAGCTAAAAAAAGGCGAAATCTTTGTCCTGCTCGGACCGAATGGTGCTGGTAAGACCACAACCTTAAAACTCATTGCAGGCCTACTACATCCCGACACAGGTGAAATATTACTCGATGGAATCGATTTAAAAAAAGAACCAGTAAAATATAAATCACTTATTGGTTATGTCCCTGATGAGCCATTTATATACAATAAACTGACAGGAAGAGAGTTCATAAATTTTGTTGCTGGATTATTCGGCATTAAAAAACAAGAATATGATAAAAGATTGACTGAATTGATTAAGAAATTTGAAATCGGCAACTGGATTGACGAACCTGCAGAAACCTATTCACATGGTATGAAGCAAAAAATCGTAATGTGTCAGTTATTAATCCATGAACCTGAATTGATACTGATTGATGAACCGCTTGTGGGTCTCGATCCTAAAATGAGTAAAATTGTGCGTGAAACATTCATTGAACTCGCCCAAAAAGGCAAGACCCTGCTTGTTTCTACCCATACCCTCTCCTTTGCCCGACAGATTGCCCAGAGGCTTGGAATAATCAATAAAGGGGAGTTGAAGTTTGTTGGTACACCTGAAGAACTGGCGCGGATTGCAGGTAGAGAAGATATTGAAGAAATATATTTAAAATTGACTGAAGAAAATTGAAGCCATTTTTTTTGCTATTTTCAACCCGCCTCCGCCTTCTATTTAAATACCTTACACCAAGTGAACACAAACTCCCCCGTGTCACATTTTTTATTATCATGCTCGGGTTTATATCCGGTGGTTATTATATCTTCTTCCGTATCTTTAAGTATTTAAACACAGTCGAGATCATCGGTCCGGCAGTTATGTCACGGACCATAGAAATGATCTTTTTTGTTTTTTTTATAATGCTCTTATTCAGTAACATCATCAGTTCATTTTCTACCTTTTATAATAATCAGGAACTCCATTTTCTTTTTTCACTCCCGGTTTTGCCCACCACGATATACCTGTCAAAACTATTTGAAAGTGCCCTCTATTCATCCTGGGCTACCTTTGCCCTGACAATTCCTTTGATTTTTGCCTATGGCATTGCAAATCATGCCCGTTTTATTTTTTATCCTGTAACTTTTTTCAGTTTTCTTATCTTTTTATTAATCCCCGCAGCCTTATCAACCATCTTGATCTTCATGTTTATCTACCTGTTCCCTAAATTAAAACCCAGAAATATTGTCTTTGTCTCAATCCTGTTTATCATGTCATTAATCTTTCTATACATAAAAATCGGCAATCCTGATTTGCTACGAATCTTTGAGACTGAAAACGAACAGGAATTACTCACATTTGCTGCCAATTTAACAACCGTTGGTGGTCTGTATATTCCTTCAACATGGCTGAGCAATATATTCAAAAACTTTCTTGCCCCTGACAGGACCGGATATTTATACATCTTACTGCTTTTGTCTACTGCTTTCAGTTGTGTTTTAGTTTCTTATATCGTGGCTGAGTCCGTATATCACAAATCATTCTTGCTCGTTGCCGAACAGGGCGGCAAAGAAAACAAGAAAAAATCGCTTCTTGCTAGTTTTCAAAAAAATCCAGTCAAAACTTTTTTAACAAAAGATATAATTTTGTTTATCCGTGAACCAGTCCAGTGGGTTCAACTTTCAATATTTATCATTTTGCTCATCATTTATATAATCTCCTTACGCCGCACACCTATATACTTTGGCTTCTCCCTCTGGCGAACTATCATCGCCTTCGCCAATTTTGCTTATGTAAGTTTCGTCATCGCCACACTTGGTGTCCGGTTTATCTTTCCGGCTGTAAGCCTTGAACGTAAAGGGATATGGATTATCGCCTCTTCACCATTCAGTTTACAAAAGATGTTTTTTACCAAGTATCTATTTTATGCAGTACTCGCGGTAGTCATCATGGAATGCCTTCTTTTCGTAGCAAATATATTTATAAGGACTGAACCGGTAATATTCAGATTCTCCCTTATTGTTGGATTTTTCGTTGCCCTCTCTCTTATCTCTATCAATCTCGGAATGGGATGCATATTCCCGCAGTTCAACGAGGATAATCCATCAAAGATTGCATCCGGAAGCGGCGGTATTATCGCTGCCCTGACAAGTATTGCCTTCATCGGGACTGTGATTGTCATATTTTCCGCACCGGTTCATAATTATTTACTCAGCAGTTATTTCAACCGGCCCCTGAATCTTAAAATAATCATCACTGCTTTTATAATTTTCGGAATTCTTAGTTTTATGGCTATCTATCTGCCTGTCAGATATGGCTTGCGATCATTGAAAAAGAGAGATTTTTAAGTTTTAATATTTTTCAGATAATTAACCACCTTCGCAATCTGTTCATCCGGGGTCGAAGCACCGGCTGTGATACCAACTCTTTTTACACCTTTAAACCAGTTCTTTTTTATGTCTTTTACTGACTCAATGTGGTACGCAGGTTTGAAACTCTTGCAGATTTGATAAAGTCGTGTTGTATTAGCGCTATTTTTACCACCGATGACAAGCATGATGTCTACTTTACGGGCGATTGCGAGTGCCTCTTTGATTCTCAAAATTGTTTCATCACATATCGTGTTGTAAATCTTCATTTCAGTTACTTTCGGCAAAAGGGTTTTAACTGCGTGATAGAAATGTTCAAAATCGAGGGTGGTCTGTGGCACAACCCCTATCTTTCTATGTTTCAACTCAATTCCTTCAGAATAAATCGCAGAATTCTCTCCTGCATAGCCGAGTAAACCCCTGACTTCTGGATGGTCTTTCTCACCCACAATGACGACAAAATAGCCTTCCTGTTTGAGTTTTTCAACATAGAGCTGGGCACGCCGGACCTTTGGACAGGTGGCATCAATGATATTCACCCCTTTCTTTTTCAACTTTGCCAGTATTGTAGGCTTTATACCATGGGAGCGGATGATCACCGTATAATCAGAATTTTTCAATTCGTTTATATCCTCAATTATTCTTATTCCCTTTTTCTCCAGCTCCGCAACAAAATCACGATTGTGGATGAGCGGACCGAGTGAATAGACAGATTTATACTTCTGCATTGCGTCCATAGCCATTCTTATTGCCCTTTTTACACCAAAACAGAATCCTGAATGCCTTGCGCAATATATCTTCATTTTAATCTCGATACCTCTTCTCTGATCTTAGTTGCAAACCGTTCATAGTCTGCTTTGGTATTTTTAAAACCATCCGGATAGACCGGTTTTCCATATACAATCTTCAATTTATGCCAGCGCAAAATCAGGGTGAGCCAGTTTTTATTTGAATTTATTATCCTCACCGGCACAACAGGGACATTATAATTGATTGCTAAGAAACCCACACCTGGGTTGAAGGGCAAAAGCACGCCTTTCCGGGAACGGGTGCCCTCGGGAAATATGACAACAGCCCTGCCTGATTTGAGTAATTTAATCGCCGGTCTTAATCCCTGGCCTGCTTCGAGATTTATTGCATTGTAGGTTTTTATGAGCCATGTGAAAAATTTAGAAATAGTAAAGAGCCCTGGTTTAGCAAGGAAAAAGATTTCTCTGAATGCAGTATAGCCTATCAAAGGCGGGTCTAAAAAAGAAAGATGGTTGCTGGCGATAATTAATGGGCCCTTTTTGGGTATTTTTCCTTTAATCTCAACCCCTGTAAGCAATATAAAAATAGGAAAAGTGGTCAGCCATGATATGAGCCATTTCAGTCCCATCTCAATCAGTCTTTCTCCTTATTAATAGATTATACCCATAAAAGATAGAATGGCAAGGGTATTTTTCAATCCTCTTGACCAATTTCATTACATGAATATAATTCTCTATGATTATAATTTTAATATTTCTCCAGATGAGTGATGGCTACTTAACTGTTAAGGCTGATAAAGATGGTTTACCAATCTATGTTGAAGATGAGTGTATAGGCACCACACCAATAATAAAATATCCTCTCAAACCTGATGAATACAACGTCGGTTTATTTCCCCAGGATTCTATAGAAAATGCATCTTATCAGTTTAAAGGTGGTAATTTAGGTGCATTGTGGCGGATTGCAAAATTTGGTGAAGGAACTGTGAAAGTAAAGATAGAGCCGAATAAAGAGACAGTTGTTGTATTAAGCCACAAAACAGTTCTTGCTGCACCGGGGAAAGCAAAAGCGAAAGTCTTTAGCTGTCTTGGTGGTGTATTTATCTTAGGGATACTCGCCACACTCGGATTTCAGGCAATCTTTTAGGTTCGGGTAAATTATTCCAGTAATTAACAGGGGCTTAGCCCTGTTTAATTCAGAGATTTTTCCACATTCAATCGAGTTTCACAAATACATCTACAAGATTCCCCTCTTTATCAAAAATCCTGTGTTCATTTCTATAAACCACTTCACACTTACCATCATCATCAACTTTCAAATCGATACGACCCCTTTTGCAGGAAAAGCAAAAGGGAAATAGATACTCCCAAGATTTATTTGTCTTTAAATCAAGAAAATAGATATAATCCCAGAGCCGGTTATTATAAGGTTTCTTGGCGTGGAATAAAACATATCTCTTGTTTGGTGAGAATGCATAATCAACAACGCTCGTCCATTTTTTCAAATCTATCCTTTTTTTCAATTTCTTATTCTTGATTATCTCCATGACCGGTGCCTCGCCCAGACGCTCAGTAGTAAAAATTATGAGAAGATCTTCCTCAAAATCTGTTAATTCAAAACAGATCTTGCGCCGTCCATCTTCAGTTCTGCTCCAGATTTTTTTCCTTTGGGCATCATAAAGGATTAATCTTGTAAAGATACTATCTTTTTGAGGAAAATCCCTCTCTTCATAGAAAAGAAACTGCTTGTTGTCAGGAGCAACTTTTGCTCTTTCTCGGTGATAACTGCCATCAATTTCTTCATAATTTTTAAGTATCCACAAATAGACAAGACTATCGCCATTGTAAAATTTGAGCGTGTCATCAGCGAGGGATACCTGTGTATTAAAAGGAAAAGCCGTATTTATCCACAACCAAAAAATCAAGAATCCTGATTTTGTTATGTCTAAATTTCGCAACACGGGTTTTTTTTCGGTATCTATTTTATGGTGCTGTCATAGTAAACTTCGCATCTAAATAGGCTCCATCCGGATCTTTTGCCCTAACTAAAATTTCAAAAGTATTAACATCGCCCGCACTTCCGTAAATTACCCCTGTATTCTTGTCAATGAATACACTACTGGGAGCTTTAAGCAATTCGAAAGTCAACCTATCACCATCAGGGTCTGATATTGGGATTTGATAATACAAACTCTCAGAGCTTGCTTTTACAGAATCGATATCTGCACTGAGAACAGGTGCCGAGTTCGCAATGTGAAGTTCAAATGTGAACGGTTCTGATTTAAACTCGCCATCCCAGGCAAATGCAGCACCGGTGATAACATCATTTTTCTTTAAATTGAATTTTTTCAGCTCCAGGGTATTTGAAGTATCAGGAATTACTTGATCATTAACCAGCCAGTGAACAAATAACTGAACAGTATCATTATCCGGGTCTTCAACCATTGCATTAACCGTAACAAGCGGAGTGGTTGCAAAAAGTGATTCAGGAGAGATTTTTAATGAAATGATTTTCGGTGGCAAACCACCAATTTTTACTTCACCAGTCTTTTTTGGCTTACCCCATTCTTTTCCATCATAAGGTGTCACCTCTGCAGAGACCCTGTCTCCCTTTTTTGCCTCTTCATATTTCAATGACATCCCTTCACCAATTTCTTTTCCGTTCACAAACCATTTCACTCTATAGCTCAATGGATCACCATCTTTATCAGAAGCAAGAATTCTAACAGTGATTTCCGACTGAATAGTAGGATTTAAAGGTAATAAAGAAAGTTCATGTATCTCCGGTGGATGATTTCCTACTTTAGCATCTTCTTTTTTGCTACCACAGGCAACAACAAGCAAAATCAAAAAAATCGAAACGACTGATAAACATATGTTCAGCTTATCTTTTTTCAATTGAACCTCCATTTTTCGTAGATTAATTCTATTCAGAATTTTATTGGAGTCAAGCGAAAGGGGTCAGACCCTATTGAGGATCTGACCCCTGATTTACGATTTACTTTTTATCTATGAGCCTGCCGTCTTTAAACTCGCAGAAGCTATGGATCTTAACTTTTACAAGATGCCCAAACCCGGGTTTTACACCTGTCTCGGTTAATATGTCATCAGCACGACCCTCTATTACCAGGGATGCCTTCAATGGAAAAGTAACCACAGATAAATCTGCAGGAAGACCATTCTCATAACAAAATTTTCCACCAGACAATCCAGGGACATAAATCTTCAATCCATCCACAAGGATTAGTGTATCAGCACTCATCCCATGAACAACACCAAGCCAGATTTCTTTTGCAAACATTGGAAAGCATAGTAAAATCAGTAAGAAAATAATTTTTCTCATGACAACCTCCTTTATCTTCCTTTCCACAGTATCACACCACTCCTTGGCAATCCTGGTATACCTGTCTCAGGAGATACAATACCACCGCCAACCTGGATAAATACCTTTGTCTGGTCTGCAGTAACATATAGCGATGGTTCTGACGGCATACCAGGTCCAAGCGAAATGAAAACACGATTTGTATCACCTACCTCACCGAGGAATGGATCTTTATAGGCAGTTCCTGTTTTATAATAAAGTGCATAAAGGCGACCTTCACCACCATAAGAACAGACTGCAGCACTCGGACGGAATGTAGTAAATAGCACTGCACCACCAATCACAAGTGTCGGATTCAAATTCCTCTCCCCAGGTTTTGAAAACCATCTATACCATCCTTTTCTATTGTTTACAAGTGTTATCAAGGAATCAAAAGTGATCGTCTGTGCACCCATACGTGCTCTACCGAGAGTATCAATCCAGACATTTGTTGCATTGAATAACTGGAATGGATCAAGTGTATGAGTAGTATCATCCCTGAATCCAATATAAAGCTTGGGAATCGTTGTATCTGCCATATCAAACTCATTAAACAATCTACCTGTTCCAAAATATACCCATAGATGATTGTATTCATCAGTTGCCACACTGCCTTCAGCAGTCACTGGCAGGTTAAGTCCAAGATTCATAACCGTTGCGGTATCCCAGGTTGCCGGATCAGGATTGTCATTAGTTTTTATCCTGTAGATCTTGCCGTACCAGTTAGGATGCGTCCCGTAACAGATTCCGAAATACAATCTGTCCACAGTATAATCAAGACCCCAGTCACAACCGAAGATATTAGTGATAAAGGAATTATTTTCAGCGAGGGTAATCTTTCTCATAAGCATACCGCTCTTTAGGTCAAGAACAAACACCCTTGCCCGTTGTGCACCATCACCAGGGCAATTAACTGGTCCGGAACCAAAGACTAAATACCATTTTTCTTTTACCTTCACAACCGTGGAATAACAAACCGTAAGGTCAAGATCATCAGCGGTGTACTCCCACATCGGTATCGGATTGAATGGATCAGTAACATCAATCATGAAATATGCTGACCTACAGGTGTCGCCTGGAATGGCCGCATCCAATCCTCCGAGCCTCATTCCTCCTATCAGTACTGTGCCCCAACCACCTGGATATTTGGCATCGGTGGAATCAAATATCTTTGCATCTGTAACATAAACTCTTAAGTCAACATAGTTCACATGGCAGAAGTAGTAATTCTTCTCTTTGAGGTATTTCAGATGTGGTAAAAGGTTATAAGGGATATAAGCCCAGAGTTCCTGACCGAGAGTATAACCAGTGCCAGGGTCAAGCCTGAATGGTGTAAGGTTATTATCAAGGTCTATTGTCTTACCAGCATTGAAGGCATGGAGCATACCATCATTTGCACCAACATACACCACCTTATGACGGTCTTTGTACTGATTGTAGTAATTAAAATAGGAGCGATCCCCGTAGATAAAATCGTATCTTTCGACTGGTGCACCAACCAAAACCGGACCCGAGTTAACAATATCACCGAGTTTCCAGGTCATCCCTTGAACGACCCTTGGACGTAGCTTGGATGTATCAATGTCACTTCCTCTTATGTACCGGATAACAGTATCGGCTGCCGCCACTGAGTTAACCTTAAGATATGGTCGGAGTGTTGTAGCAAGTCCTGGTGTGAAATTGAGTAATTCACCGCCATCCACCCTGTTATTATTGTTAAAGTCAACAAACACCTTTATATTCCTTGCATCAGGAGAACTTGTATATAACCATTTACCACCATCCCATACCGGTACGAGCTCCTCTATCGGAACTGCACCAATGGAATCCGAAGGGCTTACATAACCGTCACCATTACTATCACGATACCTGACAACCGTAACTCCTGTGGCAGTTGACCGCATCTTTATCACATAGTCATTTATCATATGAAGCACCGCATCTTTTTGATTATCCTCTCTTAAATTCCCTCTTGGATCGAGCCACAATGTATGGGTCGTTCCCAGCCAGTCAACCTGTTCTCCGGTTGGAAAGAATCTCGTCTGGTAGAATTGGGATTGCGTTACAAGTCCACCGAGCTGAGTACCAGTTGCTACTACTGCCACAGGTGATGCAGATGCGACCCTGGACATCATGGATTTTATAGCCTTCAATATCGCCTGCTCCAATTTGTAACCGTCTTCTGCAACAAAATAGTTATCTGGGATACCATCGTTATTAACATCCCATTCTGATTGTAAATCAGGTCTTTTATTTCCGTTTTTGTCAACAAAGCCACCAAACTTGCATGCCTGTTCAAGGACATTATAGCTCTCAAATGCTGCAATTCCATAAAATACAACATTCTGGACATCAGGTAAATGTCTGTTTTTCCAGACGTTGTATAACGGATGCCCCATTGGTATTGCAGTATCTGGTCTGAGGTCATTGATATTGGCATAATAGGCGATATGGATTAGATAATTACTTCCATTCTGTGGATAACTTCCTGGGCCAGCAGGAACGCCTGAACCTGGATATGCCGCATAACTCCTTAGATTGACAGCATTGGGAAGCGTGTCAGCAACCGAGTATCCAGGGATATGTAAATCCATTGTCGGCTCACCATCGGTAATCATTAATATAAAAGACTTTCTACAGGGAGTCATCTTACCCCAGCCAGCAGGTCCTGGTAGTGTTTTATCGTAAAATGGGTCTTTTTCGCTCACTGGGTTTGGTGTGTAATTAGCATTTGCATAGGCAGGTGGCGCCTGAGAGAAATATCTCACCATTTCATAGGTCACTTCACCGAGTGGTGTCCATGTAGTAAATTGAACATTCCTGATTGCCTGGTACATGTCGGTATAGGAAACATCTCCAATATATGCACCACCTTCAATATGACCGCCGTTGTTGGCAAATGAACCTCCTCCCTCATTATATCCGCCCCAGTTTCCATCCTGACCGTAATTAAAGACAGCAAGCCCGAATCTCGGCACCATATCATCCCATCTCCCATCATCATTCTTATCCGCAATCTGCCTTAAAATTCCGCCCCATGTTCTGCGGGGTATATCGACCTCAACACTAACACCTCCTCCTGAAGGGCTCTCCAAAGATGGTAGCGGGCCATTTCCAACTCGAGTAATCCTCACAGTAGTTGGACCAGGGGCTCCTGAATGCTCCACGATGATTGCGTTGTAATTTGCTGTCGGATTTATATTGGACCGGTAATAGACCGTCCAGCTATACCTGCCTTCACTCTGAATTCTTACCGGATCTGATGCTGCACCCCAGGTAGATGGACCCTTACCACCGATGAGAACCTTTTTTGCAATATCACCTCTTGACATACATGCCCAGTTGAGAATCCTTCCTGGATAAGGTCCATTCGGTGCAGATCTGAACCGATTATTGTCCCATACATAGAAACTGTCAGGATTAAAATATCCGTAATACCTTATGGTGTCTGCAGGTGAATTTCTTATGATTTCAGTAGTTGTATATCCCCTTTCTGCCATCGATCCTGAATTGTCTAAGATGATCAAAATATTGGGTGTCGGCACCTTCCACATAAATACCGGCGAACAACAGTAAGCGGTATCAATTTGGGCATAACCTATAGACAGCACCATGGCTAAAAGAAGGAAAAAGAACCTTCTCATATTGACCTCCTATTGTTGAACTGTGAAACGCTCCAGAATCTCTAAACCCACCCTTTCACCACTACGGGCTATTGCAGTAGCGGTTACATAATATGTGCGATAGCTTCCTGAAGCAGGTGTTGCGCCAGGACCAGCGATTGCGCGTGCAAATTTGATCGCTGTCCCTGACATTGTTATGACTGCACTTGCAGTCCTTTCTGCAGTAATGACTACATTATATGGTCCGATACGGATAACACTGCTATCCCGTGGTGGTGCATCAAGATAGGTATTGAGACTCTCTGCTTTTGCCTTACCTATTTCAAGTCCGGCAACTGCCGCTTCATAGACCGTCTCATACCTTGCCTGCCCACTGGTTACATTCAGACCCCTTGTAACAAGATAGATAACCAGTGAACCAGCAATTAAAACGACTATCATTGTTGCGAGTGCTACAAGCAAAGCAATACCCTTACTTGCTGTTGGGGTTCTTTCTAATTTCAAATTTTCTCTCATAGCTCCCCCTAAGGCTGTAAATTTTGAGGATAAACTATACTGCTCAAAAATACCCTTTTTCTTTGCCTCTGTAAAGCATTCAATGGGTAAGTATAAGGTGGATTATTTTCAATTGTAACAAAATTTTCCGGATATCTGTAACCGGAAATCGGGTCAGATACCACCACCATTGTAAATCTCAATGCCCAGGTTCTTCCATAACCTGGATTGAATGGCGGATTAATTCTATTGGTCCAGGTGTCTATTACACGATCACCATCAGTATCGATACCATACCTGACTGCAATAGCTTCAACGTTAGTAAGCAGTGGCTCTGAACCGCGCATGAGTGTATCTCCAAAAACTCTATAGTTTATTCCACCTGTATAGGTATTTCCACGCATACTGAAAACCATCAATCCCTGTCGTGCTGAAATTGGAACTCCCACATTAATCCTTGAGGCAGGTATTGAATCACCCCACAGTGAATCTATATACAAGGTCGTATCAGTTCGTGGATCATTAGTTACAACCAAGTTCGAATAAATAGGTTCTCTCATTTCATTGAGAATAACAATAGTATCAAATCTCGAAAAACATGCAGCTGTATCACTCCATCTGCGGACAAGGAATTGAACCCCTTTTGCATCATCCACAAGATAACTCCAGTGAATACGATTTATTTCAAATCCTAATCCTACCGCCCTCAATCCAACACCTGCCCCGTCTACACCACCCACATTCAGGAGTTGCACAGCATCCTGTTTTGAATAGGGATATCCAAGACCAGCAAGCAATAAATCCCATTTCATTAGAGTAAATGCTACCTGAGCGTCGGTCTGTAAAATGGTAGTCTTTGAGAGCTGCGTAGCCCTATTCTGTTGGATATTCATTATTGAATAAACTGCGCCGAGGACAAGCATCAATATTACAAGTGATACCATCAACTCTATGAGGGTCATACCATTTGTCAAATATTTTCTGCCAGTTTCTTTCATTTATGCCCCCTTTAGTTAATATCTTTTAATCAAGTCAGCCCTTAAAACTTTCCGTACTTGAAGTTGTCTTGGTATTACATGAATTCTCACTGTTTTAAATCTAAAATCTGGCACTGAATCATCCACATTCCATACCACTCTAAATCTTCCACCGCGTGTGGTTTCATAAACATTATAATCACAGCTTCCAGGGATTGTATCATCCAGGTTTAATGAAGAACGCCATTTTAAATAAGCAGTATCAGATGATGGTAAACCCTGGAGAAATTCATAAGTCCTGTTCAACACATCGCGAGCATAGATCTGTGTGTTTATTACCCGGCTTGTCCTCAAACCCAGGACAGTCATCTGTGAAACTGCCAGCACCCCTAAACCAAGTATTACTATTGCTACAAGAATTTCAACAAGGGTAAAACCTTTTTTATATATTTTTCTTTTGAAGTCCATAGTAACCTGCCTTTAGTTCCACCTATTATTGCCATACCTGTATACTCTCACCTTACCAAGGGTATTTATTCCCACGGCATAGCTTTCGCGTCTATCAGTGATATATATTACGCCCTTCGTTGCACCACCACGGGCATCTATTATCAATGTATTCCCTGGAAAATCTATACCCCCATTTCCAGGAGCTGGTAAACTACCTTCAGGTGGACGACCTGTAACACCGGGTATGGCACCAAAAATAATATTCCCACCAGTTGTTTGACCGAGAAGATAATTTTTTTGCACTATGGAAGTATCCTGAGCGTAAGTGACGATATATCTTCTATTTGGAATGTCAAATGTTATAACATGACGGATGCCCTTGGATAATGCCCGCTCCCTAATCTGCCTTAGATCTTGTGCTAATGTCTGGGCCGCCGCTTTTATCCTTGCCCTCCTCTGCATACCCGCAAAATTCGGCACTGCCAGGGCAATGATAACACCGATGATTCCTATCACCACCATCATCTCCACAAGTGTAAATCCTTTCTTGCCTTCTGTATAAAATCGCTTTGCCATAACACCTCCTCGCTGATAACGCTTTTCCATTATAAACATATGCAATATCCATGCCCGGGTTAAAGAAAAAACATTTGGAATATCATAAGTTTTTACTGAATATTGATTGGGATGGGTAAGAATTTACCCATTAAGTGAAATAATTTACCAACTCTAAAATAATATTTTTGAACAGTCAGAAAACATTTATTTTGCGGTATTGACTCTGACCTAATTTTTAGTATAATAAGCCATGGCTGAAGAAAAAAAAGAAAAACAGGTTCTCGAAGAACCGATTCCGGTCAAAGAAATAATTCTGATGACCATTCTTTCCCTTGAAGGTAAGGCCTGGGCATATCTTGGTTTGACTGCCCATCCTGAAACCCAGAAACCCAAAAAAGACCTGAATGAAGCAAGGCTTGCGATCGATTCCATTGAAGCACTCTACAAACTTCTCGAACCTGCGCTCACCAGCGACGAAAAAAGAGACATTCAGGTCCGGTTGACCAATTTGAGGTTGAATTTTGTTCGAGAATAAAAAAATTTTTACTATAAACTGGCCAGTATTTGAGAAGATACCAATCTTTTTTTTTCTATTGTTAGCTTTATTCCTTGTATACCTCTACTCCCTATGCCCCACTGTCTACCTCATCGATTCTGGTGAACTCGCGGCTGTCAGTTACACACTCGGAATTGCCCATCCCACAGGATACCCATTATATACCTTAATCTCTTATTTTTTTGCCCGCCTTCCTGGTGAACCAATAAAAAATCTCAATCTCCTTTCCGCAATATTTTCGCTCTCTTCAGCACTCTTGCTCTATCTTTTAGTCAAACAAATCACAAAAAGTATCACGACTGCCTCTCTCATAACAATCCTGTTCGCCCTTTCCCCCATCATATGGCGTATTTCAATCACAAATGAAGTTTATTCCCTAACTGTACTCTTTTCAGTTCTTCTTTTATTCCTTTTTTATAGGTTGCATGATACACGGCTTTTCTATGCCATTATGTTCTTCACCGGGCTTTCCTTCACTAACCATATCATCATCTTCTCTCTTGCTTTACCACTGATTATCTATATCCTGCTCAATTACAAACCATCGTTTAAAATTATCATCATTGGAATTATCTTTTCTATCACTGGTTTGTCCCTTTATCTTTATTTAATCTTCAGAACTCTTGGTGGTGCAGAGATTGCCTGGGGCAATACCTGCAATTTTCAGCGGCTTTTGTGGCATATTACCGGAAAACAATACCAGGTCTGGATGTTTTCCCTTGCCTTAAAGGAAATACTAAATAATGCAAAGGAAGGTTTGCTGTTCCTCACAAGAAATCTCCTTTATTTTTTTCTAATACCGTTTTTCGCCGGTTTTTATTATCTTTTCAAGCACGACCGGATAAAATCCTATTTCTTTCTGAGCATTATCCTCTTAAATTTTCTCTACACGATAAATTATGCAATTCCTGATATCGAATCCTATTACATCCCTTGTTTTATCACAATTCTTCTGGTGTGTAGCTATGGCTTTAACCTGTTTAAAAATTTTATCCGTTGGTTTATCTTAGTTCCTGTTAGTATTTTTATATTAATCTTCAACTATCCTGATTGCACACTGCGGAATAATACATTTGGACTCGATTATGGCTATGCCCACATCGCCCATCTACCTGAAAAAAGCCTTTTGATCTGCTCTTTCTGGGACATCTATTCACCGACGATATACTTAAGAAAAGTAAAGAACATCCGCAAAGACCTGATAATAATTGACAAAGAACTGCTCAGACGAACCTGGTATATCAAATACCTGAAAAGGGAATATCCAGAATTCTACAAATCGGCTGAGAAAGAGATAGAAGAATATCTCGTTGAACTCATTAAATTTGAATACAAGAAGCCCTACACAGCAGGTGTGATTCAAAGTAAATTTATCAGAATGCTGGAAAGGTTTGTTGAGGTGAAGGAAACAAGCGGTGTATATTTTGCCCTGCCCTTTCCTGACCGCGACCTTAATTCAGTAAAACCTGATTATCACCGCATCCCATGTGGATTGAATTTCTTAGTTACCAGAGAAAATCAGCATCCACCTTTCGATTTTTCTAAGTTAAAAATCGACCACCCCAGGTTCATATATGATAAACGTCTGAAATTCAACATTGAAACAGTCAAAAAAATGGTGATTACAAATATCAATTATCTCATTCAGGTAAGAAAAATTCATGAAGCTGAAAAAGCAAAAGAATGGCTGAAGAATTTTCAAAAAGTTAGTTCATTAAACTCTCAAACTATTTTGAGCGTCATATAATATATGAGAAAGCTGTTTCTTACTGTAATAATATTATTAAATACTCCTTTAATTGCTCAAAGTCTTCACGAAGCTGGTTCCGGAAGAATCTTTGGCAGGGTTTTAGAATCATTAACTGGACAACCGATTGAACTGGCGAATATCGTTCTTTATGACCTGAACCGCCAGATAGTGACAGGAACCGCATCTGATTCAAGCGGAAGATTCTTTTTATCTGGAATAAAACTGGCTAAGTATATCATCGAAATATCTTTCATAGGCTTTGAATCGAAAGTTGATACTATTCAACTCTCAATAGATAAACCAGTGCTCAACATGGGAATAATAAAACTTGAACCGAAGCCAATAACCCTCGAAGGAATTGAAGTAACCTCAGAAAAAACACCTGTTGAGTTTAAGATCGATAAAAAAGTAATAAATGTTCGGGAACACTATCCGAGCCACTCTGGAACTGCGGTAGATGTTCTGCAGAATATCCCTTCAATCAATGTTGATGTTGAAGGAAATGTCACCCTGCGTGGAAGTTCTAATTTTCGTGTTCTCATTGACAACATTCCCACGATCCTTGAACCGAGCGATGCACTCCAGCAAATTCCGGCAAGCACAATAGATAAAATTGAAATAATTACCAATCCTTCTGCCCGCTATGACCCTGAAGGACTTGCCGGGATAATAAATGTAATAACGAGAAAAAATACCGAAATTGGGCTGAATGGTATCGCCAATATGAATATAGGATTGGAACAAAAATATTCTGGTGACCTTCTTCTGAACTATCGTCATAAAAAATTCCGCACATTCTATGGATTTGATTATAACAATTTCAAATACCCGGGAACCGAATTGGAAAGTAGAGAAACAAAAACCTTTGATACCGTTTTTTACACCCTGACAAGAGGCAGCGGTTTCTGGCTTAGACGATTCTACGGTTCAAAGCTCGGCAGTGAATACATGATAAATTCAAGGAGTAAATTGAGTTTCAATTTTGAATTAAGAAAAAGAGGAATGGAAAGGTATTCGGCTCAGGAGTTAACCAGATGGACCATACCTGGCGATACTGCTAATTTATTCCGCAGTAATCACACCGTGCGGGGTGGTCCCGTGTATGCAGCAAATGCCAGCTACATCAACAGTTTCAAAAAAGGCGAGAAGTTAGACACAAGATTTTCTTTTCACATCAGTAATGGTGAGGATAAATCAACGAATGAGCTGAGCAGACCAGATTCTGTCATCCAGAACGGATGGCAATCAATAGAAAAAGGGCCTATGAAAAGATTCCTTTTTAACATTGATTATACTAAACCGCTGTTTCTTCCCGGCATAACCAGTGGGAAATTAGAAACAGGTACCCAGATTACAATCTTTCTTACCGGTGGTGGTCAGGATGTATATGTCTACGATACTATTAGCCGGCAGTATCTATTCCATCCTGAGTTTAGCCATCTGGTAGATTTTGTCCATAATATCTATTCAATATATCTGCTTCAGAGTGGGGAGTTTAAAAACTTCGGTTATCAAGCAGGACTTCGCGGTGAATATACCTACCGATTTGTCCAGCTGAGTAATGGAAATGAGAATATCTACATTAAAAGATGGGATCCTTTCCCCACCATCCATCTTTCCTACAAATTCCCGCCTTTTGACCAGATTATGATTAGCTACACCAGACGTGTCAATAGACCCAGGGACTTTGACCTTGAACCATTTGAAATCCGGCGAGACCCATATTCTGTATTCAAGGGAAATCCTGAGCTGCTTCCTGAATTTGTGGATGCCTTTGAACTCGGTTATCAAAAACAATCAGTATTCATATTATTCGCCCTTGATGCCTATTATAGAATTACCCGTAACAAGATTGAACATATCTCTCAAATCTACCGTGGTGATACTATGCTCCATACGATTGAAAATATTGGACAGGATTACACCCTGGGTCTTGAACCGACAATAGATTTTAAAATTACAAAATGGCTCAATATCAACCTCTCAGCCAATCTTTATGAACACCGAATTGAAGGCACATTGGAAGATGTATCATTTTCACAAAAAAGCAGAAGTTGGAGTTTGAGAAATACCAGTACAATAACAATTCAAAGGGGAACCCGGCTCCAGTTGAATGGCATTTTTACCGGTCCTGATATTACTGCCCAGGGAGAACGCAGACCTTCTTATATTATTAACGGGGGTATTAGGCAGGAAATAATTCCTCGTGTCTTAAATTTCACATTACAGGTTCGCGACATATTGGGTACAGGTAAGTTTGTACACACCTCTGAAGGAATAAATTTCTCCATTCATCAGGAGCATACCCGTAAATCACCAGTGATACTCCTGGGACTCAGTTATAATTTCAATAACTATCGTCCGGAACCTAAAAAATATGAAACTGAAAGAGACTTTGAAGAGACAGAAGAAAATAGTTTCTGATTGATTTTTTAAAATTTTTCCTTATAATTACTCCATGCATATTCTTGTCTGTGATGATGAAGAATCACAGCGTGAGTTGCTTGCCGGTTTTTTAAAAAATCTTGGCTATACAGTTACCACTGCCTCAAGTGGTAAAGAAGCAATAGAGAAGAATCGTACGACCGGTTTTGATCTTGCAATCCTCGATTTGAAAATGCCTGAGATTGACGGGATTGAGACGATGGCACGTATGAAAGCAATCGACCCGCAAACGTATTTCATCATCCTCACTGGCTTCGGTACTATTGAATCAGCGGTTCAAGCGATAAAATCAGGTGCCTACGATTATTTAAGTAAACCCGTTGACCTTGGAAAACTGGAAATGCTGATAAAAAGAATCCACAGGGAGCAGATAACCTATCAGGAACTCGAGGGATTAAAAGAACAGATTGCTGGAAGATTCAAATCCGAGCAGTTCGTTGCGGAGAGTACAAAGATGAAAGAGATACTCTCACTTATCCCGAGAATTGCCCAGTCCGATGCCTCAGTTTTAATCCTCGGTGAATCTGGAACTGGCAAAGAATTAATCGCACGGATGATCCATGAAGCAAGTCCAAGAAAAAATCGCAGTTTCATTCCCATATCCTGTGCGGCACTACCTGAAACTCTGATTGAAAGCGAACTCTTTGGCTATGAAAGAGGGGCATTTACCGGTGCAGAAAAGAGAAAATTTGGAAAGTTTGAGCTTGCAGACAAAGGAACTTTATTCCTTGATGAAATCGGTGATCTTCCGTTGACCGTGCAGATTAAACTCCTCCGGGTTCTGCAGGAGTTTACTTTCGAAAGAATGGGTGGCAATACTCCAGTCAAAGTTGATGTGCGACTCATATGTGCCACCAATCAAGACCTAAAAAAGAAGATTGCCGAAGGCAAGTTTCGCGAAGACCTTTATTACCGGATAAATGTGGTAACAATCACAATACCTCCTCTTCGTGATAGAAAAGAAGATATAAAACCGCTTGCGGAGTATTTTATAAATAAATTCGCCTCGATGGGACGGAAGAAAGTAAAAGGCATTACAAAAGCGGCACTGAACAGCCTTATAAGATATGACTGGCCTGGAAATGTTAGAGAACTTGAGAATGTAATAGAAAGGGCACTCGTTCTCTGCCGGGGCGATTGGATTGAACCTGAAGATGTTCCCCTTCAGACACCAGTTATACCCCCTGCTTCTGAACTACTCGCTGATGTAGAAAAAGAGCACATTCTGAAGATTCTAAAAAAGACAGGCTGGAATCTTTCAGAAACAGCAAAAAGGCTCGGCATACATCGTAATACCTTGAGATTGAAAATAAAGGAATATAATCTCCAGGCTCAGGAAAGTAGAAAAACTTGACTTTAGTTTTTTTTTAATTATACTTGAGTCCATGGATACAAAGTATATCTTCGTAACCGGAGGCGTTGTCTCCTCACTGGGCAAAGGTGTGGCAACCGCTTCAATCGGTTTGTTGTTGAAATCATACGGGCTGAAGGTGACACTTCAGAAAATAGACCCTTATAT
>JAOAFX010000019.1 GCA_026416055.1 Caldifarciminota bacterium
ACATCTGATTTAGCACTGAGGTTTGACCCTGCCTATGCACAGATTGCAAAGAGATTTTTGGAAAATCCTGAAGAATTTGAAAAAGTATTTGCACGTGCCTGGTTTAAACTTGTTCACCGGGACCTGGGACCGAAAGAATGCTACCTCGGCCCTGAAATTCCAAAAGATACTTTTGTATGGCAGGACCCTCTTCCTGAAAGGGATTATAACTTGATAGATGAATCGGATGTAGAAGAATTAAAGAAAGCAATAATGAGTTCAGGCTTAAGCATCCCTCAGATGGTGTATACTGCCTGGTCATCAGCAGTTACCTATAGAAATTCTGACCGCCGGGGTGGAGCAAATGGAGCAAGAATCAGACTTGAACCTCAAAGAAACTGGGAGGTAAATCATCCTGAGGGCTTAATCCGGATTCTAAGTGTTTATGAAAAGATTAAGAATGATTTTGATGCTTTACATAGAAGAGAAAATAAAAAAATCTCAATTGCCGATTTAATTGTCCTTGCAGGGTGTGCAGGCATTGAAGAAGCATCAAGAAAAGCTGGTTTTGAGTTAAAAGTTCCTTTTATCCCAGGGCGTGTGGATGCACTCCAGGAACAGGTAGATATAGAATTCACCAGTGCAATGGAACCTTTCGCCTGTGGTTTCCGGAATTATATAAAGGACCCGTCAAAGATCCGTGCTGAGGAAATGTTAATAGATAAAGCACAACTTTTGACACTTACTGTGCCCGAACTTGTAGTCATTGTGGCCGGACTTAGGGTTTTAGGCGCAACCTACAAATATGAACCACTTGGTGTATTTACTCACTCCCCAGGAACATTAACCAATGATTTCCTTGTGAACCTTCTTGATATGTCCACCGAATGGAAACCCGTGGATCAGTTTGGATATCTTTACTATGGATATGATAGAAAAACAGGAACTTTAAAATGGAAGGCAACCCGCGTCGACCTTATTTTCGGACACCATGAAGAATTGAGAGCGGTATGTGAGGTCTATGGTGCTTCTGATGGAAAAGAAAAATTTGTTCAGGATTTTATCACGGCGTGGAATAAAGTAATGAATTTAGATCGGTTTGATTTGAAAAATAAAAAATAATTGTAAAAAAGTATGAAAAAAGGAGGTTAAAATGGAAAAAATAATAGAAAAAAGAATGCCCCTCCTGGGGGATGATTTCCCGGAGATGAAAGTCCAGACCACTCATGGGGTTCTTGAATTACCAAAAGCATTTGCAGGCAAATGGTTTGTTTTATTCAGCCATCCCGCAGATTTCACACCGGTATGCACGACCGAATTCGTTGCCTTTCAGAAGCGATATGAAAAATTCAAAGCGCTGAATTGCGAATTAATCGGCCTGAGCGTTGATCAGGTTTTTTCACATATTAAGTGGGAAGAATGGATAAAAGAAAAATTAGGAATTGAAATACAATTTCCAATCATTGCCGACACCGGTGCTGTTGCTGAAACCCTCGGGCTAATCCATCCAGGTAAGGGGACGAATACCGTGCGTGCAGTATTCGTGGTTGACGACAAAGGAAAGATTAGAATCATTCTCTATTATCCTCAGGAACTCGGCAGGAATATGGATGAAATTTTGAGAATTGTTGAGGCGATGCAAATTTCTGATAAATACAGTGTGGCAATGCCTGCAAACTGGCCCAATAATGAATTGATAAAAGACCGTGTGATTGTACCTCCAGCCAAAGATGTTAAAACGGCAAAAGAACGGCTTGAAAAAGCAAAGGCCGGTGAATTTGAATGTTTTGACTGGTGGTTATGCCATAAAAATTTGAACCGGTAATTAAAAAGGGCGAATATTATCAATAATCTGAAATGAAATGGGAGAACTAATCCACAAATTCCATCCTGTTATAATTGCACTCGCCGCTGGATGTTTTACCTGGATATTTACTGCCTTTGGCTCAGCACTGATCTTTTTGAAAAAAGACTTCAGTCAAAAATTATTTGATGCTATGTTAGGATTTGCTGGTGGTATTATGATTGCGGCAAGTTTCTGGTCGCTCTTGTCGCCGGCAATTGAAATAACACAAACTTATCACTCTTTTCTCTCAAAGTTTATCCCTGCAATAGGTTTCTTACTTGGTGCAGGAGTATTGCGCATTATTGATATGCTTCTCCCCCATCTCCATCTCGGTTTTCCTGCTAATGAATCAGAAGGAATAAAAACTTCCTGGCATCGGAGCATCTTATTAGTTCTGGCAATCACCCTCCATAATATTCCCGAAGGACTGGCAGTGGGTGTTGCGGTTGGCTCAACAGCACAGGGTTATTCTGAAGCGACTTTAGCAAGTGCAATTGCATTATCATTGGGCATCGGAATTCAAAATATACCTGAAGGCTTTGCCGTGGCAATTTCTCTTTACCGGGAAAAACTATCAAGATTCAGGAGTTTCTGGTTCGGTCAACTTTCAGGCATTGTTGAACCGATTGCCGCAATAATTGGTTGTTCAGCAGTTTTGTGGGCGCATTATTTACTTCCTTATGCCTTGAGTTTTGCAGCAGGGGCGATGATATTCGTTGTCGTTGAAGAAGTAATCCCAGAAGCACAAAGGAATGGTAATGTAGAATACGCCACCGGCGGAACAATTATAGGATTTTTAGTTATGATGATGCTCGATACGGTATTCACTTAAGGAGTAAATATGAATGTTAAAGAAGCGATTGAAAAAAGACGTGCATATCGGTCTTTAGAATCAGTAGAAGTAACAAAAGAGTTAATAAATGACCTTGCTACCTGTGCTCAATTATTCTGTTCCTGTTTCAACAATCAACCATGGAGATATGTTTTTGTTTATGATAAGGCAGTACTCACCCAATTACATTTTGCGCTTTCTCCAGGTAACGAATGGGCGCGTTCAGCAAGTATGATTATTGCGGTTTTCAGTAAACCTGAATTTGATTGTATTATGAAAGATGGAAGAAGATACTATCTTTTCGATACAGGAATGGCAACTGCAGCAATGATTTTAAGGGCGACAGAACTCGGACTCATCGCACACCCGATTGCTGGTTATAACCAACAAAAGGTAAAAGAAATTTTGAAAATTCCAGACGATATGGAAGTAATTACTTTGATAATCATTGGCAAACATAGTAAAAAATTTAATCCGATTCTTTCCGAAAAGCAGATTGAGGCAGAAAAGAAAAGACCTGAAAGAATCGCCATCGAGAAATTTACATGGCACAATCAATATCAAATTTAAGTTGCCATAGTTTCTGCACGGTTTTATTAGAAAATCTTAACCAGGGAGTTTATTTCGTTGATTCTAAAAACAAAATAATATACTGGAATGCAAAGGCAGAAAAGATAACTGGATATAAATCAGAAGAAGTTCTGGGTAAGAGTTGTTCCGATAATGTTCTGGTGCACATTAATGATGAAGGCAAAATCTGTTGTGGAAATCCTGAGTATTGTCCGGTAGCAAAAGTGGCGATTAGTAGAAAGCCTTATGAAAATGACCTTTATATAAAACATAAGGAGGGATACCGCATTCTGGTGCATATAAAAACAATTCCTGTTTTTGACGAAAATCAAAATATGGTGGGCGTTGCAGAAATATTTTATGATAATTCAGAAATGGACGATTTGAAATTGAAAATTCAAGAACTGGAAAAATTGGCACTGATTGACAGTCTTACCAAAATTGCAAATAGAAGATACATAGAACTTCAACTTCGCTCGCGCTTGAATGAATTTAAAAGATTCGGCTGGCAATTTGGTTTGCTTTTTATTGACATTGACCATTTCAAGCAAATAAATGATAAATACGGACATGATACAGGTGACCGGGTATTAAAAATGGTAGCGCAAGTTTTGATAAGAAATTCCCGTTCTTTTGACCTTGCTGGCAGATGGGGTGGTGAGGAATTCATTGTTATCGCTCCGAATGTTAACGATACTCAACTGTATACAATTGCTCACAAATTCAAAAATTTAATAGCCCTGTCCAATCTCAGAGTCAACTCAGAAATAATTAATGTGACAGTATCTGTTGGAGCAACTCTTGTAAAAGCAAATGATACATTAAAATCAATAATAAAAAGGGCGGACAAGTTGATGTATCACAGCAAACAAAATGGCAGAAATAAAGTGACCACTGACTTTGAGATATCATAAAAAATTTATTAATGAAATATTCGCATGGACTTTTTTTCAGAAATGAGCACTATTCCACCCTTATGGATAACCATAAATAATTATCAAATTTATTGTAATCATAATTCCATGTGTAATATTATATTGTGAATTAACAACATCTGGCTTAATTTGATTACTGGCATTTATTCAGAAGTTTATTTAATTTCAAACTACCCTGGAATGTAGACAAATTTAAATTTGATGTTATAATTTCTGGTATCAATCTGAATGAAATAAACTCCTGCCTTTAAATTCAGTGGAAAATTGATTTTGCTTTTGCCAATTTGCAAAAATCCTCTGTAAATTTTATATTGCCGCCCATCAACAGTGTATGCGGTTATTGCACATAATTCTTTTTCAGGTGAATTTATTATCAGTATCTTACCAAGTGTGTTGGCCGGAAATAGCCGCTGTCTAAAATCAATGTGAGTATCTTTCGAAATTGAAACCGGGCTTTTCACATACACGGGAAAGCGATATAGAGCAGCATAATGAGGAGATTTATAAACCTGACAGAGTATCTGATAATGCCCTGTATCAGTATAAGTATAATTTCCCGATGAAAGATACAGGGTATCACCAGTCTGGAATATCCATCTTTTTGTCGCACCCTGCCACTGGGGATTGTTAATGGTGTCAACAATACAGCTAAACGAGAAGGGGATGTTTGTAAATAAGGTTTCTGCCTGAATCTGTGCCTGGACGATTGGCTCCATAGATACCGAATCAACCGGTACATCAAGATAAACAACAAACGTCTCAATACCTTTCGCATAAACTTTCACAACCCGATAACCACAGGAGTTGATATTTGTCTCGGATGTTGTTAAACTGGTCATTAACAGTGCCGGACCATAGAAATTGAGATGGTTATAGTGTAGATGGCCAGTAAAGACTGCAGAAATATTATATTTTCTGAGATATACAAGCAATGTATCACGTCTGGGTCGGTCAACATTATTCTGACTGTTTGGTTCGGTCGGCGAATTTACATACAGAGGAAAATGGAAGAATAAAAAGATGTGACGAAAAGAAGAATCTATTGCTGCCCTTAGAAAACTGTCCTGCTGGACAGAATATGGATAACAGGAATGTCCTGAATAGGTATCAAGGAGTGTAGAGTTCAACCCAATAAATAGACAGGAATCATGTACAAATGAATAAAAATCCATTCCCCAGAAATTGCGATATAAAAATAAACGGCCTGGAGACCAGTATGTATCGGATGCATAACCAATGTCACGGTTGCCTGGAACAAAAAACCTTGTAATTGGTAAAATATCAAAAAGGCTATCACATATCCGCCACTGGCTGAGCAGATTATTCTGGTTAGCCGCATCTTCAGCCATATCACCGGTTATCATAACAAACAAAGGGGCAGGACTCATTGTATTGATCTGATAAACAGCGGTTGAGCAGTTGGGTATAGCATAAATATTTCTGCCAATCTGTGGGTCAGAATAATGAATGAAGTAGAAAGGTGTAAAATCAAAAAAGAAGAAAATTATCATTCCATTATCATTTTAGCCTGAATCAAGGAAAAGTCAAGAAAAAATTATTTCTGGCTTAAATAACATCATTGACAGTATAAATTTTTTAGTTATAATCTATTATGCCAATTGATAGTGGTTGGAGAAAATTAATTCCTGAACAATTGAAGAATGCTCCGGATTATCCCGGAGTTTTTGAATTGTCAGATATTCTACAGGATACTATTTATATCGGATATACCCAGAGCCTTGCCCAGACATTGCAGTTGATTTATGAAAGACACGACCCGGATTTTAACACCGCAGCCTTTTTCAGATTCCAGACAACGAATGAACCAGAGTCTGAATACAAAAGGCTTATTGAAGAATACCAAAAAAAACACAATAAATTGCCATCAATAAACCAGAAAAAATCTCAGTGAATGGGTAAGGAGAATTATTTTACTCAGTATAATATCTCGAATAAATCAAAAAAATTAATCCAGGTTATCAATAGAATTTATCATTTACCAGAGATTAAGTTTGATATTAATACCTCTGCCCTGCTCGTGATTGATATGCAGAGATATTTTCTTGATAAAAGTTCCCATGCATTCTTGCCTTCAGCACCCGCGATAATACCCAATATCAAAAAACTTATTTATTTTTTCCGTAAAAAAAAAGACCTGTAATATTTACCCAGCATATAAATACTCAGAAAAATGCAGGTATGTTGAAAAGATGGTGGAATGATATAATCACAAGGGATAATGACTATTACCAATTAACCAAAAAACTTTATTCAAGGGGTTCGCCTGTAATAACCAAAACCCAGTATGATGCATTTTATAAAACGGATTTGAATAAAGTCTTAAAAAGAAATAAAGTCAAACAGGTTGTTATTACCGGAGTGATGACTAATCTCTGTTGTGAAACAACAGCAAGAAGTGCTTTTATCCATGGTTATGAAGTATTTTTCGTAATTGATGGAACTGCAACCCAGAATGAAATGATGCATCGTGCCACACTAATAAATCTTTCTTACGGTTTTGCAATTCCAATTCTTACAGAAAATATAATAAAAAATGCCTGAGTGTAAGTATAAGGTTGCAATCATCGGTGCCGGTCCTGCGGGTATCTCTTGTGCCCTGCAGTTGAAGAGATACGGTGTTGATTTCATCTTATTTGAAAGAGATAAACCCGGCGGGCTATTGAGAAATGCTCATTGTGTTGAAAATTATCCGGGTTTTCCTGAAGGTATAACCGGCGAAAAACTTGTCGCGTTATTTTTAAAACAATTGAAGGCAAGCAATATAAATATTGTTAAAGAAAATGTTAAATCTGTTGACTATAAAGACAATTTTCTGGTAAGAACTGATAATAGGATTTATATTTCAGAGATACTGGTCATTGCCTCAGGAACAAAACCAAAAAAATTAATTATTGAGATACCATATTCTGCTGAATCAAGAATATTCTATGAGATAGTTGACCTCAAAAAACTACATGAAAAAACAATCGGGATTGCTGGCTCAGGTGATGCGGGTTTTGACTATGCACTCAACCTGAGTAAAAAAAATAAGGTTTTTCTTCTGAATCGCACTCAACACCATAAATGTCTACCCCTTCTGTTCGAGCGATGCATTAAAAATAAAAATATCAAGTATATAACCGAATTTGAGATTTCAAAAATTGATACTAAGAATAAACAACTTGTTCTTTATTCGAAAAATAATGAACACCTACTTGTTGATTATCTCATAGTCGCCATTGGCCGTGAACCCAACATTGATTTTTTGACCAAGAAAATAAAACGCAGATTCAAAGCCCTTGAAAAAAGTAAAAAATTGTATATGATTGGAGATGTGAAGAATGGTTTATTCAGACAAACTGCAATTGCAGTCGGTGATGGTATTAAAGCAGCTATGGAAATAAGTAAGATATTGACTGAAAAAAATCGTAA
Source organism: Caldifarciminota bacterium (assembly GCA_026416055.1). GTDB lineage: Bacteria > Hydrothermota > Tepidihabitantia > SM23-42 > JAOAFX01 > JAOAFX01. The sequence continues at coordinate 7,595 of JAOAFX010000019.1, forward strand.
AGGGAGTCATCAGACATGAAAATTATTGGAAAAACAGGTAGAGAAGATATAGCGTTTGTATATATTGCCCAGGTAAGGGATGGACTTTTTACCGAATTTGTGGAATCGGTCCAGCCACCTATTCCCCGTGAAGAGAAATGGGTTTTGATTGTTTCCACATTATATGGATGTCCGGTGAGATGTAAAATCTGCGATGCAGGTGGAACTTACAAAGGAAAATTATCTGCAGAAGAAATAATTGAACAGATTGATTTTATGGTCAAAAATCGCTACCCAGATAGAAAAATCCCGGTCAAAAAGTTTAAGATTCAATTTGCCCGAATCGGAGAGCCTTCTTTTAATCCTGCTGTCCTTGAAGTTCTTGATAGACTTCCCCGGTTATATGATGCACCTGGATTAATGGTCTGTATCTCAACGATCGCACCAGAAGGAACTGAAAAATTTTTTACTGAAATGCTGGAAATAAAAAAGAAATATTATCATGGAAAATTCCAATTGCAATTTTCAATCCACACCACAGATAAGTCATTGAGGGATTGGTTAACACCGATAAATAAATGGAATTTCAAGCAAATTTCTGATTATGGTGAAGTATTTTATCAAGATGGAGATAGAAAGATTGCATTAAATTTTGCCCTCGCCGAAAATATGCCTGTTGATGAAAATGTGCTATTGAAATATTTTAATCCTGAAAAATTCGTTATAAAGATAACACCAGTAAATCCGACTTTTACTGCTTTTGAAAATAAAATTTTTTCTTATGTTAAAAATGAAAGCGAAAAATATGAAGTGATTGAAAGATTGAAATCTGCAGGCTATGAGGTGATTTTGAGTATCGGTGAACTTGAGGAAAATAAGATTGGCTCAAATTGTGGGCAGTATGTCTATAAATACATGAAGGAAAAACCAGAGATAAAAAATAGTTATACCTATCCTGTATTAAGTTGAATTTTTTGTCACCAATCACAAAATTTAAAGGGGGTGAGGTTTAACCCACCCCCTTTTTGACTATACTTCCTTATAACTACCTCAGTAACACTGCCTTTTTAGTAACAGTACCCTGTTCAGTCTCGATCTTTAAGAAATAAACACCCGCAGGTAAAGTCTCACCATTTCTATCTCTTCCATTCCAGGTAAGTTTGCCTTTCTTCGTATTCTCAATCATATTCACGCGTTTTCCAAGAACATCGTATACCTCAAGTTTTGAAACTTTTTCCAGAATCAGGGGAGCTCGGAATGGATTCGGTATTTTGAGTTCATTAAGCACAGAGGATTTGACCTCTTCTACCGAAACAACATAAGGGCTCAAAATCAGTGTTCCGTAATACTGTGGATTATTCCACTGGGCTGCAGGCATTGTTGTGGGCCACATACCATAATAAACATCACCAGGTTGGTCCAGGGCATAAATGTAGAAGGCAACAGTATCTGCAGAAGGTGAAATTGTATAATTCCATTTTAATCCACCCTTTTGTACCCAGGCTTCAAATTGCATATGACCGGATACCGTGCTTGATCTGCAGAAACCATTTCCCGATGCCCATCGTATCCAGCCACTAAGTAAAGCCCGGTAAATCGTAGAATCAACATTGTTGACAACCGCAAACCAGTGATTTCCTTCGCTTGAGTCGCCTGCCCATGCCCGGTCATAATTTTCATCAACATATATACCAATCTGGTCATTGTCAGTCTTTGCCGATGCCGGTGGCATGGCAACCGCATAGTAAACATACTGGGAATCGTGTTTACAGTAGAATATCGCACTTCCCGGAGGTCGAGGAACACCATTCTGTCCTAAAACATCAGAAATATCCCAAACTAGTGCATCAGCCCACTCCGGGGGTTGAATATTACCATCGATCGTTGGTGTTACCTGGCGCCATGGAACTGTCAATGTATCTTTTATGTTGAATGATACAGTCGCTTGACTCGTGGTATCATTTGCACGATTACCATCATTAGCAAGATTTGTAAACATCTTTATCTGATATGTCACACCAACAGGTCCCACTGTCCAGTTGGGTGTGAATGTCACAAGGGCGGTATCACTTCCTGGCACAGGACCCGGATAGGTAAGCGTCTGATTATAAATCCTCACACCAGCAGAATCAATCCAGCAATGGACAGGGATATTGGAAATAGGTGTGGGGCTAAAATTCCTGATTCTCGCAACAGGCGCAATTGCCGAACCAGGATTTACTGCCCTTGCTGGTGCCCTTATTGCAACAACCCCAACATCATTAGGCGGAAAGTAGAGCCGGATACAGACGACCTCATCAGGTGTACCCTGATTCAGATAGAGTAAAAATGTATCCCGCCACATTTCGCATCCACCAGCAATACCTGTAATTTCTGGTATATTTTGTTGATCGAGTTTCACCAGTCCAGGATAACTGAATTTTGCAATTTTGCCCTGATTGGCACCGGTCTGGACCGACATCCAGACAAAACCATTTGCATCATAAGAAAGACCATAAGATGTATCGATATTTGCCACAGACCTTGCACCATAAGGTGTTGTCTTATAAAATTGCCAGATTGCACTGGCAAAGTTTGCCGAATACAGAGAGTCTCCAGGATTCCAGGCGAGCGCCCGGTGTGGATTCAATCCAGTCCCTGGTGCAAATGACCGAACCACGGTTCTAGTAGGCCAGTGGATCACCCTGATATTTGCATCATATGAAGCAAATACCGTATCACCCCTTGAAGTCATATCACGCCAGCCCCAGTTATTTACTGGAACACCTGGTTGATTAAATGAATCAACAAGCGCCAGAGTCCTCAGGTTGTATACATAAATCTCAGCAGGATCAGCTGAGGAAAATCCCCCTTCTGAAACCCACAACAGGGTATCACCAACCGGTGTTAGACCGACATGATAGGTATCTGGAAGTGAAATGCGCCATTCGATTGAGTATGGTATGGCAAGCGTTAACGGTGGTTCTATTAGTTTTTCTCTTATTTCAATCTGTGTATCTGTTATCTGAGGAATATCTGCAGTGGTATTAAGGACGGGTGATGAGTTTCCAGCAAAGGCAAGCACTGAGCATACTATAATACCAATAAGGCTTAACATTGATTCCATATATACCTCCTTTTACTTTTCATGTCCATGCTCTATCCTGTGTAGCGAAATTCCTAAAACAATTATAATCACAAAGCAAAAAATGTCAATGATAAGTTTACTCTCTTATTTTTCCTTTCATGGGAACAAAACGGACGGGAATCAGTTCCTTTTTTTCCAATTTTCCCTTTATCTTTCTGTACAATACTAACACCTGCCATTCATCACCTTCGGGCATAACCAGCCTGCCCCCTTCAGCAAGCTGTTCAATCAATGGTTCAGGCACCCTTGGTGCTGCACAGGTGATTATTATTCCGTCAAAAGGTGATTTTTCAGGCCAGCCTAAAAACCCATCTCCACATTTCACATAGACATTTTTATAACCAAGGCTTTCAAGACGCTGTCGGGCAGTATTTGCAAGAGAAGGGATAATTTCAATGGTGTATACTTCTTTGACAATCAAAGAAAGAATAGCAGCCTGATAGCCCGAACCCGTTCCAATCTCCAGAACCCTATCATCTTTTTTTAGTTGCAGAACCTCGGTCATAAGTGCTACGATATAAGGCTGGGAAATAGTCTGACCTTCGCCAATTGGCAGGGGCCCATCTATATAAGCATATTTTTCATATTCTTTGGGCACAAATTTATGCCGTTCTACTTTGAGCATTGCATTTATTACGTTTGAATCTTTAATTCCCCGGGCGATAATCTGTTCTTCCACCATTTGTTTGCGAGCGATTTCATACCAAGAAGTATTTATGTTTGCCTTACGGGTGCAGTTTTCTGAAGTCAGGATGGCTATTACAATCAATAAAAAATTCTTTATTTTTCTCATAGTAATAATCTTCCCCAGACCTGAAGAGATTGTCCTACATCTTCTCAAACTTGATCTTAATCAGTCCTAAGTTCGCATCTTTTTCTGCAATTAAAAATAAAACTTGCTCATCTTTGAGTCGAGCGAGAAAAACAATATTATCTGTATAAAGAATTACTGAAATCTTTTCCTTACCAAAAATCTTTTTTATCTGATTAATAATCTTGGCCGACATCGCTCCGAATTTCTCTGGCTCATAGCCATGAATGAATTGACTATCGATAATAAAGCCGTCAAGCGTAGACAGACCTGCACCCAGTACTTTGGGAATCTTTGTGAGTTGAGATAACTCCATAATTACCCCAGTATTTTCCTTATCTCATCAATAATCCTGCGGGCATAAACAAAAACGAGTCCGGGTTTTGCTTCGGGTTTTGTGATTATGCATAGTAATGATTCACCCGCAGTAATTACACAAATTGTCTCATCCGTTTTTTCAATGATAAATTTTTCAAGATTACCAGCCTTTAAAAAATTAAAGGAATTTTCAGCATCATTAAAAACACCCGCTATCAAGGCGCAGAGTTCTTCTATATCTTCGCGCCCCTCATAATAACTCTGGATAAGCAATCCATCCCGGGATATGATAAACGCACCCTTTACAGACTTTATTTCAATCAGCTTCTTCATCGGCTCATTGAGTGCATCAAGTGGGCTCGGCCTTTCTATCTCTTTAACTTCCGAGACAGGCTCAAGGCCTATTTCAGGTAGCACAGGAACAATTTCTATCGGTTCTTCAGCACCGGAAACCTGTTTAGGAGTCACTTCCTCTAATTTCCTCTCCACGATAACATCAGGCTTAACTTCGATTTGTGGTTTTCTTTCTTCCTCGATTCCCGGCGCTATTTTTTCAACAAACTCCTCCACTGGGAGTCCGATTTTAATTTCTTCTTTTGGCACCGCCACCATCTCCGGCGTAATTGTCTCTATTTTTTTCGGCGTTTCAACATGAACTTCTTGTTTTATTTCAACAAGTGATGGCTTTGGTCTTAACAATTCCAGCTCCTGCCTCGCTTCTTTATTTTCAGGATTTATCCTTAAAGTTGCTTCATAAAATTGAATCGCTTTTTCGTAATTTCCCAATCTTTTATGGATATGACCGAGGTAGAGATTTTCACTTTCACTTTCTTTTGCCTGTTCATAAATCTCTTCAAGAATCTTCAATGCCTCTTCAATATCACCTTTGAGATAGTATGCCCGACCGAGTATAATCTTGCCGAGTGTATAATTGGGATTCCGGCTTAGGCCATCTTTAAGAATTGAAATTGCTTCGTCAATCATACCTGATGTCAGATAAACATCAGCGAGTGTAGCCAATATCAGTGCCTTAGAATCCATCGCAAGTTCATCAGCCATACTTTAATCACCTCCGATTATATTTGCGACTTCAAAAATTCCATCATCTCCATAGTAATATTAAGGCAGTGAGTGATTTTACCCGCAAGTTCCTCATCCGGGCTTAAAAGCATCGCCTTTTTCCAGTAACTGCATGCCTCTTCAAACTTACCTTCCTGGACTGCTATAATCCCAAGATGGTAATAGGGAAAGGGCTTTGCTGGTTCAAGTTCTATCGCTTTCTCAAAATAATTCTTCGCCTTTGTCCTTTCATTCTTTTCCAGATAATACAAACCAATGGCAGCATAAAAGTCATAAGTTTCCGGTCTTTCTTTCTCCAGTAAACCAGCATGTTTTTCAGCACTTATTAAGTCTTTTTTCTTTAAAAGAATATGTAAAAGCCCCAGATTTACACTAATGTCAGAGGGGTTTTTTTCGAATAATTGTTTATAGATTATGAAGGCATCATCCAGCTCATTCAAGGCCAAGCTCAGCGAGGCAACTTCACGTAGATAGTCAAGATTATCGCCCTGTATCCTCAAAAGGCTTTGATATTTTGCCTTTGCTTCCTTAAGTCGACCAAGCGACTTCAACATACCAGCCAGACTCAAAATTGAATCAATATCATCGGGATGTCTCTGGGTATATACTTCAAGGTTGTTTAGTGCATCATCTATATTTCCGGACTGAAAAAGAATTCGAGATTTCAGCACCACCGCCTCACTCATCTCAGGCACGAGTTTCAGTGCCTCGTCAACCATGTTCAATGCCTTGTCAAATTCATTTCTCTTTAAAAAATTCTCAGCTTCCTGGATATAATCCTGAGGCGTAGGGACTTCAAGTGTTGGAAAGAATTCTTCAACCTCTTCAACAATCTTCTCTTCAAATTTCTCTTCAATTTTTGCAGGTGTATAATACAATCCATATTCATACAACTCAGGTGCAATCGCAATACGATATTTTTCCTTTTCATAATTGGGCTCTATCTCCATACCCCTGCGGATATTGGAAAGCCCCTCTTCAAATTGCCCGGTCTTCATTAACAAAAAACCTAAATTATAAAACGCACCTGCGTAACCGGGCACAGTATTTATCACACTGCGGAATGCAGCCAGTGCCTCTTCATCCCGACCCAATTCTGCGTATACAAGTCCCTTAAAGAAATTTCCGTCTACCGATTCATCTTTAAAAAGCCTTAACACCTGTTCATAGTCACCTTTTTTATATAAATACATTCCAAGATTATACCTCGCCTCTTCGCTACCCTGTTCCATTGCTTCTCTCAGAACATTCACCCCTTCCTCTATTTGATTCAACAGGTAAAGTGTTAAACCGAGATTTGCCCGTGCCTGAACATATTTATTGTCAATCGCCAGTGATTTCTCAAAGTAAATTTTTGCTTGCTGGAAATTATTTTTCTTGAGAAAAACTATACCAAGACCGTTCAAACCCCTTACAGAAAAAGCATCAAGCTCAAGACATTTTGAAAAATTATTGTGTGCCTCATCCAGTTTGTTTAAGAAAAGATTAACCTCACCCAGGCCCGCATACAGATCAGCGTCATCACTTTTTAATTTTAATGCTTCCTCAAATTCTCTCTTTGCCTCAGTAAACAATCCTTTATTCCGATAAGTCACACCGAGATTAAAATGGACCTGATACTCATTTACTGAACTCCTGGGAACGCCTAACTGTTCTTTCAAAAATTCAAGGTATCCCTTGTGTTCCTTGAGTTCGATTGGTAGATTGGGTTCAAACTGAGCAAGGGCAGGATTTAACTGAATTGCTTTTTTTATTTCTTCACGGCCTTCTTTATGCAAACCTTTCTCACCAAGGGCAAATCCTAAAAAGAAATGGGCTTCTGCTGAAGAGGGATCGAGCATTATCGCTTCCTGAAAATTTTTGATTGCAAGATCAATAATCCCTTTGTTAAAATATATCTCTCCAAGCAGACGATACCCTTCAGGTGAAATCTTTATCTCCAAACTCTTCTTTATCTCTTCGAGGGCATCATCGTATTTGCCAAGATTCTTCAGGGTTATGCCCAGTCCAAAATGTGCTTCATAGGAGCCTGGATTAAAATCGAGGACCTTACGGTAATAAATGATCGCCTGGGAATAACGATTCAATTTTCTGTAAGTATCAGCAAGCTCAAGTGTTTTACGCTCATCAAATGGCTCCACATCAATATGATGGGCAAGCTCTTTTACTTTACTTTCAAGTTTTCCTGACTTCCTCAGGATAATTTCCAAATTATTCCGCGCCAGGGTGAAATTAGGATCGATACTCAATGCCTTCTCAAGTTCCTGTATCGCCTCTTCATAAAGTCCTTTATTATAGTAAACTACTGCAAGATTGTTGTGAGCACCCGGGTCATTGTCCGGGATTCTTTCGGCAAAGCTTTTTAAAACTTTGTATTCTTCCGGTGATATCATATTATATCAAATTCAATTTCTTTAACATAATTTCTAAACTGGAGTTGTCAGGCAGCAACAGGAAATAAGCAGATAGCGGTTTATTAAAGTCTCCAAAATCAAATTGGGTCTCGATGCAGAAAATAAAATCCTTTTCATTGCCAAATTCAACGATGACACTGGAAAGAACTGCACCAACCATATCGATGATCATTCCCGGAACCGAAGGCAGAATCAGAAGTCCAAGCAGTTCTCCAAGCGCGTTCATGTACGAACATGAAAGAATGTTGGAAACTTCCTTAAGGAGTGATTCCTGGAGTTCAATAGTGCTCTCCTGACCTTCGGGCATTAATAGCCTCGTCAGTTCCTGGGCGTCTTCGTACGGATAAATAAGTAATGTTCTGCCTGTCAGATCACCTAAGAAATAAAGCAGAACCGAAGCCACGATATCGTTGGGATCAGCAATCTTTAAAATCACTTCTTCCAGTTGACCGGTATAGAGTTTAGGGACCCGGATCATTACTTTTTTACCCAGTAACTGGGATAGAGAAGTCGCTGCATGACCACCACCGATATTGGCAACCTCGGTAAGGGCGTCTATCTGTTTTACCGTAAGGTTTTTTGCATCAATCATTCAAACCCCCTTGGGTCGAGAATCAATATTGGTTTGCCGTCAGCGTATATTGAGCATCCTGAATAGAGTTTAGGAGGCAATAATCTGTCAGTTTTTTTCACCACAATTTCTTCTTCTCCCAGTATCTCATCGACTATAAACCCTCTTTTTCTACCCTCATACTCGACCACAACCACGGATTTTCTACCAGGTTTTGAAACGCAATTTAACCTTTCCGCCAAACGGACGAGCGACAGAATGTTGTCTCTCAATCTGGTAAGCTCATGGTTGTGTACAACTTGAATGGATTGTTCATCAATATAAAATGTCTCCCGTACATAACTTAATGGCAGTGCCAAACGTTGTCCATCTATTTTTAAAATAAATGCACGGATTATCGCCAGGCTTATTGGCAGTTCCATAGTGAATGTTGAACCCCTGCCTTTTTCTGATTTTATTTCGAGTCTTCCCCCCAGTTCTTTTACACTGGAATTAACGATATCAAGTCCAATTCCTCTTCCTGAGACCGTGGAAACCTCTTTTTTGGTAGAAAAATCAGCCCTTAACAGAAATTTATATAACTCTTCATCTCGCAAATTTCGAGCAGTGTCTTTATCTACAAGACCCCTTTCCACAGCCACCTTTCTTATTTCTTCGGTATCGATACCTTTGCCGTCGTCAGAAACGCTTATTCGCACAAATTCTTTTTCCCTGAATGCCGCAAGTGTAATTTTTCCTCTCTTCTCAATCCCGTGGTCGAGCGCGTTCCTCAATAGATGCATAATCGGCTCTTTCAAAACATCAATAACTGAACGATCGACTTCTAAATCCCCTCCGCTTATTTCAAAATCAACCTCTTTATTCTGCTTCTTTGCTTCATCCCTCAACCAGCGTGGGAAAAAATCAAAAACAGTAGAAAGTGGTAGCATTCTCAGGCGCATCACTTCGTCCTGGAGTGAAGTTATCAACCTCTCCGCATTTTCGCTCAAATTTTTTAATTCATTGTTACCAATCTCAGAACTCAATTTTGATAATCGTGATTTTAAAATAAGCAACTCATTAGCAAGATTGAATAGATTATCGATCTTTGACATTTTTATTTTTATTGAAGTCGGCTCTGTTTCTACCGCTGATGTCCGCTCAAGGGATACTTCTTTTCCCTCTTTTATCTCAACACAGATTCTACACAATTCATCGGCCAGTGGCAGGGATCCTTTGTCTTTCAGGGCTTTTAAAAAACGTGAAAAATAATCCACAACAATAAAAAGGAATTCAAGGGTTGTCTTTCCAATCTCACCTTTTTTCTTTGGTTCAGCGAGCAGGTCTTCCACGAGATGGGATAATCTCCCAAGGTCTTCAAATCCCATGGTTTGAGCCATGCCTTTGATGGTATGCAAGATTCTGAAAACTTCAAGAATTGCATTATGATTCCGGTTATTTCTTTCAAGATTTAAAAGTTCTTTTTCCAGCTGTTTTACGAACGATTCCGTTTCACTTATAAAAAGTGATAGATATTCTTCAAGCATTTTACTATTTTTTCATTATCCGTTCAATAGACTCAAGCACCCTTGAAGGCTGGAATGGTTTTACCACATAGTCTATCGCACCAGCCTGTACCGCCTCCAGGACCAATGCCTGCTGCCCCATGGCTGAGACCATCAAAATCTTTGCCTTAGGGTCAATCTTTTTTATCTCTTTAACCGCCTCAATTCCGCTCATGTCAGGCATAATGATATCCATAGTTACGAGGTCTGGTTTCAATTCTTTATACCGCTCTACTGCCTCTTTACCCGTGGCTGCCTCACCACAAACTGTATGCCCGCCTTTCTCTAAGATATCAGTGAGCATACGACGCATAAACATTGCGTCGTCTACCACCAGTATTCTCATTTAACCTCCTTTTCGATAAATCCCCTTTTATAAGATTCGCTATAACAAAATAATTTTATCTCAATTTTTGAAAAAGTCAATACTCTTTATCCTCCTGCTAAAACCCGGGAAAGATTTAGAATCAAAACTGGTTTTTCTTCAGTTTCATAGGCGCCGATGAAAAAATCCTTTTCCTTTCTGGTAGAAAGCAACTCCGGGTTTCTGTTAATCAGACGCTCATCGATCTTTTTGGTTCCCAAAAGACTATCCACCCTCAAGCCAGCGATCCGTTCTCCTTCTTCCACAACCAGAATCATATTGGATTGTTCCTCACCACCAACACCGAGGCGTAGACGTAACGAGATAATAGGTACAACTTCTCCTCTGATATTAGCCAGTCCCAATACAAAATCAGGCGCTTTCGGGACAGGTACTGACGGAGGTAATTCTGTGACCTCCCGCACCATTTTTATATCTATCCCTATTAATTCATCAGCGATTTTAAAAATTATCAACGTATCCATAGTTATGAACAGAAAAGATATCTAAAACGCACCAACCCGAATGGGTCCACGACAAACCCTCTTATTTCTTTCTGAACCGCATAACAATCAACACCATGCGAGATGAAAACCCAGAGAGCATTTTCTACAATAAAATTTTCTATTTTCTGGTAAAGCTCAAGACGCCGTCGGAGATTCTGTTCTGAACGCGCACTTTCAATCATTTGGTCAAGTTCTGGATTTGCATAAAAGGACGTATTACCACTGGCACCAAAATTTTTGGAGTGGAAAAGAGTATAAACAAAGTTATCAGGGTCGCCATTATCTGATACCCATCCTCGAAGACTCATCAAACTATTACCGCTATAAGTTTTATTTAAAAACTCGTTCCAGGGAAGAGGATTTATCTGGAGATGGATTCCAATTTTAGCAAATGATTCCTTAATGAATTCCGCCCTTTTAAAAGTCTCACTGCCCGCTCTTATATCCAGCACAAACTCACCAGGGATCCCATTTCCAAAACCTGCCTGACGCATTAACTCACGTGCTTTTTTTAGGTCATAAGGATATCCGACCTGTTTCGTATTGTATCCAGGCAAACCAGGCGGATAGACACCATGTGCTGGTATAGCCTTGCCTTTAAGGAGCATACGACAATAATACTCCCTGTCTAATGCATGATTCATTGCCTTGCGCACATTTAAATCAACAAAAGGTGAAACCTTGGAAAAATTTATGGCGAGATACTGGGTTGACAAGACAGGTCCCATATAAATATCCTCTTGGGAAAACTCCGAAAGCATATCTGTTGTCAAACTTAAAATTGATATCTCACCTCTTTTAAACATCTCAAGTGCTTCTTTGTCATCGGGTACTATCTTTATGACACATTCATCAACCATTGGTCTGCCCTCATAAAAATCTTCAAATGCCTCAAGTACTATTTCCTTTTTCTTCTCATAAGAAACAAGTTTGTAGGGACCACAACCTACAGGGTCATCAGGATTAAAATCAGAAGGAACAATATTGCAAACCCCGCACGAAAGATTTGCTAAAAAAGGAATATATGGAAATTTCAATACGAACCTTATATGATATGGATCTATGACAACCATATCCGAAATATATTCAATAAAATTGGCATTGGGACCCTTTTTTACCCGATTCAGTGAAAATACAACATCCTTTGCCTGAACTTCAAGGCCATTATGGAATTTTGCCTCACGCTTTAAATAGAAATCCCAGATCCTGCCATCTTCTGATACAGAAAAAGAATGGGCTATAGCAGGGATTATGTGGTTTAGCTGGTCAAAGGTATATAACCCTGTAAACATTTGCTCAATTACTTGATGGCTGGTGGTGTCAGTCTTCATAGCCGGATCAAAAGTAATCGGGTCTTCAGTCGCTCGAAAAACTATTTTTTTTCTACGGGTTGTAATTACCGTAACATCTTTAGTAAATTCATTGATAATTGACTTAATTTCATGGGCAAGTCCTTCTCCTGTTCTGATCACTGTATCATACGAAGAAAAATATTCATTTATCTTTTTATATTCATTCCCGAAATTACGATGATGTTCACCAAGCATGCCACACTGATTTACCATCTCTGTTGTAGAAGAAAACATCTCATGTGAGAGGGCAACAAGGTTATCCAGAACTTTACTGCTATCTTTTATTGCTTCATGAGAGATATTCAACGAATCAAGCCCAAGTTCAACATCGCTATCGGTTTTGATAAAAAATGTGATAAGATAATTAATATCCTTTACAAGTTGTTCCAGGACAACATCAATACCCCCAACGAATTCATGAGATTTTATTGCCAGTGTCTTTATCTCAGAGGTTACAACACCAAGAGGTTCGGCATATTTGCCACTGCGTGCACTTTCAATACCAGCGTAAAGTCCTAGAAGGCGGGCGCGCTCAGTTATTCGTTTTAGTTCCTGGAGAGGTTTGTAAACCCTGTTAACAAGTTCTTTTAATTTATAAGATTTTCCGGTTAGAGAATTGAGTAGTTCGCTCACATCCTGATAAAAAATCTTACCACGCATAAGTGTTTCACTGGCATAGTTATGGGTCTTTATCCAGGATTTCATCTTTTCCCCTATTAAAGTTATTACTTCATTCAGATGCTTGGCTTCGGAAATAAACTGCAGAATCAATCTTTCTGAGACATGAAGATCGATGGTCCGTAGCGTTTTGTTCAGCAATCTCTGGGGATCGCTCATTTTTGGTTCGTTATCCAGAATTCTTTTTATCGTGAAAAATAGAGACGAAAAATTGTGTTCATCTTCAGCCATCATCAGAAGATTTTTCATGTTGTTAAGATGCTGGAAGAAAGCACCCAGAAATAACTCAGTGATTGATGCAGTTCTGATAACCTTGTAAATATCATCTAAGTATTCTGGTAATCTCTCACCTTCTTTTCGCAAACTGCTATAAAAATCCTTTTGCATTGCAGCACTGTTAGAGATATCCCTGATTGAATTCTCAAGATATGGAATGAAGGTGAGCAATTCATTGTTGATATTGAGAAATTTATCAGCAATCTCAGTCAGGTATATAATTACATTTTGTATCTTTTGTAGGTCTTTGTTCAATTCATCTATATTCTTCAGCAATTCATTTGAAATCTCAGGTATGACTCGAGTTGGCAGACTGGCACTCCGGACAAGACCTGTCATCTCCCGGGCAATTACTTCAAAACCTCTACCTTCTCTACCTGCATGGAAGGCTGTGATCCCTGCATTCCTTGAAGCCACTTCTATTGATTCAGAAACAAAATTTATATTCTTTATGATTTCTACCAGTCTCCGACTACTTCCCTGAATTTTCTTTAATATTTCGGTGATATTGTTTAAGTCTCCACTGATTTTCTCTGAGATCGAAAATGAGTCCCTGAAATTTTCAATACTTTTTTTCAATAAATCGCGCATTTTTTTGATTTCGGCATCAAAAACATCAACACCCTCAATAACGAGTTCAACTGTGGCAGAAAGATTATTGAACCTCTGCCTTATTTCAGCCAAAATTTCTGAACTTATTTGCAGTCCATTCTCTATCTGTTGTCCGATTGTCACAAAATTTTGGAAATATGTATCATACTGAATGAATACTGGTTTGAGTTTTTCAATAATAGCGCTTCTGGGGGTAATTTCCATATAATAAGTTTATTGAAATTTTGCGAATTGTCAATTAAAAAAATTAATCGATAAATATCAAACCCACCCCTATTATCGCAACAATTGTGCCAACAACTGCATACTTTGTAATATGCTCTTTGAAAATCCATCGTGATAGGGGGATTAAAATCACTGGAGGCAACGCCATAAGGGTTGATGCGATGCCAATATATGAATGCTGAATCGCAACAAGAGAGAGCCAGACGCCGAGAAAAGGGCCAAAAATAGCACCCCCTATCATCGCCAGAACTGCCTTTCCATTCCCTAATCCGCTGATAGTGGAGGAAACTCTACCCTGAGACAATGCGATGACCCAAATTGCCAGTGCCCCGGACATAATTCTTATTACATTTCCCGAAAGTGCGGACAGATCATAGTATGCTAATCCTTTTTTTGATAAAAAGTACCCAAGTGCCTGACACAGAGAAGCACCAAGACCACATAAAATACCGGTAGAGTAAATCTTCTTGTGGCTTTTTTGTTCGTTACGGGAATAGAGCACTACTGAGATACCAAAGATAGTAACAATAATTCCTATTAACTCTTTTAACGACAGAAATTCACCGAGGACAAACCACCCGAGTAAAGCTCCCAGAACAGGTGCCAGGGACATTAAAAGCATTGTTAAACGAGGTCCTATCAGCACATAACCACGAAAAAGGAGTGTATCACCGATGGCAAATCCAACTATTCCAGACATACCCAACCAGAACCAGTGGTGAAAACGCGCATTTAGCGGAATTAATGTTCCTGTTATCGAGAGGTGGGTAAACATCAAAAGCAGCATTCCTAAAACGAGCCGGATACGATTAACTTCGCTTGAACCAATCAATCGCGAAGCTATAGTAAAAAATATTGAACCAAAAGACCAGCAAAAGGAAGTTCCCAGGGCAGCAATTTCTCCTGTGTATTTTGTCATATAATGTAGTAATTGGTCTTGTTAAAAAAGTGCCAGGGCGCAGAATCGAACTGCGGACACCCGGATTTTCAGTCCGGTGCTCTACCAACTGAGCTACCCTGGCAAATGTTCCATATTATATAAAAATTTTTGTCTGTGTCAATAGCAAATTTATCTCTCCTCCCTTATTGAGCCCGTAAGTTCTTCAATAAGGTCGTAAATCGTTATAATTCCCACAGTCTTATTGTGTGAAGACTGAACCACAGCAAGATGTTCATTTCTTTCTTTCATCTTCAAAAATACCTGCATGCATTTTTCATTCTCGCCCACAAAATAAGGAGGTTTCATTTCAATTTTACCACTGAAAAAATAATCTCTTGTATTTATCACTCCCACTATTTCACTTGTCAGGGGATCAAGAACTGGGATAAACCTGAAAAGCTGTTTAGATTCAATACAGAATTTATTAAAATCTTCGCCTTTTTTATATACCACTGCAATATCTATTGGAACCATAATATCAGATACTTTACGATGAGAGAAATCAAATAGACGAGCAGCAAGAATGCTCGTATCTTTTTCATATTCGCTAATTGCGAAGACAATATCTTGACGGCGAATTATCTCAGTGGTGGCTTTTATCTTAAAGATTGTAGCAAGGCTTTGACTGAACCATGCAAAAAGAACCACGACTGGAAATAGTAAAGTCTTAAAGAAAGAAATGATACGAATCGTTATAACAAGCGTTTTTTCAGGATATAATAGTGCTATTGATTTAGGAATCAACTGTCCAAATATCAGAGAAAAAATCGATAATAAAATTGTTGATAGTAAAACAAATTCTTCACCATGATTTTCGATAAAATAGATAGCCATAAGATTTGATGCTATCACGAGAAGAAAATCTTCGCACACAAGGATTGTCGAAAAAAATTCTGCAGGCTTTTTTTGGAAATTATTTATGGCCTCTGCCCAGTATCTTTTTTCTTTCGCAAGGGCTAAAACTTTAGTCTTATCAACACACAAGAAACCAGTTTCAGTTGCGGTAAATATTCCCATCAATAATACTAAACCAAATGCGATAAATACTAAGATCATATCCCGGGGAAATTCCCAAAAAGATATTTGAGTACGTCATTTAAGGTTATAATACCTGTGAATTTACCCTGTTCATCACTGACTACGGCAAAATGGATACCTTTCTTTCTGAAATCCACGAGCAATTCATCTATCGCCATTGTTTTCAAAACCCAGAAAGGTTGGCGCATATATTCATAAACCCTGGCATGAGAAGAAAATGGCTTTAGTATCAAGTCCTTAGCGTACAATATACCTGCAACCTTCTGGATATCATCTTTTTGATAGACACAGATACGTGAATGTCCTGTTTCTCTCATCAATCTCATTGCCTCATCCACGGTCTGATTCACATATACACCAACTGCTCTTTCAGCTGGTATCATAATTTCCCCAACGAGTGTTTTACTGAATTTCAATAATCGGTATGCTAATTGCTCTTCAACCTCATCGAGAATATTTAAAGAT
Organism: Caldifarciminota bacterium; assembly: GCA_026416055.1. Classification (GTDB taxonomy): domain Bacteria; phylum Hydrothermota; class Tepidihabitantia; order SM23-42; family JAOAFX01; genus JAOAFX01. The sequence goes on from JAOAFX010000019.1 coordinate 23,895, forward strand.
TTTGCCTCGGCTAACATTTTTTTTATATCCTCTTCAGACGTCCCAATACCCCTTTTATAAGGAATTAAAATGTTGAGTATATTGTTGAGAAATTTTGCAAAAGGAAATGTTAATCGTGTGAGCAATTCAACGAAAAAACTTAACCTAAGACCCAAATATTCTGCGCTATTAAGAAAAATAGTCTTGGGTGTTATCTCACCCATAACCAGAAGAATGAAAGTCATCAAGAATATCTCTAATGCATAATAAATTGCCGGTGTGAGACTGAATCTCAGTAATATATGATTGATTATTATTGTTGCAACGGATGATGCTCCAATATTGACAAGGTTATTAAAAAAAAGGAGTGTAGATAGAGTGTTAAATGGTCTATCTTTTATTCGCGACAGACTCTTTGCCCCTTTGATATTGTCAAAAAGCAAGCTCTTAACGCGAAATTTATTTAAAGAGAATATCGCTGCTTCCATTCCTGAGAAAAAAGCACTACATATAAGTAAAACTACTATCAAAAAATAGAGGTGGATCATATGATTATTTACTATTATTTATAAGGAAATTTTAGAAACTCATTTAGATATTTAAAACACTTCTTTTCCATTGTTTTTTCATCTTTTTTTTTCTTATGATCATAGCCAAAAATATGTAATAGACCATGTGCAACATAATAAAACAAATCAGCCGGTAATTTTACTTCGTCGATTGAGACATATATTTCACCAACCGTGCCGAGATTAAAAGATATTACATTTGTCGGCTTATTACGCCGAAAGAATTCTTTATTTAATTTCTGCAAATATAACGAATCAGCAATTATAACATTAATTGAATTAATTTTTGTGTAATTTTCTTTTTCAAAAATATGTCTTATAAAGCCCATCAATTTTTTTCTGTTTGGTATGAAAGATTTTGTTTGATTATAAATATTTATCTTTAGCCTCGTGCGATTCATATTCAATCCGCGGATGGAATATTCCAAGCAAAATGGGCAAAAATGCCGTTTTTATATTTTCTAAGTCAACCCGGCTTATAGGACACTCATCAAGCTGTCCTTCATTGAATTTTTTATCAAAACTTTCTCTCAATATTTTTTGCAATTTACTCACAGTAATATTCTTTTCAGCACGTGCTGCAGCTTCCACTGAGTCAGCAAGCATAACAAGTGCTGCCTCTTTAGTTTTTGGTTTTGGTCCGGGGTAAGTAAACACATCTTCACTTACCTTCTCGGCTGTAGAAAGTGCTTTTTTGTAAAAACTTTCAATCCGTGAAGTCCCATGGTGTTCAGAAATTATTGCCAGAATATTTTTCGGTAGTTTCATATTTTTCCCCATTTCATAGCCGTCTTTCACATGAGAAATTATCACCAGGGCACTCATCTGGGGTTTTAAATTATCGTGGGGATTTTTTTGCCCTATTTGATTTTCAATGAAATATTCAGGTTTTTTTAATTTGCCGATATCGTGATAATAGGCACCAACCCGGGCAAGAATTGGATCGGCACCTATCGCCCGTGCTCCAGCTTCGGCAAGATTTCCAACTATAACCGAATGATGGTAGGTGCCAGGTGCACTGATTGACATTTCTTTAAAGATAGGTAAATTTAAATTCCCAAGTTCTACTAATGTAAAATCAGTAGTAAAATCAAATATACTTTCAAAAAGTGGTAGAAATATTACCAGTGCCACGATACTTACGAACCCGTTCAAAATCCCCATCCCGATATTTATCAAATCGATGCCTGTGTAGGCAATATAATTATCAATAAAGAAAATTGTAAGAACATTTACCAGGCTGAGATATAATGCGGGCCGGTATAGTAGATACCTGCTCTTTAATGATGGACGTAATAAACATGCAGTAATACTGCTAACTAACAAAAAAACAAAAGCAGGTAAAGATTTATAAATTACTCCAAAGATAGAGCTCAAAACAATGCCTGTAAAAAGACCGGTATTAAAGTTAAAATAGAGTGCAATTAAATAAATAAAAAATGCTATCGGAAGCCCATAAATAATATGGGTCTCATAAAAAATCTTACCTAGTGCTACGTAAATTACCAGTAACAGAACAATAAAATAAAAATTTTTTTCGTTGAGCAGATTGAGATTGGCCTGACGATTATAAAATAGAAATAATAAAAAAATCGCTACAAAAAAAAGATTGCGGAAAATTAACGTTTTTAATGTCTCACTCGTGCCGGTGATTTTATATGTTTTCTCAAGGGCCTCAAGCTTTTCTAATGCAGTACGGTCAATCTTCTTGTGTTTTTCAACAATCAGTTCTCCTTTCAATACCTCTCCCTTTGTCTTCTTAACATTTGCATAAACCTCCTCAATTCTTTTTTCCGTCTCCCGGGAATTTAAGATTATATTTGGTTTAATAAAAAATCTCACGAGTTGTTTATATTCATTGGGTGCCCTCGAACTTAGGGTACTTTCGACTTCTGCCACTGAATATACTTCGTCAATTGAAATCAGAGTTTCTTTACCCCCCCTTACTACCGTCAAAATTCTATGAGGAAGGGATTTGTTTGCTACAATTCCCCGGGAAAGATAAAAGCCCAATTCTTTTAAAAGTTTCATAAGAATGTATTTATGGTTATTCTTTAGCAAGTAAAATATCAAATCCTTTGGCATGCCGTAATCTCTCTGTATTAGATATATAATCGTATCCCGATCATACCTACGGAGTGTATCTATCATTCTCTCAAGACCTGTCAGGGTTGTTTCTAAATCCGTCAGCACTTCTGGTTTATAATCATACACAGGAGGAAGCCGCTGTGCAATGGCATTTCTTTCTTCCTGCAATTCTTCTTCAGTCTTGGGGATAGAAAAACTACTCGGTGCTATTATATCTTCAGTAGCAATTTCGCCTTCTTTAAAGTTGAATCGCCTTGTCCCGAATGATGGTTGAAAAATAATATTGAAATAAAGGACTGTACCAATAAGTGTTAACCATTTACATGGAATTCTTATTTTCATATGCCTTGATTATTTCCTGAACCAATCTATGCCTCACAACATCTTTTTCATCAAGATAGATAAACTTTATCCCCTCAATTCGGGCAAGGAGTCGCTGGATTTCTACAAGTCCGGAGAGGACACTGGATGGTAGGTCAATCTGAGTTATGTCACCAGTCACAACAACTTTAGACCTCCAGCCCATCCGGGTCAAAAACATTTTCATTTGCATGCCAGTGGTGTTCTGAGCTTCATCAAGAATTATAAATGAATCATTGAGTGTCCTGCCACGCATATAGGCAAGAGGTGCTACCTCAATTACCTTCATATCAAGAAACTTACGGATTCGGTCATATGGTAAAAAGTCGTTAAGAGCATCAAAAAGCGGCCTCAAATATGGGTCTACTTTTTCTTCAATCGCACCCGGTAAATATCCCAGTGATTCTCCTGCTTCAACTGCAGGGCGTGTAAGAATAACCCTTTCCACTTTTTTCTCCATCAAATAAGAAACTGCCTTTGCTACACCAAGGTATGTCTTGCCAGTTCCAGCTGGACCAATACTTATCACTATATCATACTCATCTATTGCTTTAAGATACATTTCCTGTCCAAGGCTTTTTGCCCGCACCGTTTTTTTTGGAGTAATGACCGTGTCTGAACTTTCAACTGCCACTTCTGGTGTGTCTTCATCCGGTTCAAAGGGTTTTGGATATGATTTCAGGACTTCCTGGATGAAAGCCTTGGCCTTCTTGACTTTTTCATTCGGCCCTTTCAAATAAATCGTCTCGTTACGGAACACCACGATGATACCAAATTCACCCTGGATATATTTCAATAACTCATCCTGCATTCCAATTATGTACGCAGGGTCATAGCCTGTCAATGGGATTGCTATTTTCATTTAAAAGTTCCTATCCTTAGGCTGCAAGTGTTGTCAGGAGGGGGAGCTAAAAAATCCCCCTCTTCACTTTCACTCATGGGGAATGGTGAGAACTTGTTTTGGGTATATAAGATTTTTATCTTTAATTTTGTCTTTGTTTGCCTCATATATTTCTCGCCAGCGTCCGGCATCAGAGTATATGGAAAGGTAAGAAGCAATAAGCCAGAGGCAATCCCCAGGTATTACTGTATATGTCTCAAGTGTAGGAATCAACAAAACCATACCCGGGTGAATTAAATTGGGGTTTTTTATCTTATCTTTATTGGCCTCATAAATCAACTGCCATTTCTTGCCATCTCCATAGACATTCCTCATGCTGGCAATCTTCGAAAGCCAGTCACCTTCGACAACTTTGTATCTTCCGTACTGGCATTTTTTCCAGGTTTCTTTTAATTCGGCAAGTTTGTTTTTAAGTTCCTCACGTCTTGATTCAAGACCAGAAATTTCGGATTTTAAATTTGATATTTCTGACTCAAGAGAAGATATTTTTTCCTCTGCAAGTTTTAATTGTTCTTTTACTTTAACCAATTCTGCCTGTGCCTGTTCTTCAGTCAATTTTTCCTGTGCAAAACCGCCTACTGCAAAAACCCCAAAAAAGATGGATAGTAGGATAAAATTCACTTTCATTGATCCTCCTATTTCTTTTTACAACGAGCATCAATCTTTGACTGCAAAGCATCTATTTCAGCAGAGAGATTCGCAATTTCCTGTTCCAGCTGTGCCTTTTGACTGAGCAGTTGTGCTTTTGCATTCTCAAGCTCTGTTATTCTCGATTCAGCAGACTGGAGAGCAGCACGAGCTTCATTAAGCGCATCCAGTGTCTCCTTCTTTGCCCATTTTGGACCACAACCAACAAAGATAAGAGCAATAAGAAGGGCACCAATAAAATTTTTCATAAAACCTCCTTCGTGCATTTGCATAGTTTAATAATACTTATTTTCTAAAAAAAGTCAAGCAGTTATGTATCCTTTTCACAATTATTATTGACTATAAGTCAACTTTTGGATATAATCCTTATGAGGTCAACATGGCAAATATTACAAAAAAACTTGATGCACGGGGGCTTTCCTGCCCGATGCCAATTGTTAAACTTTCCCAGATAATGAAAGAAATGAACATTGGTGAAATCGTTGAAGTCTTGGCATCTGACCCTTCGTTTATTCCGGATGTCGAAGCCTGGTGCAGGAAGACCGAGCAAAAATTGATTGAAATAAAAGAAAGTCCTGAAGAAATAAGGGCATATATCCAGAAAACCAGATGAAAGGAGATATTAATGGCTCAAGAAAGGGTTTCAATCATTGTCTTTAGCGGTGAATTAGATAAATGCCTTGCCGCATTTATCATAGGGACTGGTGCTGCTGCATCAGGAATGGAAGTAGATATGTTCTTCACATTTTGGGGCCTGAGCGTTCTAAGGAAAAAGGGTGTAAAGGTAAAGGGAAAGTCATTCATAGAAAAAATGTTTGGAATGATGTTACCTAAAGGTGCTGATAACCTTGCTTTATCAAAGATGCATATGCTGGGCATGGGAACGAATATGATGAAGGAGGTGATGAAAAAAAAGAAAGTCGCATCACTACCTGAACTCATTGAAATCGCAAAGCAACTCGGTGTGAATCTTTATGCATGTGAAATGTCGATGAATGTACTGGGTTTGAAAAGAGAAGAACTAATTGATGGTCTCAAGGGTGTGGTGGGCGTAGCAACATACCTTGAAAATGCATCAAAGGCACAAATAACCCTTTTCATTTGAATTTCATGGAACAACATAGTAAACGCATCGGTTTTTTGGTCACTGCTGGACCTTATACTTTTGAACATATTGACACTGTTTATTATTTAAGTAAAGCCGCACTTGCACAAGGTATCGG
>JAOAFX010000001.1 GCA_026416055.1 Caldifarciminota bacterium
TATCAAGATTGTTGAAAACAGTGACTTCAATTGTATCGGAAAATCCTTGGTTTTCTTCTAAATCAAGTGCCCGGGCAAAGATGGTGTGTGTAGAATTATCAGGATGATTACGTGTGTTCCACTGAAAAGAACAAAAGGAATCTTCCGTGGACTGCACAACCTGATTATTTATGTAAATTTCTAATTTTACCACCTGTTCATTATCGCTTGCGGAAGCAAATATATCACAGATATTACCAACAACCCCGGCTGCGGGATTTATGGTTATTTCAACAATCGGTGGTTCTTTATCTTTTGATTTGCAAAAAGAATAGAAGATTATAATTACCAGACCAAAAAGCAGATAACTATATATGTATAATTTTTTTATCATTTATTCAACCCCGGTCGGGAGCAGAATGTCTCCGCTCCCGACCATTCTCATATCCTTACTGCACCTTCCTGAAAATGACCACCGCATGCGTTCCTTCAGCGGGCCATTTTTCTTTGATTGGTCGGAAAGGCCATTTTACACCAGGCGTATAATAGAAATCTTTGGCAGTATAGGACGGGTTGCTCGTGATTGAAGTCTTACAGGTAGTGTAGCAATATATGCAGCCCTTATTTGTTGATACCGCACGGGTATAGCTGTTATGCATTCTGCACTTAAATTCTCGGCCTAAGGAATCTTCAACTAGTTCATTAATATCATATAAGGTAGTATCACCTTCAAATTTCACCAGAACTTTAAATTCAGTTCCAGTGGGCACACCATTTGTATCCGGTGGATCTCCAATATCAACACCAGGGTTAGCACCAAGTGCAATTAACGCATCATAAAAATCAGCATGGTGGGCATTGGATACGAGAACCGCCTTACCAGCATTGGAACCGTATTTTGAAACAATACAGTTGTGAATTGATGTTGAGTCATCAATCCACATTCTTTTTACCACACAGGATATCTTTACTTCATTTTTGGCAGTGTCAATAACCACCGGATTCATAGGGGTAGGATTTATCTCTTCTACTTCCTCTTCTTTCTTACAGAAGACGGCAAGAAGAGCAATCACTATGCATCCAATGGTTATGAGTGTTTTTAGTTGTTTCATATTACCTCCTTTTTTATGGTTTTTGTCCTATAAATAAACCGCTGCCAACCTGATGGTTATGTGCGGCTTTGCGCCAGATAGTAACAAGATTTTCAGCAAAACTGTAGAGGTCTGGTCCAAAGTTCTTCAGAATGTCAGGTTTCATCTTTACCGTTACCATTTCATAATACTGGTCAAAATGTTTGGCAAATGCCTCGGTATTATCAATCGCCTCAAGGACCTTAAAACCTACTTTTTTCATCAATGCCTGGTAGCCTTCAAATGATTCCATATATGGAAATGCCATTGAATCATAGAGTGGTTCAAGTTCCTTTTGGGAGATCTTACCGGTGATAATCCAATCCGTAAATCCAATCTTGCCACCGGGTTTTAAAACACGATATGCCTCACGCAAAAGTCTTTCTTTATCCGTCACATAACACCAGGCTTCCTGTCCCCATACAACATCTATAGAGTTTGACTTGAAAGGCAAATCCATCACATTACCTTCATAATATTCAATCATATGTTCAAGTTTTGCTGCTTTGGTTCTTTCTATTGCCTTCTTAAGCATTGTCTTTGTCGCATCTACACCCTTCACATATACACCATATTTGCTTGCCAGATGCCGTGCTGGTGCACCGAGTGCACTGCAAAGGTCAGCAACGACCATTCCTGGTTTTAACCCCAGTTTCTTTGCCAGGACATCGGTTGCTTCAGGTCCGCCTGAATGGATCTGCTCACCCATTACTGCTTCCCAGAGCAGACCGCCCGGACCATCATAGACATCCTGGACGTCTTTTATTGTATAGTCTTTCCTGTAGATTTCCATAATACCCCCTTTCATTCTTTTGCAATATCAAATATTTCAACTCCTTCAAGCGGTTGAGGTGCTACCGCATTTATCTCTTCAGGAGTTGAAGGTTTTCCTATTAAGGAACCAATAATCAAACCGAGGACTGAACCGACAAGTCCAATAATTATATAACCTAAATACGTATCTGCGAGCCATTTTGGAGAATAATTGTGTTTCCAGATGTGATATTCAAAAATGTAAAAAACAACATTGCCGACAAATCCAAGTATAGAGCATAATACTATTCCTAAACGATTTGCTTTTTTCCAGAAGATAGCAAAGGCAGGGATTGCAATTGATGCAGTGAGAACCCCTGATGACAGGATATAAACATCCATTAAAGAGGTAGCATTTATTGCATAAAATAGCGCGAGCAAGATTGCTAAAACTGCTAATATTCTTGACCATTGGGCAATCTTTGTACGGGAAAGTCCTTGCATAAAATTGGGTTGTATTATGTCGTACGTCAAAGGAAGCGCAATTACATTAGCAAAGGTATCTACTGTGGACATCTGTGCAGAAAGCAATCCCACGAGCATAAAAACCTGCGCCCAGAAGGGGAAGTATTGGAGGATGATTGCAGAAATTATTCCTGTCGCATCAGCGCCTATAGCATTAGTGCTTGATTCTAATCCGGGTGGAAATAGAACAAGGGCACAGAAAGCAATTATCGTGGGAATTGTTATGACAAAGATTGTTATTAGAATAAGCGCAAGCCACGCGCCCTTTTTTGCCTCTTTTAAACTATTTGCTCCTTGAATTCTCAGTAATAGATCCTGTTCAATCATCCAGCCGGGGAGGTATGCAAATAAAAGAATAATCGGCATTGCAATGCCACAGGCAAAGAGATTAAACATAGTATTCGGACCATAATAAGGCGTCGGTATATTTTTTAAAGTGTTGATGATATTGCCATTTGTAATAGCCGATGCCGTATTAACACTTATTATGCCTAAAATCGTTATAAATATCGCCATAAAGATGAATTGCACAAAATCAGTAATAACGACTGCCCTGAAGCCGCCGAAATACGTGTATATCATTATTGGAATTGCCACAATAACCATTGTCATAACTGGAGAAATTTTAAAAAATGGCGCACCTAGATGACCCACCATAAATAACTCAGCTCCTGTCCAGGATGTAAAAACAAAGATAGAACACAATCCAATTATAAAGCGGGTTGGACCACCGAATCTTTTTTGGATTGCTTCGGGTAAAGATATCGCGGGCAACCTTCGCACGTAAGGAACCATCCAGATGATTATGAAACACAATATAAACCACGGCAATGGTAATATCCATATTCCAGACAATCCCATCTGGTATATCATAGACATTCCATATCCTAACCAGCCTAACATCAGCCAGCCTGCGGTTAAAGAAATTGCTAAACGCCAGCCTGGAAATCTTCTACTTGCAATCCAGAAGTCAAGTATTTGATGGGTAGCGGTATCTTTGTGTATTTTGCGCCATATTACATAACCAATGATGATTACGAACAAGAAGTATGCTATCGCCGCCAGCCAGAAAAAAAGTGTTGCCGGCATCAATCACCCCCGAAAGAATATACAACACTCAGTCCAATCCCACCATGGACATTCTGAACATCTGCATATGTCTGCATGTAGTCCTTGAGTTCAGAATCAACGATTGAAACAAAATTTATGTCTCCTGTGATGGCTAGGAATTTTGATAGGTCACCAGGTGGTAGATAACTTAGTTTTAATGTTGCACCAAAATCGGTTAGACAGGTTTTATCCAGTCCATAATAGTAGGCATTATGCTTGCCATTTGCAAAACCGCCTGAGAGTGTGAAGGTTAAGTCAAGTGGACCAAAAGAGAATCCCTTTGAAAGAGATGAAGAAATGTACAATCCCTTGGCTTCAACCACATCATAATTTAAGTTCAGAAGTCCTTGTACAAATTTCAGATCGCCACCAATTTTAATATAGAGCTCACCTGTTGTTGGAAATGCTGAACCATAAGCAGAACCCGGGTAGGTGTAAAGTGCAAATCCAATTGTGGGTGTGATAGGATCGATAGTACGCGTATAGTCAAGAAAAAATGCTAAGTCGGTAAGTTGCATTTGTTTTTGCTTTATACCGGTTAAATCACAAGATCCCCAGGTATAGAATGTGACACCATTCCAGTTTATCCACAAATCAGGCCAAAGTACGGGATCAGTATTAAACACTGCTCCGCGCCACACATATTTATTCCTGATCTGCAAATCTACTCCTGTCGTGGGCAAACCTGCAGAGTTACCCAATTCTACCAACATCAACAAGATGATAGTAATTGTACAGCTGTATTTTATTCGTCTCATATTTATTTATCTCCTTTCTTTTGCTGTTATTGATTTTAAATTCCCTTCAGCAATTATTGCGGCGCCGAGAGCACCGATTATCTGAGGCTCTTCAGGGACTAAAATATTTCCCAGTTTTTTTCCTAATAATTCAACCATGCATCTATTTTTTGCCACACCACCGGCAAAGACAACTTTTTCTTCAGGATTCATTCTTGATACCATTGTCATTACACGATTAATGATTGAATGGTGAAGACTCAATGCAATATCTTTCTTATCTTCACCCCGTGCAATAAGAGAAATTACTTCGGATTCAGCAAAGACCGTGCACATTGAATTTATAGGAATAGAATTTCTTCCTTTGAGTGCGATACTTCCAAATTCTTCAATTGTATATCCCAGTGTCTGTGCCATCACTTCAAGGAATTTACCGGTTCCTGCTGCACAGCGGTCGTTCATTTCAAAGTCAATTACATTGCCATCTTTAACCTTTATAACCTTTGTATCCTGACCACCAATATCAATAATTGTTCTACAATCTGGATATAAGAAAGATGTACCAATTGCATAGGCTTTAATCTCGGTTACAATCTCACAATTGTATCTATCTTGCATCAGGTATCGTCCATAGCCTGTTGCCACCATACTCTCAAATTTTTTGTCTTTTAGAATTTCCTCGACCCTTTTTAGCGGCTCAACGGTTGTATCAGTAATACGGTAGTCAACTATTTTCTTATTTTCAAGAATAACAAACTTTATAGTTCTTGAGCCAATATCAATCCCTGCGCTAACCATTAGATTCCTTTATGACTTTTATTGCCTTCAATTGTCTTGTATCGACCTGAATTGCCCATCATTGTAAAGTCTCTAAAAATGCCTCAACCCTTGTGCGCAATTGTGCTGTATCTTCTTCTGAATAATCCGTAACAATCTTCAAACTTGGAATGTTATCCTGTTTTAGTGTTCCATCAATCCTGATTGCTTCAATATTGTAAGTATGACAGTACTGAAGAATGTATTGAACAACACCTTTTATATTTCCTTCTCTGGCAAGGGTTCTTACCATTTCAAGCCGGTCATTATTCGGTGTAAAACAGGAGCAGTTTATCTTTAGATATCGATCTGCGATTGCACCAAGAAGTCCATCAATATCATTTGCCTTTGTATCAACAAGGTCCTTAAAATATCTCACACCGGTACAGGTCTCATCAACAACGACTGCACCACCAGAACTTTCTATTAAAGAGTGAACTTTCCAGTTGCCCATAACTGAAGGACAACCTGAGACCATAATCCGCTTTGCCTTATCATAAAATGGTGAAATACCCTTCTTTACTCTATCTTCAAGTTCATCACATAACTCCTCAACCTTTTTCGTGAAACGCACTGGTTCATCATTCAATGCTGCCTGCATTACAACCAGGGCGTCAAGACCACTTATTGGTGGTGGCTCTTTTATTCTTAGTTTAGCAAGTCGTTGGAGTACTTTTCTTTTATTATTCATTATGTCAATTTTTTCTTTTAATATAAAGGGATTTAATTTCTTTCCAGCAAGTTTCTCAAGATTTTCTACAAGTGTATGGACTTCATCTTCCCAGAGATGGGTGTCAATTATGTTTTTCTTTTGGGGCAATTCCATAATATGAAAATTTACCTTTTGAGATAAAATATCCCAGACCTTCTTTTTTGCATCACAGGTCGTTTCACCGACGGCGAGGCTCTTGATTGGTGCATAGAGACAGGTTTTGGAAAATGCAAGCCCCAGGGTTGATTTCACGAGCGGGCAGATATCTCTGGGAAACATCTTTTCAGCGTAAGGAACAGAGAAATTCGTTCCCCCGCATAATGCGATTGGAATCATATCGAGTGCCATTATGATTTCTTCTGGTACATAGATACAGAAAAATCCCACAATCTTTTTACCCTTTGATTTTTCTTCAAGCAGCTCGGCAACCCTACCACCATGCGATTCATGAAGAACATTGTCAAAATAGTCCATTGTCCTGGGACGATTCTTTTGTTTACCAACAGTATTTTGAAATCCTTTGTTTATGTAATTCAGGACCTCATTGTGCAAATTTACATCAAGTCCTAATTCCTGCCACATCTTTTCGTAATTATTCATTTTTTTTCCTTTTTGAAAAATAGTTCGCAAAAACAATGCCCGTCTTTTCTGACTTCTTCATCCAGAGTGGGGCAGGGGCAAAGGACGTCTTTTTCTGGATTTAACGGTTCGCTTTGCTTGCAAGGGCAATAGTATTTTCCATATTCAAGATAGTTTATCGTCATTAAACCAATCACTTTTTTTACCCGGCTTAGCTTTTTGTTAAAGACATAACCTTTCTGCCTCGCGATCTTTATGAGCCTCTCATAATTTTTATTATACTCCTTGGTGCCAACGATTTTATCCCAGGGATTAGGCATAAAGCCCCCTTGCGGTATGGCATTTAAATTCAGTGTATTTGTTTACTGCGAAAAGAATGAATCTCTTATGGAGGTTGGAAGATAAGAATTGCTCTTTTATCTTTCCATAGACCCGACCGGGCCTAAATACCCGGCGGATCATTTCCAAACTCCTTTGTAAACCATATTCCAGTGGGTAATAACTATCATACACAGATTATATTTAAATATTGGTTTATGTCAATAGAATGCTTACGATGTTTCCCTACGAGACTTAAGACTAAAGTCTAATGATGGCTTGACTGACTTTTTCCTTTTATCTGTCTTGCGAATTCACTTGACAATTCTTCTTTTCACTACCGCCTGAATAACTTCTTTTGTTTCCATATCCTGGACGAATGCAACAACCCCTAATTTATTGACATTCCAGTTAGACTGAATCAAGCAGTTCCTTTCTTCAATCAGGGAATCAGGATAGACTAAATTCACCGTTATACCCTTTGCATCCGGAATCATCTTGCGCATTACGAAATAGAAAATGGAATCAGGGGCACCTACCTGTTTGAAAAATACGCTATCTTCAACAAGGACTATAAACAACCGATGCTCAGAATCTTTTATTGAATCAATCACAACGATATTTACTTTCAAAGAAACGACATCTCCTTTTAAGGTTGATTCAAGATTCAATCGCAACTTGGTCTTTCTGTTTCTCTCGCTGATGATGCAATTTTTATAAACTGGGTAATTATCCTCGGGCTTTTCTGTCTGAATTTTTTGCAATCCATCAAATACTACAATCGGTGAGGTCTGGATATTATAAAGGGATTCGCGAACTGCAACATAAGGTGGACTTAATGTATCACCGAGGGCACGGCGGTGATAGGCAATTACAGCAAGACTATCACCATATTCTTTTAGTAGACTATCAAGCGCATGTTCTGCGTAGGGACAATAAACACAGCGCGCAAAAGTAAAAAACTCAGCAAGGACAATCCTGTCTCCTGGTTCAATTTTGATTTGCGGACTGTCAGAGCAGAATGTAATTAATAATATTGCTGTAAAAATTATAGTTTTTTTCATTGGACTTTTACCACCTTTCTATGAAATATATAGCCATTGTTTTTCAATTCAATGAAATACACGCCTTCCGGAACGGGCTTACCTGAGTGATCATCACCACGCCACACGATTTCAGAAGATTGATTACTGGTTATATTGTCAAATCGTTTAATCAGCTGCCCTTTTGAATCAAAAATCTTTATCGAAGGTTGTAATCTTAAATCAGGCATCCGGAATTTTATTACGAGGTAATTGTTGAACGGAATTGGATATAATTCAAATTTATAAATCGGGTCCTTCGTTTTGTAGATAAAAACTCCTTGTTCCATTGCTGCAATAACAGTTATTGAATCCCTTAAATTGGGGCTGCGAACCGATCTTACTTTTAGATTTACAACTTCAGTTCCCCATACTCCGGTTGCAGGGTATATTGAAACATCAATTCCTGAATCTATTGCTCCAGGAGTAAGATAACTATAAAGAATTATTCCTGGTTCTGCACATTGTCCACCAGCACAATACAATTCAAACCATCCAGGAACGCTATCAATCACCCGACAGTCAAATGCGTAACTATCGGGTTGGGATCCGGTATTCGTGAGCCGGAAACGGAATATAAAATAGTCTATTCCGGTCTGGAATGTATCACTTACGCAGACAAAGTTGAAACTATACTGGGCAGATAACATCGTGGTGAGCCCAACTAACCACAGTACCACTTTTTTGCCGAACATATTAACCTCTTTCAAATGGGGAGGGCAATCGCCCTCCCCATTATTGATTATCGGACAATGACAACCTTTTCCAGAATGGTTTCTGATTCAGATTCTAATTTCACAAAATATATACCCGAAGGAAGCATCTTGCCATTAGAATCATCGCCATTCCAGATTATCACTGGATTCGCAGTGAGTGATTTAACAAGACGGCCAGATGCATCGTATATCTTAACGGATACAGACATATTATGAAAATTGCTGGACTGGCAAATTATCGCCACTTTTTCGGTAAATGGATTGGGTGTTATACTTAAAGTTAACCGCTTATTATTTTCTTTAGTTTCAATTCCTACCGGTCTCGGCATATTCACATCGTCGATATACCATCCTTCCTGGACTATGGAAGCATCGCTGATAAACCGGAATCTTATTCTCACGGTCTGTCCTGAATAACTGGTAAGGGGATATGACAGTTGAGTCCAGGCACTTTGTGTACCGGTGAATTTACCAAGGGTTTGCCACCACCCTGAACCATTGTCAATTTCCACATATCCATAATCCCAGCCTGCTTCAAGACTATACTGATGCCAGAGTTTCAAGGAACTATCCGGTGTTGCAACAAAGAAAACTGAAATCAAAGAAGCATCATTTTGATTTGTGTACTGCCAGGAACCCTCAACCCCGCAATACCAGGAGCGGGTTGGTGAATAACTTTTGTATGTCGTGATATGCCAGTTATCATTCGTGCCAGAATGGGTCCAGTTATCCTGACCTGATTCCATATTGTCTGAAAAACCAGGGCTCCTCGTAATCATAAAAGGAATCGTATCAATTTTTGAGCCAAAATTCAAAAAGAAAGAAACCAGTCTTGGTGTCGGGCAGGCATCACTGATTGTGAAATCGCAGATATTTACCGTATCTACATCACCGGGTCTAATTTCTACAGTTTGTGGAGTAGCACCACTAATTGTTATGTATGGATCTGAGCAGGTTACAGTGGTACTACCTGTATAAATACCGTCTCTTAAATTTTTGCCATAGACATAAATTCTAATCGCCTCACCGGGCTCAGCCCACCGATTGTGGTTGCCTGCCGTTTCTGTAATATTCAATCCGTAATAGTCCATTCCGGGGATGGGCACTATTCCAATCTCTGCACCCTGGTAAATCTCTCTGTTTGCGGCCTGAACAAATACGATAATTTTACAATCTTTTTCTTTCCAGTTTGAAGCGATTGTGAAGTTTCTGGACCTTGATATACTGCTATTTGCCGGAATGGTAACTGCTTCTCCATTCGCATCCGGCACCATATCTCTCATCAAAAATTCTAACTTAGACATTCCCTGCCAGCTATATGGAATATTATTTTCAACAATCACAAAATGGAGTGTGCCACTTATCGGACTGGAAGTAATGTTCAGAATCGTGGCATTTACCGTTCCGGTATTACTAATCGTATCATAGTTACAGGTGAGACTGATATCCAGTGGACTTGAAATGTTCAACCTGTATGCTATAGTGTCTCGGTAAATGGCATACATTGTGCCGAAACGTAAACCTCCGACTACTCTTCGTACTCCATCAAATATTGTTGTTGGATATCCGCTCACACTGTAATATGATAATCGTGCTGCAGCCTCGGTACTATAGAATGGGTCGGATGTGGATGGATGGTAAGATATTACTACAACTGAATCATAACTTCTTGTATAATTCTCATCCAGCGCACGCGCTGCTCCTGGACAGTATTGACACCAGGTTGCAGTAAAATTTTCACATACGACAACGCGCTGGGCAGCAAAGGCTAAGGT
This sequence comes from Caldifarciminota bacterium, assembly GCA_026416055.1. Lineage (GTDB taxonomy): Bacteria > Hydrothermota > Tepidihabitantia > SM23-42 > JAOAFX01 > JAOAFX01. The sequence goes on from JAOAFX010000001.1 coordinate 10,233, forward strand.
ACCTATTATTATACATGATAATAGCACTATTTTCTTCATTTTAACCTCCTTTCTTTATTTTAAGTGCTATTGATTTTTAATTTTTTTTCTCTTATCACCCCCTTTCGTTCTGGTCAATTCGTGATTGATCAAAGGAATGATTGTATTAATTTTTGGAATACGATATTTTAAATATTTTTTAAAAAGTTCGTAAAGAATTTCGATGGAATGTTGATTGGTATTTAATAAAGGAGGTTGATTAAAATTATGGCATCTTTTTTTGACCCGACCGGGTCTTTTAATCCGGCGAGTCATTTGATGCCTCCGTTGAAGTATTTGATATAGTGTGGAATATTTAAGATTAACGCAGTGGAGTAGACAATGTAGTATGGTACTTTGACCCGACCGGGTCCGGATGTCCGTCGAGTCATTTCCACACTCCTTTATTGTGATTTTTCCAGAAGTCTATCCAATTCACATTTTAATTATATTAAAATTTTCTTTGTTGTCAAGCAGTCAAAGTAAATTGCCAAATAATGACTACTCTCCGCTTTTTAGTTTAATGTTTTTTTGTTTTCCAGCAGGGGCGACTTCCCGGTCGCGATAATCATCTGTCCATCCCTTTGACAAAAGGGAATTTTCAGTATGAAAACAGTCTTCACCCAGCGGGTAATCAATTTTTAAACAAACCTGATGATTACGGCCTAACTATCTTTGGGTGCATTGGCGCTATTTCCTATGGCGAATTACCAATGTCTTGTTTTACTTGTAATGGCAGAGTTTACGAGGAAGTAGATGGGATTATTAATTTTTTAAACTAAGAATATCCAGCCGATAGTCTATCTTTCACCCTATAATACTTATACGCCCAAAAAATAATAATATTCTTGATTTTTAAAAGTGGAGAGGAGCCAGGTCAAAATATCAGGCAATATATTTAAAAGTGTGAAAATTTATCTAAAGTGCTATATCGGGAAGTAATAATCTTCAGTTAGTCATGAGTTCCTTTTGAATTGATGATTTTCAAATAACGGTATAATTGTGCCCTTGATATCTTTAATTCATTGCAGGTTTTAATTACATCACACCCATTCCGCTGATAACATTCAAAAATGAGTTTTGCCCGATACCTTCTTACCTTCTCTTCTATTGAAACTGGCTGATGATTTTCCAGACCAAGGTCTTTTAATTCAATATAGCCATTTTTGCAGCGCAAAAATGCCTGTTCTAATATTTTTTCAAGCTGGCGGACATTTCCGGGAAAATCAAATTCTAACAGACGTTTCTTTGCACTTTCGGTTATGCCAGCAAAATACCCTCTATATCTTTCTTTTATTTTAAGCAACAGATGCTCAATCAAAAGAGGAATTTCATCCCGGCGCTCACGAAGAGGTGGAATTTCAATTTTGGGAGAGTGAATCCGGTAATATAAATCTTCTCTGAATTTACCCTGTGCTACAAGTTCCTCAAGGTTGCGATTGGTGGCAAAAATAAATCGGACATTGACAACCCTGCCCTCATTACAACCCAGGGGGATTACCTTTTTATCCTCAATCACTCTTAAAAGTTTTGCCTGTACATTGAGCGGTAACTCAGCAATTTCATCAAAGAATAGTGTACCATTATTGGCAAATTCAATCTTTCCTGTTTTGTCATAACGGGCATCGGTGAAGGCACCCCTTTTATAGCCAAACAATTCTGACTCAAACAGGTTCTCTGGAATAGCTGCACAGTTCACCACCACAAATCTTTCACCCGCCCGTGAACTTTCATTGTGAATTGCGGCAGCAAGCAGATCTTTTCCGGTGCCACTTTCTCCAATGATCAAGAGATTTGTATCCTGGATAGCAATTTTTTTCGCAGTCTCTTTTATTGTTTCAAGCCCGATTATATCGTCAAATGTATAAGGGGCACGCAACGATAAACTTCTTTCTTTATTAACGGGAGAATATACCGGTTCAAAAATAAAGATGTATTTGTCTTCATATTCCTTTTTTAATACAAAAAACTTCATATGCAAATTTTCTGATTCAAATATTTCGTTGATAATTGGTTTTTTTCTTACAATTTCCTCGTCAAATTTTTCCGTGATGTTCTTTCCAGTATTGAAATGTAGAAGTTTCTTTGCCTTCTCGCTGAGCCAGAGTATCTTTCCCTGATTATCAGTAATCACAAAAATGAGATTGAGCAATTTCGCCAGATCAGTATAAAAATTGAATTCAAATGTCTTCCGGTATTCTTTCTGAATTATTCCGGAAAGAATCTTCACAAGGGCAAAGGTATAAGGATGTCCCCTTTTTTCCGGATGGACGATCACAATCGTGCCAAGCAATTCTCCATTGTCCAGTATCGGTGAACAAAAACAGGCACCCGATTGAAAAATTTTTAGATAATATTCTTCCCCTTCTACATATACTGGCTTGTGATAACGCAGGGCAAGGGCAACGGCATTGGTCCCAGCATCTTCTTCGCGCAGTGACCCCCCCTCACCAAGACCAATTTTACTGCGGCTTTGTAAGATGTGCCTGGGACCGATTGCCTTCAAAATATAGCCATCCCTGTCTGTTAATACCAGAATTGATCCGCAGAGTTTGAAAGTTTCGCTGCACAATTTCATATACGGAAGGGCGGATTTTATTAAGGATTCATTAATTTTCTGGCGGTGGAGTAATTCTGAACGGCTGAGAGTATTTGTAATACATGGCTTATCGGGGTTCAAACCCATTTTCTTACAACGTCTCTTAGACTCATTTATCCATCTTTTTCTTTCAGATGATTCAGACATAACTCCAACCACCTGTTGAATTTATTTTTTTAGAGAATCAACCATAAAAAAAGTATGTATAAGGCACCGGTATTTAAATTCAGTATAGATTACTATACTACCAGACGGGGCCTTATACTAAGGAAAGATTATACATATAAGTTGTGCATTGTCAATATACACCTATTAGCCTAAAAAAATTACTTATAACTAAAGACAGCATAATTTCTTTCTCTATCTCCGCGCCGATAAGAGTAGAAATAATCTGGATTACAATATGTACAATAATTCAATTCAGCAATAAGATTTTCCTTTCCCAGTTCCTGTAGCACAGCCTTTTTTAAATCAAGATAGATCTTATTATATTTTCTTATCACTGCCTCCGGATATTTCTCACTGAATAGCCTTGCAACATCATTTTTGACTTCATAACAGCAGGGTCCAATACAGGCACCCATGACATATTTATACTCCCTCATAATGGTCAGAGCTTTTGCCAGAATTCCTCTGATGATTGAACGCCATCCACAATGAAGAAGCATAATTTTTTCCTGAGAAAAGATATAAACTGGAAGACAGTCAGCAACCTTTACACCGATTGACTTACTTGATGTCATCAGCCCATCACCAGTGGTCTTTGTATCGGTATCAATATCTACAATGATATCTGAATGAATCTGGGTAAGTAACGCGGGCTTAAAGGTATACAAAAATTTCTGCGTTCCAACCTTTGTTGAATAAAGAAAAATTTTATTTTCAAATTCACAACGAAAATACTTTAAATTCTCATCTTCAATTAACTGCCACATTTTTTAATTCCTTAATCTTTAACATTATCTTTTTTTTGCCGACGAGTGAATCTTCAAATATTGTATACAAACAATCAATTCGAGTCTTTCCAGGCACCATTGTCATTATCTTATCCGCGTGATAAAAGGCGATTGCGGGAAACACGACTCTTTCCTGGCGCAACGAGAATTTCAAGTGATCACTGCCCACTACCACAGGAACACCTACAACTTCAAAATTTTCACCCAAAAATACTGGCTGGGGGTTCTCCATTCCGGTGGGTTCAAAATATTTCAAAAAATAAACAATCTCTTCATTTATATCCTTCAAATCAAGCTTTATATCATAATAATGGCGCTTCATAAAAATATGCTCATCAAATCCCTGTGCGTATTGATTTATCTTCTCAACAAAGGAATCTAAGTTGCTTTTAGAAAGTTCCAACCCTGCTGCCTGTTTATGCCCGCCGAATTTCATTAACAGGTCAGCACAGAAGTTCAGTGCCTCCGCAATATCAAATCCACTGACCGAACGGGCTGAGCCCTTGGCGATTTTTTCTTTTAATGTCAGAACTATCGCTGGTTTTGCATACTCCTCAACAATTCTTGATGCTACAATGCCGACAACGCCTTCATGCCAGTTTTCTTTACCCAGGACTATGACTCGCTTATCATACAGATGTTTTGCCTCAATCATATTAACTGCCTCCTGTAGAATTTCATCTTCCACTTTCTGGCGTTTTTCATTATCGGCCGAAAGTTCCTGGGCAAGTAAACAGGCCTTTTGATAGTCATCGGTAAGTAAAAGTTCTAAAGCCGCCTTTGCATCACGTAATCTACCACAGGCATTTATCCTTGGCCCGATTATGAACCCGAGATGGTATGCAGTCAGTTCACCCTTCAGGCCGGAAACTTTTATCAGTGCCTGGATACCCGCCTTTTTACTTTTCTGCATCTTTTTTAACCCGAGTTTTACCAGATAACGATTTTCCCCGGTCAAAGGTACTACATCAACCACACTGCCCAATGCAACAAGGTCAAGGTCGGAGAGAAGTTCTGCCTCATCAAGACAGAGCTTCCGGTAAATACCCTGGAGAAATTTAAAAACTACTCCAACCCCGGCAAGTTCTTTGAATGGATAATTACAGTGGGCCAATTTAGGATTGAGTAATGCGTCAACAACCGGAATTTCCGATTTCGGATTGTGATGGTCACAGATTATCACATCTAAATTCTTTGATTTCGCATAGTTCAGCTCTTCAAATGCAGTAATGCCACAATCAACAGTAATCATCAGTGTGCATCCATTCTGCAGGGCATATTCAATCCCCAATTTTGAAACCCCGTAACCTTCTATAAGGCGGTGGGGAATATAACAATACACATCTAATCCAAGTTTTTTAAAATTTCTGTATAACATAGCCATACCTGTTATTCCATCGGCATCATAATCACCGTGGATTAATATCCTTTCTTTTCTTTCAAGTGCCTTTTCAATCCTTGCCACTGCTTTTTCCATATCTGAAAACATGAATGGGTCATGAAGTTCTGCAGGAGTTGGCGCAAAGAATGTTTCTATCTCCTGGGCAGTCTTATACCCCCGATTTTTTAAAATTTGAACTATTACGGCAGGAATTCTCTTGCCCCGGATGATGAGATCTTCACCGACCTCACCCTGATGTTTACCCACCCAGATAGACATCTTTATAAATTAGCCGGGCAAAGGTACCTTCGTCACCTTTGGATATTTTTTATACAATTCGTGATATCTCTCAGGATATTCAGTTTTGCTGCATAAAAGCAATGTTGTCAGGGGTGTAACTTTTTTCGCCTTTTCGCTCATGGAGTGCACAATATTTTGAATATCCCATTGGGCTGTTGGGTCTTCACGCAGGCGTACAATGTGATATAACTCGCGAAGATTAAGATTGATTAGTACCCTTTTACGGTGGGCATTGGTGAGAATATAAGATGCCGCTGGTGGTGAAATTTTTACTATTTTTTTATACAACTTTTCAGTTTTTTTGATAACCTTCTTAAATTCTTCTTCCATCTTTATTTCTTTTATTGAAGGCGGGATGGTAATACCAAGTAACGGGTCATAGTCCTGGTTTATAAGGGTCATCATGCGGTGACGTTTTAATTGAGCAAAACAGCTACCGGATACGACCGCTGAGAATGTATAATTGACCATTTCAAACTCCCGGGGCAGGGTGTCATATAGTTCCAGGTATTTGCAGGCATTTTTGAACAACTCAATTTTTTCTTTCCGGGATAATTTTTTGACAGCAGTTAAACATTGTTCAAAGCTGCTTCTTCCCACACGAAATAGTAATGAAGCAAGAATCTTATCATCTCCATCCCTGGTATAATCTTCAAGCCTTACCTCTGAATTCAAGTCATTCAGAACCTTTATCTTATCACAGTATTCTTTGAGTTCCGGATATGTGCGCTGGTCATAATCGTTTGCTCTGTAGAAAAGTATTATTGAAGGTGCAATATGTTTAACCTGCCTGTATAAATGATTGCCAAGCTTGCGGATTTCATCAAGTTCATGACTGGCAAATCTCCGTATCATCAGTTCAAGATTACGGGCATTTATTGTAGTTCCGAGCTGGGTCTGGGTGGCGAGGGAAAGTATATAGCGGGCATCTTCTTTTGCTGCATTCTCAATATTTTTTAAGATTTTGGGATCTGATACCCCTGGTTGATTCTTTAATCTATACGATTTCAGCTTCTCCAGCAATATCTTATATAGATTATTCTGCTCAGATATGATGGTGCAGTATTCATCCACAAATTTCGAATTTTTAATCTCTTCAGGTATCACATAGTCTCCTTCCAGTGTCACATAACGCTGGGACTTTTCAGTGTAGGAACATAATCTGAATCTTTCAACCTCTTCAACCGCCCGGCGGGAAATACCGATGATATCAAAATTGAATACCGCATGTTCGGCAATTGAATGATGACTCATCTCAAAGATAATGCGCCGGTTAGAAAGTCTTGCCTTTTCTACTTCTTTCAGGGCTTCCTTCCGCAGTGTACTGACCGATCTGGGGCTGCGGCTGATTCGTGCATAGGCTGCTGAGATGGTCTCGGGTGTAAAGACATTGTTGCTGGATAATCTTTTTAATTTTTTGATTAGCCCGGTATCAATGTTATATCCAGCAAGAATAACCTTCATACCATTAATCTTTTCTTTATATCATCAGCCACCAGTTTCAGTGATGGATACATTTCCAGGGCAGTATCTCTATAGGTATAGAGGTCGCGTCCAACAGGATCAGAAACTTCGTTGTCAGATCTTCTTTTCCTTTTATATTCCTTTAACAAAAATGTCTTTATCGCTGCTGCGGGTGATAATTCAACTACGGTCTCATAATGTTTGTATTCCATCACAAGAATCAAGTCTGCTTCATCAACAAGTTCCCTTGTGAGGTATTTTGTCCGGTGGCTGGATATATCGCCACCAAATTCTTTAACTATAAGCAGGGCATTTTCACTCGCCGGCAATCCATCCACAGCCGCGGTTCCAGCCGATTTGATTTCAACATATCGTTCATCAATCATGGTCTTTATAATTCCTACAGCCATAGGACTCCGGCATGAATTCCCCGAGCAAACGAACAGCAGGCTGAATTTGAGTGCAGGGTCAAGTTTTATCCTTCTACCAAATATTTTTTCAATCTCAAGGATAGGGATTGCACCCTTCTGTTTCACAACCGGAACAGGTGATGTCAAATCAAGAATCGTTGGATCTTTACCATACCGATGTCCGTCATCAATGATTAAACTCACCGCCGGAAATTTTTCGGCAATCTCGACAGGTTCACTGATTCTTTCACCCCCAGGGATGCAGCCATTAATCACTGCGATCGGCTTTTTATAGTAATTGAGTAAATTTATTACGAAATAATGGTCGGGAATCCTTATACCAATCTTATCCTCAGAGACCAATAATTTACTACCCGGTTTTTTCTTCATTATCATGATTATCGGACCAGGGAGGAAATAATCGATAATCTTTTTTTTGGTGATTATTACATAATCAGCAAGTAAATTGCGGGCAATGAAGAATGTCATCAGTTTTTTTCCTTTTAAATTCTGTAGTTGCACAAATGCCCGGTCACTCTCGCCATTAACCGCAATTTCATAGAAAGTATCTGTGGGCAGGCCAACTATGCCGTCTTCATCAAGAACCTGAATGACCTTTTTATAAATTTCCAAATCATCAACAATTTTTACAATTGTGGCTGGCATCTATCGAACCTTCCGTTTTCTTTTCATCTTCTTCATTCCGCTACTGCCAATATCCTTTCTATAAAACATACCATTAAAGTGAATCTTCTTTATCTCTTCGTACACTTTCTGTTTTGCCACACGTAAATTATCAGCAGCATATACTACATTCAACACCCTTCCGCCGGCCGTAACAAGTTTCCCATCTTCAATTTTGGTTCCAGCATGAAAGAGGAGTGTTCCTGTATCGAGCGGTCCTTTTATTTGTATCTCCTCCCCAATTTTATAATCAAAAGGGTAACCTGCAGAAACGAGCACAACACAGATTGACCATAAATTTTTAATCTTCACCTGTAAATCCTGTAAATTGTTGTCGACAACCCCGAGGAAAAGTTCAATGATATCATTTTCAATCAAAGGCACCATTGCCTGGAATTCGGGATCTCCAAATCGACAGTTAAATTCAAGGACCTTTGGTCCGGAAGGAGTTATAATCAGCCCTGCATATAGAACACCTTTAAATGGAAAACCTTTTTCATGCATACACAGGATAGTCGGTTGAACGATTACTTCTTTAATAAAATCGGTTACCAGTTTGCTCATGGGATATGGGGAATAAGCACCCATTCCACCGGTATTCGGCCCCCGGTTTCCATCATAAAGCCTTTTGTGGTCCTGTGCCGAAGGTAGATATAATATTCTCAGACCATCGGTGAGTACAAAGACAGAACATTCCTGTCCGGTTAAAAATTCTTCAACCACTATTTTTTTGCCAGCCTCACCGAGTTTGTGCTGGACAAGAACCTCATCAACTATCCTCTCGTATTCATTTTTATTGTTTACAATAAAGACCCCTTTACCTCCAGCAAGCCCTGCTGCCTTTACCACAACCGGGAAGGTATTGATTGTCTTGAGGTATTTCAAGGCCTGTGCGGCGCTATCGTAAATCTGAAATTTAGGTGAAGGAATGTCATACTGGGCAAGAAATTCACGGGCGAAAGACTTATCAGATTCAATCCTGCTTGCTGCCCTGGTTGGACCGAATATCTTCAAACCGTTCTTGTTAAATTCATCAACGATACCCAGGGAGAGCGGCAATTCCGGACCAACGACCGTAAGGTCAATATTTTTCTCTTTAGCAAATCGCACCAGTCCGTTAATATCCGTAGGCAGGATATTCACACAGGTTGCAATCTTTGCGATCCCTGGATTGCCTGGTGCCGCGTACAGATTTTTTACCTTTCTTGATTTATTAATTTTCCAGACCAGGGCATGTTCCCTGCCGCCACCACCCACAACTAAAACATTCATATCACTCCTTTATTGATATAAATATAGCGGATAATAAAATTACGATTGAACAAATTGTATAATTTTTTTAAACTTTGCTGGAGAGCTTTCTATAATGCTTCCCAGAACCAGAAAGTCGGCGCCAGCATCAAATAATTTCCTGGCGTCTTTCTCTTTTCTTATCCCGCCACCCACGATGAGGGGTATGGAAAGGTTTTTTTTAACCTCTTTCACTACCTTCTCCGGCACTGGTGCTTCGGCTCCACTTCCAGCCTCAAGATATATCGCTTCCATCCCAAGATACTCTCCAGCTAAAGCATGGGCAACCGCAATTTCAGGTTTATTCCTCGGAATCGGACGTGTATTGGAAATGTATTCAACCGCTGTATAATTACCAGAAGAAATCAATATGTAGCCGACCGGTATAACTTCCAACCCATAAGATTTTATCAAGAAGACTGATTTCACATGCTCACCAATCAAAAATTCAGGATTACGACCGCTTAAAAGCGAAAGGAAAAATATTCCATCAGCATATCTGGAAATCTGCTGGGAACCACCGGGAAATAGTATCACTGGACATGATGCAGCTTTTTTTACACGCAAAACAAAACCATCAAAATCTTCTTTCTTTAGTAGAGAGGTTCCAATTAGAATTGCCTTCGTTCCACACTCCGAAACGAAGTGAGCTATTTTATAAACATCCTTATCTGGAATACGGTCGGGATCAAGGAGTGCAATTATCCCCGGTTTTGAATCATTCAATCTTTGCCAGATACGATAATGTCTCATATTCGTTGAGATTATAATCCAATTTTTAAAAAAATCAAGCATTGTTTTTTTCTTGACAAACTTGCTTTTCTGGATATAATTGGATAATGGTGAAGCAAGGGAGGTCAATAAGGGATTTTAAAGACGTTTGATGGCACGAAGAACTGAGCTGCTTATCACCCTCTGTGGTGATATTATAATCTTATTATCAATTTTCTTTATTGCCTGGCAATCTTCAAAGATAAACCAGTCAGTATTCAGCCAGCATAGCATTATTGCTGGATTTGGACTATTGGTTTTCTGGCTATTTCTCTTCCAGTCGTTCAACTTATATAAGCCCAGGAACGAGATCCAGATAATGAACGGAATCTTTAACCTGCTGAAGGCAATTTTTTTTGGAATGACCCTCCTCCTTTCACTTGCCTATTTGATGAACATAGATTTTTTCAAGGCAAAGGGATTCCTTCCTTCTTATTCCATCACCCTCTCTTCACTACTGCTGTGGCGTCTCATACTCTGGGGATTGATAGGGGAATATGTAAAGAAAATTCCGAGCCGGGTTATTATCTTTAAAAATGGAGACAACATCTCGGATTGCGAATATCCTAATTTTACCGCTGTGAGGGAAGTAAAGTTTTCAGAAATGGATTCAGAAACGGCAAAGAAGATTTTTAAGGCGAACAAAATAGACGGTATAGTTATCGAAAGTAATGGACAAAGCCGCGAAGAGGTGCTGAAAGTGATTTCTCAATTTGCTGAAAGTAATTATAGCATTTTCGTTTCACCTAAACTCTATCCCCTTATTTACCAGCATTTTCTTATTAAAAAACTTCCCGATTCCAGCTTACTCCAGATCATCTTTCATCCCCTTTCTGCCTGGGACCGGTTTCTAAAGAGATTAACTGATATCGGTATTGCCTTGCTTTCTCTGGTAATCCTCTCCCCTTTACTGGCCTTGATTGCATTACTCATCAAGATTGATTCTCCTGGTCCAGTTTTCTATACCCAGAAAAGGGTGGGCTACAGGGGTAAAAAATTTTTTCTGATAAAATTCCGTTCCATGATCAAGGATGCCGAAAAATATACAGGTCCGGTCTGGGCTAAGAAAGATGATAAAAGGATTACCCGCATGGGCAGGATAATGCGACCATTACGCCTCGACGAATTACCCCAGTTGATAAATGTTCTAAAAGGGGATATGAGTTTTGTTGGACCGCGACCAGAGCGTCCCCATTTTGTGTCAAAATTTGTAAAGCAGATACCATTCTACTCACTCCGCCACACAGTGCACCCGGGTATTACGGGCTGGGCACAGGTCAAATATTCCTATGACCGCACAATTGAGGATGTAAAGAAAAAGTTAGAATACGACCTTGAATATATCAACAACATCTCATTGAAAATGGATCTAAAGATATTTCTAAAAACAATCCTAATCGTAATTAAAAGACAGGGAGCACACTGAGATGTTTTTATTATTATATCTTATCAGCCAGAATTTACCTTTCACCTGGTCGCAGAGTTATTCCACCTTTGATAACCCGGAATGTCTAAAACCGTGTGAATACAGTATTGGATTGGGGATTGATAATTACTGCATTTATAGTTCTACCAATGATACAATTGCCTATGACGAGCGAAGGTTCGATATCTGGGTAAAGGCAGGAATTATCAAAAAAATTGAACTACAATTAATCTATTCTTATCCTACGGCTGGACTCATTGCGCTAAAATATGGATGGCTGAATAAAAGGATTTCCTGTGCATTAAAATCAGGTTTCGGATACATGAAAGGCACCAGGGTTGGTTATATAACTGATTATGTATACGATTTTTACGGCTATCTACCGGTTGCTCTTGAATTGAAGAAGACAATAAAGTTATTATACACACCAAAATTTATCTACTCTATGCACTACCGGGACCGCCAGGAACATTCTGACCGTCCACCCCGATTCATATTCCATATCGGGCATTGTCTGGGATTTTCAATAGGTACCAAGGCTGAATTCATACCTGAAGTTAACTGGATGTGGGGTAATAACGAAGGGAAAAAGTACATGGTTAATCAATTCGGTATCGGTATCAATTTGAGATTATAAAGACCCTTCGGTAAGCTGTTTTAAAATCTCTTTTGCTGGTTCAAAATTGGGATCCAGGCGCAGCGTCTCATTCAGTTCCTTTATCGCTCTATTGATATCATTATTCAGATATAAGCAGTAAGCAAGATTATAATGGGCAAGAGGATATAGTGGGTTGATTTCCACCTCTTTCTGGCAAAGCGCCAATCCTTCTTTTAATCTTCCAGTCAGGGCATATGCAATCCCCAGAGTGGTTGCCGAGCCAATGAGTGAAGGATAAAGGGCGAAAGATTTTTCCATCAACTGACATGCCTTCTTTGGATCTCTGGTCAAAATTTTATGTGCCTTCTGTAATAAGAATTTTGCGTTTTTTATTCTTTGCATGATTGCTTCTGTATAACGATCATCAAAAAATTCAATATTTTTTGTTTGATTACCGAATGCCTTCAAATCGTATATTGACTGGTAGGGAATGGCCGAAGATAACTGTAATCTTTTTTCCTTCACGACTCTGTAAAGTCGGTAAAAATTATTTTGATACACCAGTTCAAAATGTGCTAAATCTTCGGGGAAGAAGTGTAATAAAAATGCTGCTGATCTGGAATGAACTTCCTTCTTTCCCGCAATCCAGCGGCTTCCATCACGGGTATCATCGAGTAAAATTTTTATGTCATACAAAAAATAATTGACATTTTTACTTTTACAGTAGTTGTAAAATTCGGTTTCAGAACTATAGATTGCGTCAAAAAATTCCTTTACAAGCTTCTGGCAATTTTTTACTTCAAATTTCGGTTGAAGAACTATTGGCCGTCTGGCATAAGTAAATATGAGTGGACCCACACCGAAGGAAGAAAGAAATATTGCGTCCTCTGGGGTTTCATGGCGGATAAATCTTACAAGTTCTAAATTATTTAAGCGCCAGTTATAAAATTCTTGGCTGATTTCATTACCGAATATCCGGCGCAGTGTTGTTATATAACCAGTGGGATTATGGAGATGATAACCTTGGTAAAAATTGAATAGAAATACTATTCCCAGTACTGCTGATGGGAGATAATTATAAAATTTAAACCCTTTTTTTAACTCCACAACTCCAATCGCTGCAGCCAGCACACTGACGAAATAATTGTTTACCACCCCCATCCTCTCAATCGTCAGATAGCCCAAAAAAAATATAATGCTGAAGAAAATGAATAATCTGATTGATGAGTCGAAAAATCTTTTTCTTGTCAAGTAAACGAAACTGAATAGTGCCGGAATTATCAGTGGAAAAAGATTTTTGAAAATACTAACCGGATGGGGACTGTTGAACGCTTCAATCCATAACGACCTTGCAGGATAATCAAGCAACCCAGGGTCAGCCGGTTTGATTCCAAAAAATTTAATTTTGTTTATAATCAAAGACCATACATGGGTATATTCAGCTTCAATATTTAAAAGCCTTGTAATTACTATACTGACAGCAAGAAATACTAAGCCTATTATAATTGACAACCTGCCCCGGGATGAAGATACAACGGTGTATTCAGCCTTCTGTTTAAAGATAAAAATACCTAAAATTGCACCAAAACTTAGTGCAAAAGGGAGTGAGAGAAAATATAATCTGCTTTTTAATACTGGTACAAAAAAACTTCCAATAAAAGGGATTAATAATGTATAAAAAAGCACTAAGGCATTATCTTTCAGTCTTGAGCCTCTTTCAAACACCCAGAGATTGAATACTGAAATGAATACTATTGCCAGAAATATGAATCGTGAGAAATGCCATGAACAGAGGCTTATTAAAAAGCAAATACCCGAAAGAAAGGAGAAAAGAATTTTGTTTTTTGAACTTCTTATCGCGTAGAAGTAGCTTGCAAGTCCGAAGGCAATAAAAGGAAGCGCAAAATCTTCGTTTAAAAAGCCAAATGTAGAACGACCCACAGAAACAAGAGAAAAATTAAATAATAAACAGGCAAGTATGGAATAGAAATGACTTATGCCAATGGCCCTGCTTAAAAAAAATATTGCAAATATACCGAGGCTTGCGCAACCTGCAATAAATATTATTGTCCAGGTATGGAATAAAACATTTCTCTCTTTCAATCTGAAAATTCTATAAAGCCAGCCACAGGGGTATTCCATTAAAATTGTAAGGTTTTCAAAAATTTTTACTCCCTCAGGTGCCTGAAGTTTTGGATCGAATGATGGAATTTTTTCACCACTGGCAATTAGTTCTGCATAATGGTACTGCAATGCATTCTCGGTCCAGTAAAAGGCAGTGGGGTCTTTAGGGTCGTAATATTCAGGATTTGTGCTCAAGCGGAAGCGGTATACAATTGATGTAAAAAAAATTAGAAGCAAGATAATAGCTATGATTATGCTTTTAAACTTCACCATTTAAAAGCATTAATTAGTTCAGGATAGATGCTTGAGTATGAATAAATTTTTGCGATAAATGATATTCTATTCCGGTAAAACCTTATATACGAGGTCTTTTTCGTGGACAACAGAATCTACCTTCATCCCTATACTTTCACCCTTTTTTGCTTTCTCAATCGGCTTGTGTTCAATCTGCATAGAATGGACGACCTGCTGAAAATCAGTAGTACGTCCCTTTATATGGATTGTATCACCAACATTCAATTCATCATCAGTAATCTCAATGACCGCAACCCCTATTTTGTTAAAGTAATGAGTAACTTTACCAATCAGTTTTTCCATATTTAACTCCTTTATTTTATATTTTATTTACTTTACAGAATTAGTCAACATCTGATTTGCCGTTCGTTTGATGAGCCGTTCTATTAAAATTTATTGACATCGTATTTATTTTTAATATAATTGAGCACGGCGCCATCGTCTAACTTGGTTCAGGACATCGCCCTCTCAAGGCGAAGATTACGGGTTCGAATCCCGTTGGCGCCACTTCAATTTCTTGCGGTTTCAATTTTAACAATCTGATATCCTTTTCCATCTATCGACACCGTTTCTCCCGGTTTCTTTCCCAACAATACATCCCTGGCAATTGGCGATTCACAGGAAATTATATTTTTTGCAAGGTCAGCATCCCAGGGACCAAGGATTACATATTCAAGGATGCTATCATCTTGTAAGGATTTGAGAATCACCTTCGTTCCAACGCCCACCCTGGAGGTATCAATATTACTGAAATCAATTAATTTTGCCCTGCGCAATTCAGATTCAAGCATCCTCACCTTCTGGTATAATTGATCCTGCTTTTCTTTTGCCGCTTTATATTCAAAATTTTCACTCAAATCCCCATATTCACGTGCACGGCTGATTTCTTTTTTATTCTCCGGAATTTCCACGGTGAGGAGGTGTTCAAGTTCTTTCTTCTTACGCTCCAGTGCTTCTGCGGTTGTATAAATGTAGTCTTCCTTTTTCTCGTTTAAATCAGGAAAGTAATAATCAATTATCCGTAGATAATCACCTTTCTCATATCCTTTGAGAACCGTTGATTTGACCAATGCTTCCCTTATTCTCGCAACTTCGGTGATTTCGGTATTCTTTATGATGGAATCAAATCGTTCCAGGGTCAAGGCTTTAAGAAAATTCGGTTTGGCGTTTTTGATGTATTCAAGATTGTTGATCAGACGCGGCAAATATCGGGGTTCAAGAAATTCCTTTAAAAAACCACCTGTCAGTTTTTTTAATATATACACAAAAACACATGGATATTTCTGGGGCATTGATAAAGCTGATTTATAAAATTCATCTAAGCTATATCCTGAAACTATAAGTTCTTCTTCAATCTTTTCAATCAACTTTGTTTCATCAGTAAGCGCCATTATTTGCTGGAATATCCTCTGCCAGTTCTGAGGTTCCCTTTTTTTTATTTCCTGTAAGAACTTTTTTTTATGTTCATAGTTTTTCAAATTGAGCAGTAAATTTTCGTAGGTCTCATATTTTAAAATATCATCAATTGTATAACTTATACCTGTTTTGCCGTACTCTTCACATAGATAATAGATATCAAGACATCGTGCCGGATGTCTTGGATATTCTTCATTCGCTGTAGAGATGAGTAAATTTATAATCTCGTTAAGCAATTCAGGATACTCTTTTGCACACCGCTCAGCATAAAGGTACTTTTCATCAATATCCCCTTTCTGGAATGAAACAATGAAAGATTCCTTTTTATTTCCATCTGTTATGTATTGATAAATCTTCTGCCCTTTTCTTGATTCTACCTTTACGCACTCATTCTTTTCAAGTTTTTTCCTGACCTTTTCCCAGTATCTATCAATCTCACCCTCATCTATTATTCCAGTCAGGTGCTTTTTGATATCTCCGGAGCCAAGCGGTTCCTGGTAGCTTTTCAGCATAAATATCACAAGACC
Organism: Caldifarciminota bacterium; assembly: GCA_026416055.1. Classification (GTDB taxonomy): domain Bacteria; phylum Hydrothermota; class Tepidihabitantia; order SM23-42; family JAOAFX01; genus JAOAFX01. The sequence continues at coordinate 26,491 of JAOAFX010000001.1, forward strand.
CACAGGGTCTTCCTCTGCCAGTTTCTTCAATTCTTCAATGTTTTTGTATTTCTTGAATAAAAAAGTCCCTTCGGGTGCAGGTTTCAGGAGTCCTTGTGCCACTTCGAATTTTGCAAAATAGCCCTTCTGCTTTTGAAAATCAAGCACGACCTCACGCCGTTCGGGATTCATGGAGACGACTTCACCCAGACCAAATTTTTCAAAATAAAAAACACGACCGATATCATATTTTAAGAATTCTTCAAGCCGTTCAAGACTCTTAAAAATATGCTCACCTTTTTCAATCCCTGATAGTTCAATAAATCTTTCAATCCGTGGATTATCATTGTATTTCGTTTTATATAATTCCACGATTGCCTTTCTCAATAATCTATCATCTTCGGTGAAGTAAGCCATATGTTTATAAACTTCGATTGCTTCATCAAATCGCCTCTGAATTTTCAAATGAGAAGCAAGGATTTCAAGAAGCATAAAGGCAGATTTCGTTTCCTTTATTTTCTTCAATTCATCGGCTATGCTCAGGAATTCCTGTACAGGACTATCCCCGGCTTCAACCATTTCTATCCATAAATTTTCTACTTCAGCAAGATTTCTTTCTTCAATCAATCTTTTTATTTTTTCAGTCATGCTTCTATTATACTGAAAAAAACCAACCAGGCAAGGGACGAGTTAAATAGGAAACCAATCTTTGTCTGAAAAGTTCAACTTCAGGATGAGAAATAGTTCTGGTAAAAATGGCAATTCTGTTCAGTGCTACATATAATTTGCAAGAAGTTCTTCAACAGGATGGGGTGAATAATAACTGGGAGGAATTTCTAACATCGTGTAGGCACCATATCTCTTTTCCTTGTTGAATCGATAGCAGGCACGGGCACAAGCCACAAGGATACTTGCAGTAGCTTCAGGGTTACTGCCCCAGTCGCAATGGTACTCAATCAGTGCATTATTATTATTAGAGGTATTGCCAGAAAGGATTATTGAACCCTTGTGAGGAAATTCTCTATGTTTCTGATTCAATTCCTTTTCTGAAACAAAGATCACCTTTGTATCATAGTCTGCAAAATAATTGGGCATTTTCTTTATCTGATGTATAATATCCCTTTTATCTGCATCCGGATGTGCCACAACATAAACAACTCTTCTGTGCATCATACCCGGTTTTAAAACAGGATTTTTGCCACCTTTTACCATCTTTATTGATTTTTTTATTGGAATTGTGTAAGAGCGCGCATCAAGCACACCGGGAACCTGGCGGACTGCATCTGAATGTCCTTGACTCACACCAGGACCCCAGAAGGTATAAATTTTACCCCCGGGTATGAATGCATCAGCAAGAACCCTTTCCATGGAGAAGGTTCCTGGATCCCAGCCTGCGGAGATGATTGAAGTATGCCGGTTTATTCTTGCCACCTTTCCCATCTGCCGGTAATAATCGGGAATACGGCGATGGGTATCAAAACTATCGACAGTATTGAAAAACTGGGCAAAATAAAGACCCTGACCATGGGAATATGGGTCAGGAATGCGTACCCGGCTCAATTCTTTATTATTCTCCACACCGAAGATATCATCCTTTGAACCACCGCAGAGAATTGCAACATCCGCAATGCTCTTGAAATCGTCAAAAGAATACACCGGCACGTCTTTTTCAATCTTTTTTACTGCTTCAGGACGTCTGGTTATTATCTCAACCAGTTCCATATCTGGATTTTTATCTATCGCCTTCTTCACGCCCTTTCCCAGATTACCAAACCCAATGATTGCTATCTTGATTTTATTTTTTTTCATTCTCACTCCTTTCTGAAAAGTTTTCTGATGGTATTATACGCCCGGTTTTTGTCCTGGGATTCAACAAAGATCATAATATCGGTGTGGACTGTTAAAACTTCCCAGATGTTGATCTTCTCTCTGGCTATTGGAGTCACTATCTTCTTGAGAGCACCGGGCTCATTTATAAATTCCAAACTCCGTACTACAATCTTGGCAATTCCTTTTTTCAGATTCAAAGCCTTCAGGTTTTTTACCTCTGAGATAAGTTCAGAGAGAAGTCCATAGGCCTCCTCAGCCCTTTTTTCTTCCACATATACTGCTAATAGATTATCTGAAATCGTGAGGGAGTGTATGGCAATCTTTTTTTCCGTAAGGGCACCTGAGAGCAGGCTTAAAATCCCTGGTGTTTCCGGTATCTTTTCGCCAATAAAAGTAAGAACCCCATAGGTTTTCTCCGAGAGGACAATTGAAACATTTTTATCAAATATAACCTCGGTTCCGCTGTTCTCAATACTTTTACTATCATTTGCGATCACCCTTAATCTGGGAAGATTCCTTCTATGTTTTAAAGATACAGGATTTAGCACCTGTGCACCAGAGGCAGCAAGGGCACCGAGTTCAGTCCAGGAAAGTTTTCTTATCATCTTTGGATTAGAAACGATCTTGGGATCAACACTCAGGATACCTCCAACATCCTTTACCAGGACCAATTCTCCTGCTCCTAATAATTCTGCAATCAATAATGCCGAGATATCACTGCCACCCCGACCCAGTGTTACGACCCTTTCTTTTTCATCCTGGGCAACAAAACCAGGGATTACCAAAATATTCTTATTTAACAGGGCGCGGATATACTTACGCACGATCCTCCATGATTTCGGTAGAAGCGAAAATTCCCTTTTTTCATTGATCTTCTGGGCACTGAGCTGGGTCTTTGATTTCAATCTTATGTGTATTGGCCACTCTGGCATACCAGGCATGATTGCACAGGCATTGGCACCGAGAGATTTGAAAACTGATTCAAAGATCATTGCTGAAAGGACTTCACCCATACCTGCAAATTTTTCAAACCCGTAGAAGTCAGGTTCAGGAACTGCTTCCTGATATATCCTGATCAACTCATCGGTCTGCCCCTTCATTGCCGAAGTGACAAGACAGATTCTTGTATTCTTAAATTTCAAAAGTAGCCTTGCAATTTTCAGAAAATCACCTGGCCCAGCAAGGACTGAGCCTCCAACCTTGAAGACCTTTATATTATTCATTTGCTATTAACTCCTTTAAAGATTGTTTCTTTCTGATTAATTTTATTCCACCATCTATAAGATATTCTTGCGGCAACGGTCGTCCATTATATGTAGATGCCATCGTTCTCGTATATGCACCAGAATTATGGATAAGCAGATAATCACCGATTTTGAGTTCTGGTAGATTGAATACACCAAACTCATCGGCATTCTCGCAGAGCGGTCCTGTGACCCGTACCTTCAATCTTCTGCCTTTATATTTGAAAAGTGGCTCGATGTGATGATAGGCATCATAGAGCGCAGGCCTTGGATTTTCGGTCATGCCTGCATCGATCATATAAACTGGTAGGTGGTTCCGCATTTTCTTATCAATCAGGCGCGTAAGAATATACCCACCGTTGGCAACAAAGAATCTACCGGGCTCAAGCAGGACTTCTAAATTATATCTCTGTTTCATCTGCCGGTAGCAATCGACGATGGGACTGAAATCGAGATCCTTTTCCTCTGGTCTATAGGGAACACCGAATCCACCACCAAGATTGACAAAATCTATCTTTATCCTGTTCTTTTTGAAAAACTCAATTGCTTCAACTACTTTTCGACTCGCTTTGATAAAGGGCTCAGGTGAAAGAATCTGGGAACCGATATGAGAATGTATCCCGACAAGCTTTGCGTATCTGAATTTCTTTATGATCCTCAACACTTCAGACAATTCTTCCATTTTTATGCCGAATTTGCTCTTTGTCGAGCCGGTTGAAAGATGGGGATGGGTCTCGGGAAAAATCCCTGGATTTATACGCACAAAGACTTTTATACATTTACCCATTTCTTTTGCAACCTGTTCCAGAAGGATTGCCTGATTGATGCTTTCAAAATTGAAAAATTCTACGCCGCTTTTCAGGGCATAATAAATTTCTTCTGATTTTCTTGCCACATTATTATAAAGGATTTCATTTCCTTTGAATCCAGCTTTTTTACAGATGAATATCTCACCCGGTGATACAACTTCTGCCCCAATCCCCTGATCCTTTATAAGTTTTAGAATTGTGAGATTTGTATTTGCCTTTACCGCAAAATACAGCCGGGCAATATCAGTAAAGTTCTTTTTAAGAATGGCAATATTCTTTAAAATTTTTTGCCGGTCATAGACATAACAGGGAGTATCAATATCATTCCCTGATTGTATCCTCCTTTTTATTTTCGCCACCAGTTTATCTTCCATTTAACCCCCTTTTCTATTTTAAAATAAAAAAGCCCACCAATCCGGTGGGCTCTCGTCCATAAATCAATAAATCAGGGGGACGAAAAGCCCACCCCCTTGTGAACCTTCTTCATCCAGTATCTTCTAAAAAGCCTCATCACCGATAAGTATATCCAGAAATTAGAAAAAGTCAAGGATGACCAACTGATTCCTCCCCACTCTCTTTTAGTTTAATGGTTTTTTGTTTTCCTGCAGGAGCGACTTCCCAGTCGCGATAATTCCGAGACTGGAAGTCAAATCTCTACATTCTACATTCATTGTGCTACTTCCTTCTATTTTAACAAATTTGGGGCGAAAATTAGCAACCCTAACCATTCACTTTTGTATAAATAAAGTGGATTATAAATAAAAACAGAAGGTGCAATTATGAAATTTATCGGGATTGATTTCATAAAAAATATTCGTTCATCACAGAGATGAGCGAAAATGATGGTATGATACAATCAAATCAGGTTATCAAATGATCGTGATGGTCTGAAAAGTTATCTTACCAATCTGCCTGCGGATAGTAAAATTGCTATTGAAAACATCTGTAATTGATATTATTTTTATGAACTCATTGAAGAACACGATCTCGATGTCTTCCTTGCTCATCCCTTAAAAACTAAAGCTATTGCCACAGCACCATTGATGAATGATAAAATTAGCTCCGAAACCCTGGTACACCTGCTCCGTACTAACTTGCTACCCGCCGCATATATTCCAGAACAAGTACCCGGAATGTCCTTATCAACGCGTTATCGTAGTTCATATGAACGGGTGGCACAAAAACATGGTCGTGGTACGACACGGATTGCAATTGCCCGTAGTATGCTCAAATTTAATCAGCCTTATCAAGAAAGATAATCCGGTCAGCGCCTTGGGGTCATAACCTTCAAAGAGGGTTCTGAAATTTGATTGCGCGACCGGAGTTGAGTTAATCAATGATTAAGAAAAATATAAATAATCGCTGTTAGATTCAAGGTCTGGGAACGGTTGCTGGCTTTTCTATCTTTTCTTTTTTGGGAACGAGTTCAATATCTTCAACGAGCACTGCTGGAGCAGCAATCGAGACCGGAAATTCATCCCCATACTCATTGCGATAGATAAAATTATAAACATACTCTCTATCACCGGTTGCGATTATATCCTTGAGAATCCCCAAAGAAACCTGGGCAAAATCAAGTCCATGGATCAATTCAATTTTATCAGAATGGACATCCACCTTGTAGATGTTTACCGGTGAGGAAAGAATAGGTATAGATTTTGTCCGCATCTGATAGAACCTCTGGTACTGTTCATATTCAGTCCGGGGAAATGTAGGCTGGAGCCTGGTGATGATGAGGGCATATTCATTGCCATATTCACGGGCTACCTCTTTTAATTTCTTTATGAGTTCCTCTTCTTTTACTGGTTTTTGAGATTTTATTATTAAATTACTCACAAATCCAATGTATCTGGGTACATAAATCTCACTCCAGTAGCGGGCGTGACCATTGGAAGTTCTGATTTTATTTGTCGGAGTCCGGCACATCAAAAAATTTATGAGTTTACCATCTTTCACCAGTTCCACTTTTTCTGACTTCACACCCTGTTCATCCACTGAAAATCCACCTATTGTCTTGATGTCGTTGTATCCTTTTAAATTCGGGTCATCGAATACCGAAATGAATTCAGGTAAGATGCGCCGACCCAGCCGGTTTGAGAATAGACCGAGATTCTCCTTTGAAACACTCCTTTCAAGCATTTCACTCTCTATCACTGCATTTCTCACACCACTCACACCTTTGCCCAGAACCTGAAAGAATAGTTCACATGCAGCGGGTCCAAGAAACAGAACAGGACCTGAATAACTCTCTTCTTCGGGTCTTGTATTTACCTTCAGAGTAAGGGTTTCAGCCCAGGCATTTATTGCTTCTGTGATTTTTACAAAATTTAAATCATCAATGCCCTGGCTGTAGAACTCAATGAAATCATCAATCAATGTACCATTCTGTGCCTGTGCCTTTGCCCTGACTTCGATGCCAGTAATTAGTTCACCTCTAACACTCTTTGCACCGTCACTGTCTATAAAATATTGATTACCAGACTTTAATTTAAATCTTACAAAAGATTCTTTAATCTCACGATATCTATTTAGAACTGCTGAGAGAGCAGTGATTTTTTTATTCAAATCGCTACGGTCGAACACAGGATGGACGATTGGCTCAAACAGGGAACAGGGTTTCACCTTTATAAAATCAGGAATAGTATCATTAACCTGTTTATTCTGAAAATAGGCTATCTTTTTTGCCAGCACTTCCAGTGCTTTTTTATAGGTACCATCAGTCACAAGCCATATCGCCCGGCGCAGGGCAAGATATTCATCTTCAAGGGGAAGCTGTATCCGGTCTGATTCAATTATCCGGGAAGTAAATGTTGGGCAGATGAAGTTGCTGTTATCCAGTTGATAACTGCCCACTCTTAAATCGACAAACAACTCACGGGAACGTTCTTCATTACTCGCTATCAACCCACCTCCGGATGCCTTTATTTCTACTTCCTTTAAGTCCAAAACCCGGTAGGCGATATAGTATGGTCGTTCCTGTTTAGGCAATTGCAATTCGCAGATGCTGCGCTTTAGTTCATCCTGCAACGCCCTGAACAAAATATCTTCATTATTATTGGCTGTCTCAAACAAAGACGAACATAGCGGCATAGAATATAGCATACCTGAAAGAATTAATATCCAGGGACCGAACTCAAAAGTAGAATATTTATTTTTTTGTGTATTAATAATTTTCACGTCTCCCCCTATTCTGAAGGAGCAATGGGTGCGGGCAGGATGGGTGGCCGTTCCTGCCCTTTTGATTTTTTCTCAACTTCAATTTCTGAAACCAGTATGGAAGGAGCAATCGCTGAGACCGGAACCCAGCCTGATTCAGCTCCACAGGTACCGTTGAATATATCGTAATCATTGCCGGTCATAATAATCTTGGAAAGAGAAAGTAGCGGTGTCCCCACGATATCAACTCCGCGCACCACTTCGTCCGGCCTGCCATCAACATAGATTCTTTTTACAAAGAGTGGTATAACCTTGAAGGTCTGTGGACCTTCCCTGCCAGTCATCGTAAAACCACCCGCTATGTCATAAAAGATAAGACCATACGGTTTATTCTGCTTTTTGCATTCTTCAATCAGGTTTGTGCGTAATTCTTCAAATGGTACCTCTTTTGTTGACTTTATGTATAATACCCCCTGACGTGCTACAACCTTTCTTCCATACTGCCGTCTTCCATGGCCATTTGAAACCGGGAAACCTGCGATTGGTGAGCGACTCATTAAGAATCCTTTTAATACACCGTTATCAACAATCACTGCTTTCTGAGCCTTTACTCCTTCATCGTCAAATAGGTAGTGACCGTTCAGGTCTTTATAGTTAAATTTTTCCAGGGTCGGGTCATCATAAACTGATATGAAATCGGGCATTATCTTCTCATTCAATTTTTTAGTAAATGTCTGCCCTTCAAATTCACTCTTCTGTCTATGTCCTTCAATCCTGTGTCCGAATATCTCATGGAAGAAGACACCGCAGGCGCGGTTCATTAAAATTGCCGGTCCGGAGTAGGGTTCCACCATCGGTGCATTTCTTAAAGCATATAAATTCTGAATCAAGGAATCAATGTAGATTCTTAGAATTTCATCATCAGGAATATCTTTTATATTTCTTGCAAAAACCGGATAAGAGAGATAAAGTTCCATCCCATCATCCGCCATGGTTTCGGCATAGATCTGAATTGAATAACTGCTCTGACTGTGTACCAATCTCGTTCCTTCAGTATTGACAAGATATTTTGTCAATGAAGTTGCCCTCAGGCTGACCCGTGAACCATAAATCCAGGGATGATTTTTAAAAACTGCGGAGAGATTGCGTAGCTTTTCTTTCCATAATTCACGGTCAAAGGCAAGGGTATCAATCTTTTCGCTGTATACAATTTTCGGTGCAGGACTGAAATCCGGGGATGTATCAGACTCCAGAACTTTTACCTGCCTCTCATTAAGAATTTTTATATATCGTTCCTGGGCAGCCTTAAATTTCTTATCAGTCTCTGCCCATAGAATCAACTTCAATGCCCGGGCATGGTCGTCAATCGGCACCTCTATCGGTGATGACCACCAATCATATTCTTCTGCACCGCGTATTTCATGATAGTTATCAAGTTTGTAAGAACCAACTCTTACATCAACATCGAGATACCGATTTCTCTCTTCTTTTTCATCAATAATTACCCCGAGCGATGCAATAATGGAAGACTGATGTTCCTCCATAATTTCGTATTGCATGAAGTAAACTGGATATGGTTTTTCTTTACTCAGGACTTTATAAGAACGGCTCAATTCCTCAGCCATTGTTTGAATGATACTATTTCCGGCAAATACTCCACCTGCGATTGTCATTAATAAGATAAAAAATCTTTTCATGAAAAACCTCCTCTGTAATTATGAAACAATTTTATCCGGTGTCAAGATAGCGGCAGACATATACAGAAGCAGCGCCTCTTAGCTGTAATTTAAAGAAAATTTAACAAATGTGCTATATCCTCTGGTCCTTTTACTTCAAATATCTCCATTCCCTGTTCCTTTGCGGGCAGAAGGTCAACATAATACCGGTCGCCAACCATCATACATTCTTCAGGCTTAAAATTGAGTGCCCTTATTATCTGTTTGAAAACCTCAGGGTCTGGTTTTATTCGTTTGAAATTTTCGTAGGTAAAAATGTAATCAAAAAGTTCTTTAATCCCCAGTGCTTCAAGGATACGTTCGGTTTGAATACGGTTGTTATTGGTGAAAACCGCAAGTTTGTATTTCTCTTTCAGTCTTACAAGAATCGATCTCAATCCCTCATCCCTTTTCAGGTAATCACCGGCATTAAAATAATTTATGTTCTCCTTATGCCATTCTTCAATTGAGATGCCAAATGAAAGTAGTGCAAGGGTGTAGGGAACCGCAAATCCCTTTTCATTTCTCATCTCCTCACGCCTTTTTTCAATAATATCTTTAGCCTGCTCAATATCTGTATTCTTTATCCGGGCATAGGTATAGTAAGCAGCCTCGGCAAATTTTTGATAGACCTCAGTGCTGTTATAAAGGGTTCCATCAAGGTCAAAAATAATTATTTTCACCATCACGGAATGGGTAATGAAGGTTATCAGGGATTAAAAGATCTCAGGGAAATATTATGTACTCTCTTTTCAGTATACCAGATAGCTATTCGGCACACCGCTTCTGCAACCTTTCCCAGATTCTATCTACTTCAGATTGAAATTCTTTTATCGGTGTTTGGTCTTTTAATTTAAACAGATGAGCAAATCGTCCTTGAAATTTCAAGAATTCTTCAATCGGTTTTTTCTCTTTTGGTTTAACCGTAATCCGATATTTCCCTTTTTCATATTCATAAAGAGGCCAGATACAGGTTTCAACAGCAAGCCTGGTGATTGCTACGGTCTTTTCCGGTGGATATGCCCAGCCGAGCCGGCACGGTGAAAATATGTTGATAAAAGAAGGACCTTCTGCATCAAGGGCTTTGCGTACCTTTGTTACTAAATCATTCCAGTAACCTATCGTCGCCTGGGCTGCGTAAGCTGGTTCGTGGGCAATGACGATTTCTGTAAGATTTTTGCGTGGCTGTAATTTGCCCGGGATTACAGTCCCTGCCGGTGAAGTTGTAGTATGAGCACCATACGGTGTAGCAGAAGAACGTTGAATTCCTGTATTCATATATGCTTCATTGTTGTAACATATGTATAGAACGCGATGTCTTCTCTCAAGCATTCCCGAGAGTGCCTGTAAACCAATGTCATAGGTTCCACCATCACCACCAAAGGCAATGAATCTCATTTCTTTTGTAATCTTACCCTTTCTTTTGAGTGCATTATATGCTGCCTCAACTCCCGCCATCGTAGCTGCAACGTTTTCAAATGCACTGTGGATATAAGGAGTTTTCCAGGCAGAATATGGAAAAATCGTAGAGACAACTTCAAGGCAACCGGTCGCAGCACCAACGACTACTGGATACCGGGCAGCAAGTAATACCTGTCTTGCTACAATCGTGGCTCCACAACCTGCACAAGCACGATGACCACTTAGAAATTTTTCGCCTTGTTGTGCCAGTTCCTTTAATGTTGCCATCACTCCCCCCTTACTCCATAATAGACAATTTCTTTATCAACTCTACCTCTCTCTTTAATCTCAAGCAACTGTTCAAAGACTGTTTCGATCTCTTCAATGCTGATATCACGACCACCGAGTCCATATATATAATTTTTCAGCAACGGTCTGGCTTCTGATTCATAAAGAATTGAGCGACAGTCATTATACAGATGACCACCGAGTGTGGAAAGTGTATCTGCGCGGTCCATGATACCGAGGACCTTGACCTTTGTGATTGCCTTGAGCATCCTTTCCCTGGGAAATGGACGATAGACCCGACAGCGTACCAGACCTACCTTTTTTCCTTTCTTACGCATCCTGTCAACCGCAACCTTTCCTGTACCTCCAGTGGAGCCCATCACTAAAACTGCAACCTCGGCATCTTCCATCCGGTATTCATCAACTATCGGATAATACCTGCCAAATGTATCACCAAAATCTTTTTGAACCTTTTCGATTACTGGCAGGGCATTATTCATTGCTTCTATTTCCTGGCGTTTGTGTTCAAAATAATAATCCTGAAGATCAAGCATACCGATTGTTATTGGGTTATCAACATCTAAGAGAGTGTAAGGAGCCTTTCTCTCACCGAGCCATTCTGGAACCTTATCATCATCAATCAGTTCTACCCGTTCCATCCCATGGCTGATTATAAAACCATCTGTAGTTACCATCACCGGAAGGAGGATTTCCTCGGCTATCTTCACAGCCATAATCGTTGTATCATAGGCTTCCTGAGGATTTTCAGTAAATATCTGGAGCCAGCCTGAATCCCTCGATGCGAGGGAGTCAGAATGGTCGCAATGGATGTTTATAGGACTTGACAGGGCACGATTAACAAGACAGAGAACGATGGGCAATCTCATTCCGGATGCAATAAAAAGCATCTCATGCATTAAAGCAAGCCCCTGGGCCGCGGTTGCGGTCATCACCCTGGCACCGGCAGCAGCAGCACCAATGCAGGCACTCAATGCTGAATGTTCACTCTCAGCCGGAACATATTCTGTCGTTACCAATCCATCGGCTACGTAAGAGGCAAAATGTTGAACAATTTCAGTTGCTGGGGTAATGGGATATGCAGCCACAACATCTGGATTTATCTGCCTCATTGCCTCGGCCATTGCTTCATTGCCAGTCCTTGCTACAATCATTTCTCCTCCCTTACCATCGTGATTGCCTTCACCTTTGGTGGACATTCTTCAGCACAGATCCCGCAACCCTTGCAATATCTGTAATCTATACCCTGGACCTTTCCATCTTTAATAATAATTGCTGAATCCGGACAGTAAATCCAGCAAATCAGACAATGGGTGCATTTCTTAGCATCCCAGATTGGCTTATCACTCCGCCAGTCTCCAGTCTCAAATTCCTGGCTTGTGCCTGATTGCCAGACCAGTCCCAGTGGTAATTCTTTCCAGCCCTTTTTTTCTTTCTTCATTCCTTCACCTCCTCATAAGCCCGGATTATTGCTTTTATGTTATTTTCTACCACATCTGGACGGTTGGGGAATTTATGCTCAAGTCGCTTCCTGACTGATTCCAACATCGGTTCAAACTCAAGCAATTTTGATACCTTGATAAGTGCTCCGAGCATTGGGGTATTGGGAATGTCCATTTTTAAAATCTCCTTCGCGATCTTGCTCGCATCCACAACATAGATCCTGGTCTTTTCACTTTTAATCTTTAATTGCTCCCTAATCTCTTTAGATGTCTTCTGGGTATTGACTAAAAGGATTCCATCTTCTTTTAAACCTTCGGTCACATCTATCGTCTCCATCAACGTGGAATCGAGTACCACAACGATATCTGGATTCTTGATGCCGCAATGCTGGAGAATGGGCTCGTCTGAGAGACGATTGAAGGCAAATACAGGTGCTCCCATCCTCTCCGGGCCATATTCAGGAAAAGCCTGAATATATTTTCCGGTCTCAACTGCGGCATCGGCAAAAAGCAGGGCAGCGGTCTTGGCACCCTGCCCACCCCGGCCATGCCACCTTATCTCAAGTAATACCATCATTCACTCCTTTTGTTAATTTTTAAAGGCATAAAGCCCGCGAAACTTAAGTTAAATTTTGAAAATAGCCCAGATATTCCCTGGTTAAATATAGACCTGCCCGGCTATTATATCCAGTTTCTAATCCCAGTCAAGAGCTATTCCTCATATTTTTAGACTATTGAAAAGATACAAAAACTGGATATAATTGCATGAAAAGGAGAAAAAATGAAAAAAATCATCTCGATAATTCTTGTTACAATTGTCCTTGCCCAAGCAAAAGGTGTGAAAAGATATGGCTCTATGTTAGAGATTGCCCCAAAAGCAAGTTTTTACATAAGCAGTGATGCCTATTTGGGAATAGGTGGCGAATGTGTGATAAATCCAGTAAAACAGGCTGGTATACGAATTACCTTTTCAGAAGCAGTATTCGGAAATGGAACATACTTTTACTTAAATAGCGATGTATGGGTTGGAGGCGGCCTCTCCCTTGATGGTCTATTCTACATTCCCATGGCCGGTTTAGAACCATATGTCCATGGTGGGCTTGGTTTTTTTGTGCAAGATCCACCTGGACAGGCAGGCACAAATACCTTCTTTTCCTTCAGATTCGGAATGGGACTTCATTATTTTTTAAATCCAAAGACAAAATTTTTTGTTGAACCCGGAATCATTGTTTATGATGCCCATGATACTGAAGCGATGTTCAGATTGTCAACCGGGGTAAGATTTGGAGTACTGTAGATTATGCTTGATGAGACTATTATATCAAGGGCAATAATTGAAACTTACCTAAGAGATCTTTTGGATTACGTCGAATCAGACGTGATCATCGGTGGTGGTGGTCCTTCTGGCCTTTGTGCTGGTTATTACCTGGCAAAGGAAGGTATAAAGACGGTTCTTTTTGAAAGTGGCCTGAAACTCGGTGGTGGTATGCCTGGTGGTGGCATGATGTTCAACAAGATAGTGGTCCAGAAACAGGGGCTGGAGATTATTGAAGAATTTGGAATCAGATATAAAGAGTATCAGAAAGGTTATTATGTTGCCGATTCCCTGGAAGCGACTGCCTGTCTTACTGACCGGGCATTGAAACAGGGTTTGAAGATCTTTAATCTAATCAGGATTGAAGATGTGATGATAAAAGAAGACCGGGTCTGCGGTGTTGTGATAAACTGGACGAGTGTGGATATTGCAAAGCTCCACATCGATCCGATCACATTTAAATCAAAGGCAGTCATCGATGCCACGGGGCATCCCTGTGAAATTGTGCATATAGTAGAAAAAAAGAGTGGTGGAAGATTGCTCACGGTATCCGGAAAGATAGAAGGCGAAAAGTCAATGTGGGCTGATGTTGCCGAGACCTTGACTTTGAAAAACACCCGTGAAGTTTATCCCGGACTTTATGTTTGTGGGATGGCAGCGAATGCAGTATTTGGTGGTCCGAGAATGGGACCTATATTCGGTGGTATGCTATTATCGGGTAGAAAGGTGGCAGAAATATTGATAAAGAAATTGAAATAAAAAACCATCCCCGGGATTACTTTGCCCGAGCCTTTCAGTATACATCAAAAAAATTTTTTAAAGCGATAACGCTCTATCAACAGAAGTTAAAACTAATACCCCGTAACTGCTGGCTATTTCTCACTGGCACATTCTTCATGGGAATGGGTTTCTCCGGATTCATGCTTTTGTTCAACCTTTATCTGAAAAGCATAAATCTGGGTGAAGGAAAAATTGGAAATATAATCACCGCAAGCACCCTTGGGACCCTGATAATGGCCATCCCGGCTTCTTTTATCATCCGACAGACTTCTATCAAAAAACTTCTTCTGATATCGATACCATTCGCGGTAATCTGTTATTTCATCCAGGTTTCAATACAAAGCTATCATATAGTATTATGGACGAGCCTTCTGTCCGGTATTGCCAATGTCTTTTTCCAAGTCGCCGCCGCACCGTTTTTTATGCGCAATTCCACACCCAATGAAAGGCCTTATCTTTTTAGCTTAAACTTTGCAGCATCTCTGATTGCGGGTACCATAGGAAGTATTCTCGGTGGATTATTACCAGGAATGATTGAAAAATATGGCCTTGCCGGTGCCATGACTTTTCGTTATACATTATACATCTTTGGAGGACTGGTGATGGCTGCAATCATTCCTTATCTGTCGATTGATGAACGGATTGAGCAGAGGATAGAACAACCAGAAAAAAAATTGCAACTCTGTACAAAAAAATCAATCAATATAAAACTATTCCTGCCCAATTTTGTTACAGGACTCGGTGCAGGTTTGAGCATACCCTTTATGAATCTTTATTTTAAAACCTGGCTGGATGTTCCTACATACCTCATCGGGGTCTATTTTAGCCTTTCCCAGTTTTTGATGATTATTGGACTTTTGATTGCGCCGCTCATCGCTGAAAAAATTGGTAAGATTAAAACTGTATTTTATTCACAGATTTTTTCAATCCCGTTTCTAATAATAATGGGGGTCACAAAAAATATAAATCTCGCTGTAGTATCTTTTCTCGTCCGGGCGACACTGATGAATATGGCGCAGCCATTATTTACAAACTTCGCAATGGAAAAGGTCGATAAAGACGAACAACCAATTACAAATGCCCTCTTGATAATCGCCTGGACCGCAGGCCGTGGATTGAGTGCTGGTATTGGTGGTTTATTAATTGAACATCTATCATCCTATGCCCTGCCATTTTTCACCACAAGTTTTCTCTATTTAATCTCAAGCATTCTTTTATTTGTTTTCTTTCGTTAATTTGATAAGATGATACTGCTGGATGAGGATGCCCAGGATAATAAAAAAAAGTCCGGCAACAGTTGACCACAATATCTTCTCACCCACGGTCAATCTTATAAAAATCAAAGATAAAAACGGGATGAGGTATACCAGAATACTTATTCGGGCGGTAGTCCTAGAAAGGCTCAGAGCCTTTAGCCAGAAATAAAATGCAATTCCCATTTCAAAAATTCCTATATAAAGTCCACCAATGATTCCATAAAGATTTGGAAAAAAATCCTGCCCGGATATGAGCATAAAAGCGAATATGAATGCTACTCCAAAAATGAAATTTGAAAATAATTCAACGATTGGTTCTTTGAGACCATGAAGATTCAATATCCAGTAAAACGCCCAGACAAAAGCACTGCCCAGGGCAAGCAAGACGCCACCCGGATTTGAGAACTTAAGATCTGACAGCCTCCCCTGTGTTGAGATTATAAGAACACCGGTAAAACTTATAAATAGAGCGAGAAAGTCCTTCCATCCTGTCTTTTGTTTTAAAAACAATGCAGACAAAAAGGTAAGGAGGATTGCCCAGGTCTGGTTTAAAGGCTGTGCCTGCTGGGCGGGAAGTAATGAATATGCCTTAAAAAGGACGAGATAATAAACAAAAGGATTCAGTATTCCAAGAATTAGGTGGTGAGTCCAGTAAATTTTAAAATAACGTAAAAATTTTTTAAAACGATTTTCAAACAAAAGTATAAGAAAAAGGACGATCATGGAAAAAAAGGATGCCCAGAAAACGAGCTGGATATAGTTTAAAAAACGCAGGGTAATCTTGAACGCAGAAGCAACGGTTGACCAGAAGAGGATTACAATAAATGCGAAAAGATATGCTTTCTTTTGATTATCCATGGCGCAATTTTACTTAAAATCGAATAAAATATCAAGACCCCCAGGTGAGTTAAGTTTGAAAGGGCAAGCCTTGACATGGGATTGATTTTCTATATACTTGTTTCAAGGAGGCTTTAATGAATTTAGGCTGGCAGGAAATTCTCCTGATATTACTGATAGTGCTCCTGCTCTTTGGTGCCCGGAAGATTCCAGAACTCGCCAGAAGTTTAGGCAAAGGCGTGAGAGAATTTAAAAAAGGTCTCCATGAGATTGAGAGTTCTGAACCTGAAGAGGAAAAAAAAGCAGAAAAACAATAGTGCTAAATAATCTGTCTCAAGTATTGTGAATATATGAAGTTGGCTCGGAGAGGTGTCCGAGTGGTCCAAGGAGCACGACTGGAAATCGTGTTTCCGCCGAAAGGCGGAACGCGGGTTCGAATCCCGCCCTCTCCGTTTTTAATTTTAAAGAAAGGAGTTTTATGTATTATAATGGTAGCAGGATTTTTTTAATCTCTTTTCTTGTTTCTCTCATTACTTCAGTCATAGTGTGTATATTATTTTTCTTTGTATTACCAATCGGGCAGACCGGAGAAGTTGTAATACCTGATTTCACCGGTTCAACATACGAACAGGCACTGGTCATTGCAGAAAACCGGGGGCTGTTGCTCGTGAAGGGCGGCGAGGAAGAAAACGAGAGGATTCCAGAGAATCAGATCTGCCGCCAGGTACCACTTCCTGGTTCAATTGTCAGACGAAAATCAAGTATTACGGTGTATATTTCAAAGGGCTCAAGTGCGGTAATGGTTCCAGAGCTCAAGGGGCTTGGACTCAGCGAGGCAACAATAAAACTTAATGAACTCGGTCTGCGCATAGGTGATATTAAGACTGAAGAGAATGCTACAGTGGATAAGGATAAAATAGTGACGACCCAACCTCCACCCAATACAAAAGTAAAAAAGGGAGATGCCATAACAATCGTCTTAAGTGGCGGAACAGAAATGATTGAAGTGCCCCGGGTTATAGGAAGAGCCCTCGCAACAGCCAAAAGGATTATTGAGGAAAGAGGGTTCGTCGTGGGGAATGTAGCATATGAAGTGAGCACAGAGTTTGATGTGGGAATAGTGATGGCACAAAATCCGCGTGCCGGAGCAAAGTTAAAAAAGGGGTCAAAAATAGATTTAACCGTTGCTACAGTCCTTGACCAGTGAAAAGATTTTTGACTTATTTAATTATCATTCTGATTTTTTTCATTATCGGGCTTTTACTTGCAAATTTTTTGCTGATGCCTATGCTGGTGCGCAGAGGTGAGGAAGTCTTTGTTCCGAATGTTTGTAATATGCCCCTTGACTCAGCCACTGCAGTCCTCAAGAGAGCCGGATTACAATCGGTAGTGGTAGAAAGGAGATACGACCAGATCATCGAAGAAGGAAGGGTGATTACCCAGGAGCCTCTTCCTGATACAAAAGTAAAAAAAGGCAGAATTGTTAATCTTTCTGTGAGTCTGGGTGCTGAGAAGGTTGCGATCCCGGTCTTGACTGGGCTTGAACTTGCCCGTGCCCGACAAATAATTGAAAGGCTGGGATTAGTTCTTGAAGATATTGATTCAGTTTATTCAGATTCACTAGGTGAAGGGAAGGTAATCCAAACCATTCCTGAACCCGAAACTGAAGTAAAGAAAGGTGATGGAATAAAAATCATAATGAGCAAAGGTATTTTATTGAAAATTCCGAATTTAATTGGACTCAAACTCGATTCTGCACGGGTATTGATAAAAAATATCGGTTTGAACATAGGAATGATAACCGAAGTTGAAGGGACTGGAGAGAAGGGCACAATTATCGTCCAGAATCCCCAGCCTGACCAATTGGCAAATAAGGGCGATACAATAAACCTCATGG
This sequence comes from Caldifarciminota bacterium, assembly GCA_026416055.1. Classification (GTDB taxonomy): domain Bacteria; phylum Hydrothermota; class Tepidihabitantia; order SM23-42; family JAOAFX01; genus JAOAFX01. The sequence goes on from JAOAFX010000001.1 coordinate 44,458, forward strand.
TTGTGAAGTGAAGATTGCTCCCTCAATAATCGCTGCTGATTTCACAAGATTGAGATCAGAAATAAAAAAGGTTGAGAATGCAGGCGCAGATTTAATCCATCTTGACATAATGGATGGTGTCTTTGTGCCGAATATCACATTTGGACCGATGATTGTTGAAGCAATCAATAGAATGACCGAATTAGAACTCGATGCGCATCTCATGATTGTCAATCCCGAAAATTACTATGAGCGATTCATCGAAAGTGGAGCTGACTGGATTTCTTTCCATATTGAAACCGTGGCTGATGTGAAAAAGAGTATAAAGTTCTTAAAAGAAAAAAAATGCCGTGCAGGAATTGCGATAAATCCGGAGACCCCGCTGAAAAAAGTCCTCAAGTTTATTGAGGAACTCGATTATCTGTTAATCATGAGCGTCCATCCTGGATTTTACGGACAGAAATTCATACCTGAAGTTTTGAAGAAGATTGAACAGGCAAGGGAATATATAGATAAAAATAATTATAAATGCCTGGTTCAGGTTGATGGTGGCATAAATGGGGATAATGCAGGACGCGTTGCCCGATCCGGGGCTGATATACTTGTAGCCGGAGCCGGGGTATTCAAGACCAGAGATTATAAAAAGGCAATAAGGAGCTTGAAATGTTCCAGAACCTGACCGATAGATTCCATATTTTCCGGAGAAAAGTATTGGGTTACGGCAGGATTACAAAGTCCGAAATCGATACGATACTAAAAGAACTGCGCATAACCCTTCTTGAGGCCGATGTTCATTATCAGGTTGTGAAAGAATTTATCGAGAATATAAACAAAAAGGCGTTAAATCAGAATCTTGACAAACGGCTCAGCCCTGGAGAATTGATAATGAAGATTGTTTTTGAAGAACTTGTAGAATTGCTGGGAAAAAGCCCCCGTTATATCAACTTTAGAACTAATGGTCCAACGATAATAAGCCTTCTGGGTTTACAGGGGGTGGGTAAAACGACGACTGCAGCAAAGATTGCCTATCGTTTTAGTAACAAAAAACCCTTGCTTGTTCCGGCTGATGCCAAAAGACCTGCAGCAGTTGAGCAACTGACTCAACTGGGAAAAAGGAATAACATCCCGGTTTTTTCTCTCCAGAACAATGATCCTGTTTTGACCGCAAAACTTGCCAAGGAGACTGCAGAAAAACAGGGATTTGGTCTTTTGATAATTGATACTGCTGGAAGATTGCATATTGATGATGAACTCGTTGATGAACTGGTCCAGATTCATAATACCGTAAAACCAGATTATAAGATTCTGGTCGCCGATGGTATGACTGGGCAGGATGCAGTAAATCAGGCAAAGGCTTTTAAAGAAAAAGTGGGGCTTGACGGTGTGATTTTGACAAAACTTGACGGTGATGCCCGGGGCGGAGCAGCTCTTTCCATTGCCCGGATTTCAGGTGTTCCTATCTACTACATCGGCATAAGTGAAAATGTGGATGGACTTGAGGAATTTCATCCTGACCGTATTGCCCAGCGGATTTTAGGCATGGGTGATGTGGTGAGTCTGGTTGAAAAAGTAAAAACTATAGAAAGAGATATTGATCAGGCGCATTTACAGAGAAAGATTGTCAGAGGCGAGTTAAACCTTGAAGATTTTTTAGAACAGCTACGGGCATTAAAAAGGCTTGGACCACTCTCCAGACTTGTGGAAATGCTGCCCGGTGTAAATGAATCTGATGTCGATGAAAGAGAATTCAAAAAGATTGAGGCAATAATAAATTCAATGACCGTAAAAGAAAGACAGCATCCCGAGATCATAGATGGTTCAAGAAGACGAAGGATTGCCTTAGGAAGCGGGACGACCGTAGCCGATGTCAATCAGTTGTTGAAACAGTTTTTTTATGCCCGTGATTTATTAAAAAAGATGGCACAGGGTAAATTGCCCGGCAGGATACCATTTAGATTAAAATAACCAATCTTGACATTTCATTGAAATTGGATATTATTGAATCAGTAACATTTGCCGGTGTAACTCAGCGGTAGAGTAGCGGTTTTGTAAACCGCAAGTCGCCAGTTCGAATCTGGCCGCCGGCTTCAGGGCAGGTACCCAAGTGGACAACGGGGGCAGACTGTAAATCTGCTGGCGCAAGCCTTCGGAGGTTCGAATCCTTCCCTGCCCATTTTTTGTTTTAAATCCCGAACGAAATCAAAATCAATCATCAGATTTCAAAAATTGCTATAGTAAAAATTTCCCCATTAACATTGACAAAAGGATATTTTTGGTTAATATTTACATTATGAGAAAGCTACCGTTATTCCTTTTGATTTTTTTCAACTGTATGCCACTTACACCAAGGCTTACTAACATCGCTGACAGGTCGACTGAACATTTTGAAGCAGGAAATAATCATTTCAAGGCAAAAGAATATGAGAAGGCAATCATTGAACTTGAAAAAGTTGTTCGCGACTATCCCGGAACTGAGGCTTATGAACCTGCCCTATATCTCTTAACATTTTCCTATTATAGAATCAACAGTTTTGAAAAGGCAGCCCACTTTGGAGAAAGATTTGTTAAAGAATTTCCTCATTCAAATTATCTGGTAAAGATACTTGGATTGTTGGGTGATACATATTTAAAACTCCTTGATGATTACAGAGCAGGCTATTATCTGATAAAATTTTATAAACAATCATCTGATGAATTTGAAAAGGAGACTGCATATAAAAAGATAATTCAACTACTTTCTGAAATGTCTCTGGAAAATCTTGAGCGGCTGCACAGAAACTTCCTGGGGGAACCTATTGATGAACATGTTCTCTACTATTTAATCAAAGCCGAAATAAAAGCAGGAAAGGAAAAGGATGCGGAGCGGGATTTTAAGCTTCTCACCCGCCGTTATCCGGAAACCGTGTATGCTGGAGAGTTCAAGGATTTCAAAAAAATTACTGAACTCGGTTCAACATCCAGAATTGCCGGTATATTATTGCCCATCACAGGCAAATATGCCCGTTACGGGGAAAAGTTGAAAGAAATTTTGAAGATCTTTGATAAGAATAACTATCTACCATTTTCAACTATTTTAATGGATACGAAATCTGATCCGGTAGAAGCAATAATTGTCGCAAAAAAACTTATTGATGAGAAAAAAGTCGATTTCATTATTGGTCCTTTATTTTCTATTGAAGCATTAGGTGTTGCTGGATATTCAAGTGCGAAGGGTATCCCTCTCGTCGTTCCCACGAATATAGAACTAAAACTAAACTCACTTTCAATGGTTTTTACACCTGCCCAGACGCTCGAACAACAGGCAAGGGCAGTGGCTCGCTACAGCATAAAACAATTAGGTCTTAACAGATTCGCAGTCTTATTCCCGGATATCCCCCGCTACGCTACCCTAGCAGGCATCTTTGCTGAGGAAATCAAAAAGAATGATGGTGATGTCATTGCTGCTGAGTCTTTCAATCCCGATTCGGTTACACTGAGATACGAACTGGAAAGGATCAAGCGGAGAAAACCAGAAGCAATCTTTCTGGCGATGGATGCTGACATGCTTATAAATACTGCGCCCCAGATTTATTATTATGGTCTTGAAGGGGTTAAAATTCTTGGTACCGAATCATTTGAAAATGAAAAAGTAATAAGACTGGGAGAAAAATATGTGGAATCAGCCATCTTTGCAACATCTTCAATTGACACCACAATAATACAAGAAATGGCAAAAAATGGATTTGAAACGAGCGACCCGCTTGTATCGAAATTTTTCCAGACGCTCTGGATATTACGCCAGATGGGTGGTTATGAAAGGGTCAATCTGAACAGTAAATTATCTGAAATTTTCTTAAAAGAGCGTAATTTCAACATCTGGACTATTAGAAACGGGGAGTATGTCAAATTGACCGAGTTAAAGATTGACTGAACGGAGGTGTTTATGGCAAAAAAAGAAAAAAAAGAGAAGAAATCAGAGGCGTTGATTGAAGTTAAATTTACAAAGAAAAATTACCTATTATTTGGCGCCGGACTCATCTCTTTAATAATCGGATTTATATTATTGAGAACCGGCGATATTGTCCTCGCTCCGATTCTTCTCGTCCTCGGCTATCTCGTCTTCTTTCCGCTGGGGATTCTTTTGAAATAAAATATTGAGTTCAACCCTTCTTTATCTGGTTGAAATCGCTTAACCGATTTTCTGCAGAAGAAAATTGGATGAAAGTTTAGCATGAATATCACCCAAAGGATAAAAGATTTTGCAAAGAGTTTAGGACTGGAAATAAGAGTTACTTCAGCCGAACCTTTTATTAAAGAAGCGGAAAAGATAAAAAAACAGCGTGAACGTGGCCTATTCCTTGACAATAACCACTGGCAGGATAGAGATATAGAAAATTTCTGCAATCCTGCCTCAGTTTTGAATGGTGCAAAATCAATCATCAGTGCCTTTCTATTCTATCTCACACCCGATGAACCTAATTTATCGATTCCGGGAAGGCCTTATGGGCTCGTCGCGCGCTATACCCGACGCAATTACTATAAAGAATTAAAAAAAAGGTTGAAAAAACTTGCAGAGCGATTGAAAAAAGAATACAGGGCAAATATGGCAGTTCATGCCTGTGGCCCGATTGCCGAAAAACCGATTGCCCAAAGGAGTGGAATAGGATATTATGGAAAACACAGCATAATCATCAATCCTGAATTCGGCTCATGGATTGTTCTTGGTGAGATAATCACCGACCTTGAATTAGAACCGGATACATCTCTGAATCTTAATTGTGGAGACTGTCGTCGGTGTATAGATGTATGCCCCACGGGTGCAATAATTGAACCTTATGTAATTGATAGAAAGAAATGTATTCAGAACCTTACTCACCATCCGTGCATAATCCCTGATGACATTGCCCGTGTCTGGGCTGATCGGATTTATGGTTGCACAACATGTCAGGATGTCTGTCCGATGAATGAAAAAATAAAACCCGAAGAACCAAAGACTGAAATAGGTACAGTCGGAGCTTATCTGCCCTTGGTTGAAATACTGACGATGGACGAAAAAACGTATCGGAGCAGATACGCAAATAACCAGATCAGCGCCCGCTGGGTAAGTTTTGATGCAATAAAAAGAAATGCCCTAATTGCCCTCGGGAATATAAAAGACAAAAAAACAATTCCGATAATCAAAAAATTTTTAAATAACAGTAATTATATTTTACAGGAAACCGCGCGCTGGGCATTAAGTCAATTTTAAAATGTCAAAATTTATTACGAAAGTTCGGTCTACGCTTTTAAATCATGAAAATATAATAGAGATGCTGGTAAATAGAATAAAATCGAAAATGAGTTATTATATTTTGAAGACCCATGCCCTGGCACCTGAAACTATAAACATATATCCCACATTCCGATGCAACCTGAAATGTGAAATGTGTTTCGAAAGATTTGCCGAGGTGGAAAAGGAACTCGACATCAACGACTGGCTTAGGATCATAGATGAAATCAAAAGATTTAAACCGAGGATCCATCTCTCAGGTGGAGAACCATTTGTGTACAAAAAAATAATAAATATTATCGAAAAAATTAAAAACTCCCATCTTTATCTCCACATCACAACCAATGGTACATACCTTGAAGATTATGCAGCAGAATTAGTAAAATACAGGGTCAATCAGATTGACATCTCTATTGATGGTCCGGAAAATTTACATGACCGGATAAGGGGAGTGAGGGGAACATTTAATAAAATAATCAGAGGACTGGAAAAATTACACCATTTAAAAAAACATTTGCCTTTGATCAAGATCAATTCAATAATAAATTTAAGTAATCCCGCAACAATGGCTGAAATCATTCGGGTCGCAGAAGAATACAGGGCCTTAATGATTCAATTCATTTATCCTCTTTATCTCGATAATGGTGCAGTTGAGCACCATCAGAAATTTCTTATGGAAAAATTGAACAAAAAGATAAATTACTGGTGCTTTGCAAATCGCTATAAACCAGCGGGTGGTGATTTTTTCGAAATCCAGTCGGTTTTGAAGAGTTTCTCACAAAAAAGAGTATACATTGATGTATTCCCCCGGTTCAATGCAAAGCAATTTGATGCATTCTATAATTCACCCGGGGAATTTAGTGTGATATATAAGGGGCGTTGCCGGGCAATGTGGGATACCGCTACGATATTACCTGATGGTGACTTAGAATCCTGCCCAGATTATGTAGTGGGCAATATTAAAAATGAGAGTTTCTCTACAGCATGGAATAATGAGAAAATGAAGTATCTGCGCATGCTCATTCTTAACAAAAATTTCTTTTCTGTTTGCCGTGCTTGTTGTTTCTATTATCAGTAGCAAGAAATCCTGCAATCATCTTTCCACCACGACCCATCTTGATTTTTTTCATTTATTCAGATATAGTTTATAAGCAAGGATATGAATTTCTTAAAGCGAAAAAAAGAATATACATTGCTTGTACTTCTGATAATAATTATCGCTACCTACCTCCGGTTTACAGGTTTTAACTGGGCATTGCCCCAGAAGCCTTATTATCGTGCTGGATACCAGGATGAAGCCTTTGTCATCAACATGATACTAACGATGAACCCGAAAGATTACAATCCCCATTATTTTATAAATCCTACTTTCCATTACTACATTTTACTTTTGGCAACCAAACTCAGCCATGCCCTCGGGTATATCAAAAATTTTTCCCAACCAGTTATGACCAATCTCCAGGGGCATCCGATAGAAAAGATGACCCTGAATGATTATCAGAAAATGTATGAAGTCTGCCGGTTGATTGCGATAATTGAAGGAATTCTAACTGTGTTACTCCTTTATTTCATTGGCAAAAAACTTTATGATGAAAAAACCGGGATATTCACTGCGTTTATCTTTTCAATCCTTCCCACTCATGTTTTTCAGTCCCATTTCTTTGTTGTTGACGCGCCAGCCGTATTCTGGGAGATGTTATGTTTTTATTATCTCGTTAAGGTCGTTGATAAAAATGGTATCAGCAAGAAATGGTTTATTATAAGCGGGATATTACTCGGTCTTGCACTCGGAACAAAATATATGAACCTTTTATTGATTTTTCCTTTTTTAACTATAAACTTATTAAGCAGGCGAAAAATAGAACTAAAAGAATTGCTCATTACATTTACAATAATGATGCTCGTATTTTTATTTACAACTCCGCACTCAATACTCTCTTGGCGCGAGTTTCTTTTTGGTAATCCTGATGGCTTCGGCGGAATCTTTGGAGAAAAGGGATTGTTTGCCTATAACCGGTATCCCACAAATCCGTTTAAACCATTCATTTATGTAATTTATTATTCTTTAAGAATCCCACTTGCAGTCCTTGCATTTATATCCCTTGGTTATGTAATTTACCGGAGGAACACATCGGATAAGATAATTTTATCTTTTCTTGTGCCATTTTATGTAATAATGGCAATATCACCGTCTCCCCATCTCCGCCATGCCCTGCCTGCCTTGCCTTTTCTTGCAATTGCCATTGCAACTTCAATAATAAGTCTGGCAAGGGTGATAAAAAATAGATTTTTACTTTACTCCTTTGCTGGTTTTACTGCAATCGCACTTATTTATACATTTCTGTTTACAATCGCCATGCTGGACAGAATGAATCTCCCTGATACACGTCTTGTTGCTGCAGATTGGATTTTCAAAAATATCCCGGCACGGACCCCATTCGGTGTCGCCACTGTAATGCCATTCAGATACACGCCGCCCATCGAAATGCCTGGATATGACGGTAATGATTTCGGACCTACTGATGAAAAAATTTTACTGAACCTCTACTATATTTTTATCAAAACCAATTACGATTATTATTCTCTGCTCCATTTCTGCCCGGAATATTTCCTCATATCCCAGGTGGAATGTGAGGAATTACCATATAATGAAGTGGGTGAGGTTAATGGCCGTAATTTTATTCGCCAGCTGTTCAGCCAGAAACATTATAAACTAATCAAAATTTTTGAAAGAAAATTTAATATCCTTGGATTTAAATTCCATCCTGATTTTCCTAATTTAGACTGGAATCCTGTCAGTCAGAAGATATATCTTTTCAAAAAAAATTTTAATCCAGATTGACAAGGCACAATTATTTCAATATAATAATAAATGAAAGAATTTAAAATAAAAGAAGGCTTGACTTTTGATGATATTCTGTTAATACCCCAATATTCCGAAGTCTTACCCCGGGATTGTGAAGTCAAAACAAAATTCTCCCGACATATTAATCTCAATATCCCTCTGGTAAGTGCAGCAATGGATACCGTTACTGAATCCGCAATGGCAATTGCCCTTGCCCAGGAAGGTGGCATCGGTGTCATCCATAAAAATCTGAGTATCGAAGAGCAACAGAGAGAAGTACGTAAAGTAAAAAGGGCAGAAAGCTGGATAATCATGGACCCTATTACCGTTACTGAAAATATGACAGTGAAAGAAGCGAAGGATTTAATGGAGAAAAATGCTATCTCCGGAGTAGTAGTCGTTGACAACGAATACCATCTCGTCGGAATGTTGACGAATCGCGATATCATCTTTGAAGACAATTTAAACAAAAAAATAAAGGAAGTGATGACGCGTGAGAAACTTGTTACTGCACCTGTAGGTACAACCCTGGAGCAGGCAAAGAAAATTATCAAAAAACATAAAATTGAAAAATTACCCATCCTGGATAAAAACGGTAGGTTAAAGGGTTTGATAACGGTGAAGGATATAACCAAAAAAATGGAGCACCCCAATGCCATTGTGGACAGAACCGGTAGATTGCGCTGTGCAGCAGCGGTAGGGGTAGAAAAAAGAACTCTGGATCGCGTTGCCGCACTCATTGAAGCCGAAGTCGATGCCGTTGTGATTGATGTTGCCCATGCCCATTCTCTGAGTGTAATAAATCTTATTAAAGATATTCGGCAAAAATTTCCTGATATTGAGCTTGTCGCAGGTAATATCGGTTGTCCCGAGGCTGCTGAATATCTTGCCAGGCTTGACGTGGATGCGATAAAAGTAGGCATTGGACCGGGTTCTATATGTACAACCCGAATCATAGCTGGAATAGGTGTTCCCCAGGTGACTGCGATAATGGAATGTGCACGGGTGGCAAAGAAATATAATATTCCTGTTATTGCCGATGGTGGCATCAGATATTCTGGAGATATTGTCAAAGCCCTTGCCTGTGGTGCCTCAAGCGTTATGATTGGTAACCTGTTCGCAGGCACAGAAGAGAGCCCTGGTGAGACGATTCTACTTGAGGGAAGGAGGTATAAAGAATACCGGGCAATGGGTTCTTTATCTGCGATGCGCCGTGGTTCTGCTGATAGATATTTTCAGGAAGTAACTAAAAAACTTGTGCCTGAGGGGGTTGAGGGAAGGGTGCCCTATCGGGGTTATGTGAAAGATGTAATATTCCAGTTGATCGGAGGTCTGAAATCAGGGATGGGTTATTGTGGAGCAAAGGACATCAAAACCCTGCAGCAGAAAGCACGGTTCATTAAAATCAGTCCTGCAGGATTGAGGGAAAGCCATCCCCATGATATCACCATAACCAAGGAAGCACCAAATTATGAAATCAGAGGGATTTAGTCCCCCTTTTTCAGAAATCGCACCTTATTACGATAGATTGATGTCTTTTATAAACTATCAATCCTGGGTGAACTATATTGAACGAATAATAATGATACACAGGATTGAAGAAAAATTAATACTGGACATTGCCTGCGGCACTGGAGTCTGTCTCGAACTCTGGCTGAAAAAAGGTTATAATGTAATAGGACTCGACGGTTCTGAGGCTATGCTTGAGATTTCAAGAAATCGCTTTGATTATGAACTATTCAAACAGGGACGGGTTAAATTATTAAAGAGTGACATGCGTAACTTCTCACTGGATGAACCGGTACCGGTAATCACCTGTCTTTATGACAGCCTTAATTACCTTTTGACACCTGACGAGTTATACAGTTGTTTTAAATCGGTGTATGAAAACCTGAAAAGTAATGGTCTTTTTATATTTGATATGAATACTATTCATGCCCTTCAGGTAGAATGGGGAAATCAAACTTTTGAAAGAAGGGACGGACCGATCCACTCAATATGGAATAATGTCTTTGACCCCCATACTCGGATTTCCACACTAAGATTGACTCTTAATATCTATGAGAATGGCCAGATAAAAACGATCAAGGAACTCCATCAGGAGAAGGCCTATTCCCTTGATGAAATAAGAAAATTGGCAGACGATGCAGGATTCAAAATTTCACTCTACCGCCATCTCACGTTCAAACCGGCCTGTGAAATGGACACAAGAATAATGGGTGTCGCAATAAAGTTATGATTGCTGATTTGCATATCCATTCACGATTTTCACGTGCCACATCCCAGGAAATGACCATCCCCAGGATAACTGAATATGCAAAGTTGAAAGGCATCGGCATGGTCGGAACCGGTGATTTTACCCATCCTGAATGGTTGAAAGAGTTAAAGGAATATCTTCAATTCAAAGATGGGGTATATGAGTATGCCGGTGTAAAATTTGTACTTACCACTGAAGTTAATAATATCTACACAAAAAATGGAAAACTGCGAAGAATCCATAATATCATCTTTGCCCCTGATTTTTCTACAGTGGAACGGATAAATGAATACCTTGCCAGGTACGGGAAGCTTGAAATAGATGGCAGGCCCACACTCTCTTTACCTGCTGATGAAATGTTGAAGGCATTGATAGACATTTCTGCCGATATCTTCTTAGTACCTTCCCATATCTGGACTCCCTGGTTTTCTCTCTTCGGTTCAAATTCTGGTTTTGATACCATCGAGGAATGTTTCGGTCCATTATCAGAGAAAATTTTTGCCCTTGAAACTGGGCTGTCATCTGATCCGGCAATGAACTGGCGGCTATCAGCCCTTGACAGGCATACATTGATCTCAAATTCGGACGCCCACTCACCCAATAGACTGGGACGCGAAGCAAATGTCTTTGCCGGAGATTTAGACTACTATGGCTTGATGAGTGTATTAAAAAACAAGGACAGGACAAAATTTCTGTACACTATCGAATTTTATCCCGAAGAGGGAAAGTATCATTATGACGGACACCGGCGCTGTCAGGTAAGGCTATCACCAAAAGAAGCAAGGATGAATAACAACCTCTGCCCGATCTGTTCTAAAACGATAACTGTGGGGGTATTACACAGGGTCGAAATCCTTGCCGACCGACCAGAAGGATTCGTCCCAGAAAATAGCATCCCATATAGAAATCTCATTCCACTTGAAGAAATTATCGCCGAGGCACTCGGTATTGGAAGGGAAAGCGTGGCAGTCAAGAATGAGTACATAAGACTTTGTAAGATGTTTGGTAGTGAATTTGAAATCCTGCTCAATACTCCGATAGAAGATTTAAGAAATAATACCCATGAAAGGATAGCCCTGGGGATTGATCTTGCCCGCAAAGGGAAGGTGATTATAAATCCCGGGTATGATGGTGAATTCGGGATAATCAAACTCTTTGAGCAGGCACAGTCTGAACCCACAGCCCAGCTCGGGTTATTTTAACCGAAAAAAGTTGGAGGGCTAAAGTCCTGTCCCAAATTTTGCCTTAATCAAAAACGAAACGATTGTACCTGCAGGCTTTAGCCTGCGGATAATATTTGAAATCATAAAAAATCTTCAGGTTTGCATTTATTGAGTATCTCTGCTCATTTGTTTGAGTTAATTTTTTGATTTAAATCGTAATCTTGACATTTGTTTTATTTTAAATAAAATTGATTATGGTGCTCGACGGAAAAATAGCACTTATCACAGGCGGAGCGAGTGGAATTGGTGCAGCGATTGCACAAAAATTTGTGCAGAATGGTGCAAGTGTGATTATCGTGGATGTGGATGAAGAACTGGGGAAGGCGACAATTCAAAATATCGGTGAAAGAGCCTATTTCTATCCTCTAAATATCGCGGATGAAGATTCAGTCAACACCACCATTGATAGAATCATGGGCGAATTTACCAAGGTTGATATTCTGATTAATAATGCCGGTATCACCAATGACCGATTGCTCATTCGCATGACAAAGGAAGACTGGGATAAAGTAATCAGCGTAAACCTTACCGGAACTTTCCTGGTGACCCGGGCTGTTGTAAAATATATGATGAAACAACGTTTCGGCCGGATAATAAATATCGCTTCTGTAATCGGTTTGATTGGAAATGCTGGACAGGCAAATTATGCAGCAAGCAAGGCAGGAATTATTGGATTTACAAAATCCTGTGCCAAGGAATTAGCATCCCGGAATATTACAGTGAACGCAATTGCTCCGGGATTTATTGAAACAAGGATGACCGAAAAACTGCCCGAAGCGATAAAACAGGAGTATTTTAAATTAATCCCCTTGGGCAGATTCGGTAAGCCAGAAGATGTAGCAAACCTGGCTTTGTTTCTGGCGTCAGACCAGGCCGATTATATAACAGGTCAGGTAATCGCCATTGATGGCGGAATGGTAATGTAAAAAGAAAGGAGAGAAAATGGCAATATTTGATGAAGTCAGAAATATCATTGTGGAACAGCTCCACGTTCCACCAGAAAAAGTCAATCCTGATGCAAAATTTATTGAGGATCTTGGTGCGGATTCTCTCGATACCGTGGAATTAATCATGGCTTTCGAAGAAAAATTCAATATTCAAATCCCTGAGGAAGACGCCCAGAAGCTTGATACCGTTGGCAAGGCGATTGCCTATCTAGAAGAAAAACTTAAATCAAAATGAAAAGGGTAGTTGTAACTGGCCTTGGGATAATAACACCCCTGGGTAATGATGTGCCGACGAACTGGAACAATATGCTCCAGGGGAAGAGTGGAATTGATTTAATCAAATCTTTCGATACAACTAATCATGCTGTCAAGATTGCCGGTGAAGTAAAGGACTTCCATCCAGAAACAAAACTCGATCCCAAGTCGCTCAAAAGACTTGACCGCTGTGTTCAATTATGTCTTTGGGCAACGCTTGAGGCTGTTGCTGATGCAGGGATTGATTTTGAAAAATATGATAAAACCGATATAGGTGTCATCATCGGTTCCGGGATAGGAGGATTGCTCACCTGGGAAGATGAACATATCAAATTTTTGAACCAGGGTCCAGCCCGTGTTTCTCCGTTTTTAATTCCGATGATGATTCCGGATATGACATCCGGTTATGTCGCCATCCACTATGGCCTGAAAGGACCCAATTACACCACGGTCTCTGCCTGTGCTTCAGGTGCCCATGCAATAGGTGTGGCGTTTAGAGAGATAAAATTAGGCAATGCCTCGGTAATCATCACCGGAGGTTCAGAAGCACCAGTGACACCATTTGCCCTCGCTGGTTTCAGCAATATGCGTGCCCTTTCCCGGCGCAATGATGAACCCCAGAAGGCTTCAAGACCATTTGACAAGGATCGAGATGGGTTTGTAATGGCTGAAGGTGCAGGTATACTAATCCTTGAAGAATTAGAATTCGCAAAGAGGCGTGGTGCAAAGATCTATGCCGAGGTCGTTGGCTTTGGAGCCACAGGCGATGGCTACCACATCACCGCCCCTTCACCAGAAGGTGAGGGTGCTCGTCGGGCGATGGAAAGGGCAATCAGGGAAGCAGGATGTCCAAAAGAGGCGATTGATTATATCAATACCCATGGAACGTCTACCGACCTCAATGATAAATTTGAGGCGAGGGCAATCAAGGACCTTTTTGGTGAGCATGCGAAGAATATCTGGCTCAATTCAACCAAGTCCATGATCGGTCACACCCTTGGTGCCGCAGGTGCAATTGAAGCGATTGTAACCATTCTTTCAATCCATGAACAGATTCTCCATCCTTCAATAAATCTTGAAAATCCTGATCCTGAGTGTGAAGGATTGAATTTTGTGGTGAAAGAAGCAAGAAGAGCAAAGATTGATTATGCCCTTTCTAACTCACTGGGATTTGGTGGACACAATTCCACATTATGTTTCAAAAGATATTCTGAATGAAAGAGAAGGTGGTAATTGGAGTGGGGGGTAATATCGGTTCAGGCAAGACAACCGTGGCAAAGATATTTAGTGATTATGGCATGATATACATCTCGGCTGACAAAATAGGCTGGCGTGTATTACCCGAAATTGCAGAAGAACTTAGAAACCATTTTGGTGATGGAATATTCTCCGGTGAAAAAATCAATCGCGAAAGACTCCGTGCTTTAGTATTTTCCAATCGCAAATATTTAAAGATACTCAACGCTCTTTCCCATCCAAAATTGATTGAAAAGCTAAACGGAAAGATCGACCGTATCCGTAAGGGCATGGTAGTTGTAGATGCTGCGCTCCTTTTTGACTGGAAAGAGTTATTAAAAAAAATTGATTACCCCATTCTTGTGAAAGCACCGTTAGTCCTTAAAAAGAAACGGGCTATTAAGAAAGGAATTCCGGGACCAATTTTCGACCGGATATTAAAATGTCAGAAAACTGAGCGGGAAATGGCTAAGGCAGCAAAGTTTGTGATAAATAATAATAGCACCATTGGGCAACTTAAAAAACAGTGCCTGAGGATTTTACAGGAGATAAAAAATGATTGTTGAATGCAGTAACTGCCATTCAAAATATAATGTTGATGAAAACAAAATACCACCGGCTGGCGTAAAGGTAAAATGTCCGAAATGCCAGAACATCATGACTATTAAAAAAGAAATATCCCGGGTTACACCAGTGCCTGAACAACCAAAACCCCCCCCTCCACCTCCACCAAAGGTAGAACCACCCCCCCCACCAAAAGTAGAACCACCGCCTTCACCGGTACCCGAGCCTACAGTGCCACCACCGCCCGAGCCAAAAATTCCTGAACCACCCAAGGTTGAGGTTCCTTCCTCGACCCAGGGTGTTGAAATCATTTCCAAACCTCAACCCCAGCCAGAAATGAGTGAAGAAGATAAAAAGTGGCACGAAAGGGCAAGAAGGCTCGCCAAGGCACTCGCCTCTGACCTGGTGCTCTACAATCAGGAAAAAGTAGAACAGGGTCTGCGTGATGGAACACTTGCACAGTTGCTCGGTGCCGAAATTAAACGCTCCTGGGAGTATTATTGCCAGCAAATTCCTAAACATATTGTAGAAAGCACTGATTATTTTCGTGAGCAATTAAATAAAATCGTAGGTAAAGGGAAAGAGATCTTTCGGTAAATGTTAATAAAGAATTATCCCGATAAATACATCAAGTCTTTTACATTGTTTTAAATTATAAACCCTCTGCTAAAAAGACTTGTTGGTAGTAAACGGACATAATATCTTATATTGATGGCAAGTTAGACTTTGAGAAAATCCTAATTTAAATGAATATCAGGATACTTTGGAAACAGAAAAAATGATTAAAAAGGAATCATGAACATCACGAAGATTTTTGCAAAAGTTAAAAATGCAATAGTCAGAGTGGAAACAGAGGGAGGCTTCGGAACTGGGATTGTAGTTGATAAAAGAGGGATTATTCTGACGAATCACCATGTGGTTGAACTGGAGAATATTGCTACTTTATATTTTTATAATGGTAAAATTGAAATCGGTAAAATCATCTATGCGAATCGTGCAAGAGATATCGCTTTTATCTATATAAACCAACAGAATTTGTATGAAGCAAAATTGAGCTACTTACAAAAGACAAAAATTGGAGAAGAAATCATTGCTATTACAAATCCTGGTAGTAGTGGTGGTCCTATTATTAATCGAATGGGAGAAGTTGTGGGCATGACTTGTATGGGTTTTTCGGAAGGATTGAACTTAGCCATTCCGATCAGCGATATAAAGTCTTATTTGTTAGATATCAAAAAAATGCTTCAACTGGTATAAGTCAGCCAAATACTGCCCAATTTGTGGAAATGCGAATAATAACCAAAATAAATTCTGTGAATACTGTGGTTACAAGTTACCCTTGCAAACTGAACTGGGAGAAAAAATCAAAAAAAGGAAATCTCAAATTAAAGATAAATCAGTATGTAGAAATTGCCTGAAAATCAATTCTAAAGAAAGCACAAAGTGCACCTTTTGCGGTGCACTTCTCCATTCTGTAAAAATGAGGAACACCAGGTGTGAACAAATACCAACCAAAAATATCGTATGTCAAGTATGTAAAAAAAGGAATCGTATGATTGACCACTATTGCAAAAATTGTGGTGCAGTTTTGTTTAACATAAGGAGGGGGCATAATGAATCTTAGAAGAATTAAAAATATAAAATATTATATAAAAAAACTTGAAAATCGAGAAGAAAGGGTAGAAACATTTGTGCAACTGGCAAAAACCGGCTCTTCTGAGGTAATAAAACCTCTTATAGAAACACTTAATAAAATGAGTTTGAGAGAGGCTTTATCTGTTGCTGAGTATTTTGCTAACTTCGGTTAAAAAAATAATTCCTTATCTACTTGCCCTGATAAAACTAACACAAAAATTTGCTGTTTATACATCTGCCATTAGGGCATTGGGTATTACAATGAGTGAAGAGGGCTACAGATTTTTATTTCCATTAATAATTAAGAAAGAAAAATGGATTCTTGACAATGATATTGTCCGTCAGTAAATAATTGATGCGATTGTTCGATGTGGCAGCAAACATTTAAAAGAATTAATGGAAATGTTAGAAAGTTCTGCTTGGAGAGTAAGAATCGGTGGTGTGTATGTCTGTGGTAAGATTGCCGCAAATATTAAAGACAATAAGGCACTGATTTCTCAGTTAAAAAATAAACTGCGGAGCATTGCAAAGAATGATCGTAGTGGTAAAGTTAAAAGATTAGCGAGAATGGCACTTGGCTGGATTATTGGAGAAGAAGAGATAGTTGATAGTTATGAACACGCAATGAATATAATTGGACGCGAAATACACGGTGAAATTAGAGAAAAAGATTTATATTCAAAATACAGGGAAGTCTTAAAGCAATTTTAATGAATTAGGCTATTCTCAGTTACCGGAGAGAAGTGAAAATAATTGCTGGGTAATAGATAATCTACCTTACAACTATAAAATTGGTGTATTAATAAATGAAGATAGTGAGACTGGTGAGGGTTATTTAAACATTTACACCTTTATTTGTAAATTACCGGAGAAAAATATTCTTGCTTTTTATCGTAAGTTACTTGAATGGAATGAATACATTTTTACAGGCACGTCAAAACTTTTTGTTGTTGATAATCGTGTTTTTATTATAGAAGTTCGGAAACTTGAATCGCTTAATGTTGAAGAAACTGTCGAGGCAATAAAAAGATTGGCAGAAAGAGCCGGTACATTTCGTGATAATTTGATTGATGAATTCGGCGTCAGCGCAGTGAATAGAATAAATTAATTAATTTTTGAACCGAATTGCATTTATGATCGAAGGATATAAGAAAGGGCAATATTTTATGATCATTCTGAATAAAGTAACAGATTATTTTCAAGACTGACCATAGTGATGAGAAGATTTGCTAATAAAGTTGCCAAATCATTTGTTTTTCGTCAGAATCCGATTATAAAACCATAACAGAAGTATCAATATTCCTGCAGTCACTAGTATAAAATATCCCAGGGGAACGAAGTGGGTTCCGTTGATATTGAACCAGTACAGGTCAAACGAAAAAAATGCCACAACTATCTGAATAAAAGAAAGAACAATTATCATTAAATAAAGGGCATGGGGATTGCGATATTTATTCCTTCCGATGAAAAACATCAGAAATGCTGATAAAAGTAGAATAAACTGCGGTATAACACTCAAATATATAAAGACAATTTTATCATTCCATTGGTCAGGATTGCCTGTAGCATCAAAGTGGGTTGCGATTCTATCCGGAAGTCTGGGATATAAGAGAATTACCATGATTAAGGTGATGGCAAAAATAGTATCCGGTATTAACAAAATCAAGGGATTTGCTCGTTTCGTAGAATGTTCTGGTTTTGAGATTTCTTTATGGGATGCTGGAGCAAGTGATTGAAAAAATTCCAGCATGCGTTCGGGATTCTCTGGTGATATCGCATAATATCCTTTCTTGGACTTTATGATTACTACATCTTTCATACTCGTCAACTGGCAATTGATATTTCCATATTCTCTGGTTTCAAACATTCCGTAATAACCAAATAACCCTCCATTACCCATAGAGCGGAGCGGTTTCAATTTCATAAAATTTTGTACATAATCAACCCTTTCTATCTCATTCACCGGAATTATTATTTTATTACCGATAACTTTTTCAATAATTAAGTTACCACCCTGGAAGTAGTAATTCTTAGGGCTCAATCCATAACTGGCAGCGATGATAAAAATCAAAAGGAGTGCAAAGAGCCAGTTAAATGGGATATCTTTTAATAAGAAAAATATGGCTAAAGCAGATAAACCGACACTTGTAGTTATTGAGGTAACTAATGCAAAAGTATCGAGTTTACGAGGTTTGAATTCCATGTCTATTCAAGATCGACCATAAATCTCTTTTCGGCATTTTCCAGTGCCTGGTCAGGTGTCCGCTCTAAACGCATTGCCTCTTCCAGTGCTTCGTTCAGGTATATTCGACCGGTGAACCATTCCTTTGTCCTGGGCTCGGTTCTTGCATAATCAAGCTGGGCAATGACTTTACTATAGTCAGGATTTTCAGAAAGGAATTTCTTAAATTCTGGCAATTCTGTTGCACTACGGCGCGTGGGAAGATAGTAACTATAAATCGTCCAGCGCACCTGCTGTTCAGGTTCTAAAAACCAGCGAATAAACTTCCAGGCAAGCTGCTTTTGCTCCAGAGTTGCTCTTTTGAACATTCCAACATTCGTCCCGGCAATCACAATACTTTTCTTTTTTCCCATTGGGAAGGGTGCTACTCTCATATTGAATTTGTGGCGGCCTTTTAAGAATGCCCAGGAAACGATTGAGGCGGGTATGGTTGCAACATTCCTGCTCAAAAATTCATCCTGGCGCTGAAATCCTGGATTGAGATAAAATAAACTATCTTTTATCAAATTCACAAGATATTCCAGAACCTTTTTTCCTGCTTCGGAATTGAAAAGAGGACGTTTTGTTTGCTCGTCAAACAATTCTCCGCCTTCCTGATACAACATTGAGCTGAAATACCAAACATCTATCGGCCAGGAAGTAGGCCAGATATTATAATTCTTTAATCGTTCGCAGACCCTGCGGAATTCATCCCAGTCTTTCGGAAATTCTGCAATCCCTGCCGAATCGAATAACGTTGCATTGTAATAGAATACAGGAAGGCTTTTATTGAATGGAAGTGTGACAATGATAGAGTCAAATGTATTATCTTCAATAAACACCGGATAAAAATCGGCAATATTGAATAAAGAATCAGAATTGATGAAATTCTGGAGAGGTTCCAAACATCCAGCTTTCAGAAACTGGTCAGTCCATGACTCATACATCTGGGAAATGGTCGGTGGTGTGTTAGAGGCAATAGCACCCATCAATTTCTGTGCCAGGGCATCGTATGAACCCATCTGGACTGATTTTATCACACCCTCGGGATGCTGTTGATTGAACTCTTGTATCATCTGTTCAAGCCTTTTACCGATCGGCCCTCCCATCACATGCCAGAAATAAACCGTGCATTTTTTCTCCTGGGTACACAAGACTGTACCAAGAATGATAAAACAGAAAAAAATTTTTTTAATCTGTGTTTTTATCACCATTCAGGACCGATTGTGAAATATACTTTCCATTTTGATGGCATATTATTTTCATCAATCCAGTCCTGAAGGTTATTGGCACGGGCAAAATCGAGTTTGAATATGGCAAAAAATAGGGTAAATCTAAGTCCAAATCCCACACCCATTTTTACATCCTTCAGGCGAAAAGGTAATAAACCTTCAGCCGGCTCAAATACTTTAAATGAATCGGTATAGACACCGGCAAAATCTGCAAACAAAACACCCCTTATATTTTTAATCTCCACCGGTAAAGGAAAGGCAAGTCTTAACCTATCAATGAAAGGGAAGCGGTATTCAAAATTTAGAAAACCTAAATCTCCACCAGTGAAGGTGTAGGGATCAAAGCCACGAATTGATCCTGGACCGCCGATTGACCAGCGTTCTTCATCCCTGCCAAAATTCCCGGCGAGAACGAGCCTTGAAGCAAAACTCGCCCTCGGTGAAAGTCGAAAATAACGCCGGCAATCCAGAATTCCAACTTTTACATCAAAATCACTCATTATCGTGGTATAGCAGGTTATCCGTGCCCGCCTGCCATTGACTGGACCTGTATCACCCCATTTGGCATTATCAAAAATAAACGAGAGCTCGGGATATGAAAAATCATAGGAATTTTCTGTGTAGAAATCAGAATAATAATCATCAAAGAAATTGAACCATCTTGTTTCATAGACTTTGTATTTATAGAATCCAAGTTCTGAACGGAAAAATTTTGTGAATGGGTACTGGAAAATACCACCAGCACCAAGATAACGCCAGATAACAAGATCGTTCCGTTCCGCAAAGTAATTTAGATATTGGTAGAAGGCGAAGCCAAAATCAGTTCGTTTCTTTAAGTACCAGTATACAAAAAATATATCTGAGGAGCTCAAACTTCCGTAAAAATCTGTGCTGAACTGGATGAGATGATCTCCAAGGATGTCGCTTATTGCGATTTGGGTTGCTCCAGAAAAGCCAAGTGGTGTGTAGTATGATGCACTCGCAACGATATAATCAAGGGTGAATTTCAAACGATAATTTCTAACTTTTGCCTGGTCAATCTCACCACCCGCATAGGAGTTTTCAGCAGTTATAGATTCAACTGAATCACAATCGACCATTTTTTTAAGCGGTTCCTTCACAACACAGATGTCATAGCCGCGGTCATTATAATAACAAAAAGCAATCTTCTCGTAATCACGGGAGATAGAAGGATAATGAATGCTGGTAAGAACATCAGTCCTTTTAACTACCCGATTTTTATTGAGTGAGTAATAGTAAAGATTATAGGCAGAGTCATAGTCAGCAACGAAGAAAATGCCGGTATCGGCATTAAAAAATGGTGATGCCAAATATGTCGTCCGGGGAGTAAGCCTTGTAATATTGTCACCATCTTTCAGAAATAATGCATAGTTTCCATAATTATAAGTTTCTAATGAATCAGGACGGTCTGAGACAAAAACAATTTTTCCATCAGGGGAGAACGAAGGGAATTTGTCAGAGTAAATATCATTGGTAAACCTTTGTATCTCACCGGTTGCGATTTCAATCTGATAGATATCAAGTGCAGAATCCTTTAGACCACTGAATATTATTTTCTTTCCATCTGGAGAGAATTGGGGTGAATATAAACCATTGAGTTTTAATTTAAATTTTTTATAAACCCGACCATTGCGTGAGTTTATCACATAAAGGACATCTTCTCCCTGAGACTTGGCGGCAAAAGTCAAATATTTCTCATCCGGAGACCAGCTTATGCCACCCTGGTAAAGATGGAGACCTTCATAACCTGAAGAATATTCAGCACGGATGAGCCTTTTTAGTATTCTACCATCTATACTGGAGATTACTATCAAATCTACATTCCCCTCATGGTCGCTGATAAAGGCAATCTTGTCTCCATTCGGTGATATCGCAGAAGAAGTATTATAAAATGAGCCAGTTTTTTTATGGTCATAAACCACGCGCGCGAAATTTTCAAAATTTTCAGAGAGTCTTACTTCAGGCCAGTATTTAAGTTGATAGAATTTAATCCATCTTTTATTGAATTCCTCAACACCTATCCCGAAGGTAGCAATAAAGGTATTTTCCAGATTCTTTTTTGCCTTTAAAAGATGAATAAATTCACTGATCTTCTCCCGCCCATACTTTTTATTTATATAGTTGAAAAACGCCTGCCCTTCTTTATAGATTATATATCCTTCATAATTACCCAGCTCTGATAAAGAGATCACACGGTTATTCATAATGAGGTCGCGCATGTAGATATCGGCCTCAAGATTCCATCCCTGAGAGAAAAATTCTGCACATCCTTCCATCACCCATAGTGGTATTGAATACAAAAGATCACCTGTGAGTATTGCCTCCAGTTTAGAAGGGAAGAAAATTACAAACTCAAATACATGGGTCAGTTCATGGACCAGCACATGGCGGAAATCTTCGTAATCACCATTGAATGGTATTACCATCCGATTTTTGAGAATTTCAGTAAACCCACCCACGGACTCTTCAATCAATTCAAGGGTAACATTGGTCTGAGAAAAATGATTTGGTGAATTGTAAAGAATCACCGGGATGCGGAAGTCAATCTCAATCCCGAAGTCCTTGCTCAGTTGTTCATATCCATCTTCCAGAACATCCTGGGCAAAATGGGCGAGGGTTTCGCCGCCTTCGTAAAAATATATTTCAAAATGCTCGGTCGATAAAATCTTAAAATTAAAGTCCCGATATTGAATTTTATTCTGTCCAAAATATTCAGTAGCAATGATTAATATAAATAAGCCTGTCATTCAATTTTTATTATATTTAAATATTTCTTACCGTCAAGTGCGAGCAAGGAATATTACCCAAACTCAATTTGGTAGTGTTTAACATTTTGACATTCCAATCCTTCTGGCTATAATCCGTGGTGATTACCTTGATCTTCGGTTTCACTCTCTGTACAGCTGTAATTTTTCTTGCCGGTGTCAGGCTTTCCTTCTACGGTGATGTAATCGCAGAAAAGACAAAACTTGGTAGAACCTGGATTGGTCTTATCCTTGTTGCCTCAGTCACCTCTCTTCCTGAAGTGATAAATTCAGTCAGTGCAGTAGTATATGTCGACGCCCCTGATCTTGCGGCAGGGGATTTAATCGGCAGCTGTGCGTTCAACTTGTCAATAATCGTGTTTCTCGATCTGTTCTATCGGGAGAAATCAATAGCAACTTTTTTCCATCCCGGGCATATAATCTCAGGGAGTTTCGGGATTCTGCAACTCTCTTTATTCCTGCTTGCAATTTTCCTGGGGAAAAACATGTCTCAATTTGGCTGGATAGGATTGAACAGTATATTCTCTGTTATTGTTTATTTCTGGGCAATGAACTTGAATTATCGATATGAAAAAAAAAGTAATTGCTTCAGCCCAACAATGTGGTAATGAACTTTATGCTGAAATAACTCTGAAGAAATCAGTCGGATTATTTATTTTAAACGCAATCTTGGTCGTGGTTGCCGCAATTTTCCTTCCCAAGATCGGCGAAGGAATTGCGGAAATCACCGGCCTCGGTCAGACTTTCGTCGGAAATATCCTGATCGCCTTTTCAACATCATTACCGGAGACCGTCGTTTGTTTTGGAGCACTGAAATGTAAGGCGGTGGATTTAGCAATCGGTAATATCACGGGAAGCACAATTTTTAATATCACAATCCTCGGTATTATCGATTTCATTTATTCAAAAGCTCCGTTACTTTCTTCGATATCACCCAATCACTCAATACCTGCACTTTCAGCAATAATCATGACCACGATAGTAATAATCAGTACCGGTCATCAGGGAGAAAGAAAAAAATGTTTCTTTTCTTCAGGTATACTACTACTGTCAGTATATTTAATGAATGTTCTTTTATTATACCTGCTTAAAAAGTAGCATCTGCCAGGGTATTCCTTACTTTCTACATAGAATTTAAAAGAATATAAAAATAAAAAAGTTTAGAGTTTGCCGCTTGACAAAAAAATATATCAGGCTATAATTTATTAATTTTACCGACAAAAGGGGGCTTTATGGCACTGTGGGCAATGGTTGTTTTCTTACTGGGCGTGCTGGCCTTGTTATTCAATCTTTTTAACATTTTTGAATGGTTTACACCATTCTGGGCGGTCATATTAATGGCAATTGCCTTTGCCATGCTCACGCGCATTGCCCAGAAAGAAAAAGAGGCAGAAAAAGAAAAACTGGTAGAAAAAATAATGGAACTTGAGGCAAAATTGAGCAAATATGAGGGTAAGAAAACATAGGGGGTTTGACACCGGCATTATTTTAGATACACATTTTTTTAACCCACCTGGGAAATTCCTGTTAAAAAAGTAAGATGTTTGAATTTCATATTCAAAAAAAGTGTCGGGATCGTTATCAATTTGATATTTCGCTGTATCAATCGAGTGGTAATGTAATTCTCGCCAACATTTCAGCCGTAAAAAAATTTGTTGATAAGTGGAATACCCACAGAAGGAAATCAGGGTCGAAATTGATAAGTCCAGCGGAATTGAATGTTATGGGTCTGATTGACGAAATATTGCATATTGTGATTGAGAAATACCAGGCAGAAAAGAACCCTGATGCTTTCAAAAAAGCGCTGAAATTCTTAAATCAGAAAATTGGAGCGAAAAAAGTTTCGGCAGTTATAAGAAAATTTCTGGAGTTATTCCCTCCACGTGACGTATACACAGGGAAGATAACAACGGAAGCATATCTCAGAGGGAAAACCAAAGGGGTACCAAATATTTTGATTGTGCTTCAGGAAATCTTAATGCTCAGCCTTGCCAACGAAAATCCGGCATTTGCAGAATTCAAAGAATTGTTTGATGATGAGGATTTAAAAAATTATACCGGATATGAAACAATGATACAGAAAATAGAAGATTTTTTTAAAACCCAGCCTGTTTATGGTCCATATGGTCAGACCCTGATTGAACTTTTGAGGGCGCCGATGCGTGCATCTCCTACTTCTCTTATCGGACAATTAATGTATATAAAAGAGCACTGGAAAATGCTACTATCAGGGGAGCTGCTTGAAGATTTAACGATGCGCATTATTGTTTCTTTTGATTTCGTTAAAGAAGAAAAAAAAGAACGATTACATGGTCCCGGGCCTGTGCTCATTTTAGAATTTAAATCTGGCTCTGAAACTTATGCTGAACTACACGCTGATGAACCAAGATTCAGCCCGGATACAGACTGGATGCCAAAAGTTGTTATGATTGCAAAACACACCTATGTCTGGTTGTATCAGTTGAGCAAAAAATATAATCGCGAGATAAAAAGGCTCGATGAAATTCCGGATGAAGAATTAAAGTCATTGAGCGAATGGGGATTTAATGCATTATGGCTCATAGGTATCTGGGAAAGGAGTAAAGCATCGATGAAAATAAAAAAGCTTTGTGGTAATCCAGAGGCAATCGCTTCCGCATATTCAATATACGATTATGTAGTAGCACAGGATTTAGGAGGTGAATCCGCATTTAATGAATTGAAACAAAGGGCTTTAAATTATAATATCCGGATTGCCGTTGATATGGTACCCAATCACACTGCAATCGACTCAAGATGGATGAAGGAACATCCGGACTGGTTTATTCAGCGTGATACACCTCCTTTTTTTAATTATCGCTTCAGCGGTCCAAATCTTTCTGAAGACCCTGATTTTGAGATCTACATTGAAGACGGTTATTACGATCGAACCGATGCAGCAGTAGTATTTAAATTTGTAGAAAGAAAAACAGGCAGGGTGAGATATATCTATCACGGTAATGATGGCACGAGCACACCCTGGAATGATACAGCCCAGCTGAATTTTCTTTTATCTGAAGTAAGAGAAGCAGTAATACAGAAGATAATTGAAATTGCAAGAAAATCACCAATCATAAGGCTTGATGCAGCAATGACCCTTACAAAAAGGCATTACCATAGATTGTGGTTTCCAGAACCGGGTAAGGGTGGTGATATTCCATCGCGGGTAGAATACAGCATGACGAGTGCCCAGTTCAATAAATTATTTCCCAAGGAGTTCTGGCGCGAAGTAGTAGACCGAATAGCAGTGGAGGCACCAGATACTTTACTTCTCGCTGAGGCATTCTGGTTGATGGAAGGATACTTCGTGCGAAATCTCGGGATGCACAGAGTATATAATAGTGCCTTCATGAATATGCTTAAAATGGAGCAGAACCGTGAGTACCATCAGGTTTTAAAAAATATCTTAGATTACAATCCTGAGATTTTACGCCGGCTTGTAAATTTTATGACCAACCCTGATGAATTGACCGCAGTCCAGCAATTTGGTAAAGATGATAAATATTTCGGTGTCTGTATCATGATGTCAACGATGCCAGGCCTGTGCATGTTCGGACACGGACAGATTGAAGGATTCCAGGAAAAATATGGAATGGAATACCGCCGTTCCTACTGGGATGAAAAACCAGATGAATACTTGATAAAAAGGCATGAAAAAGAGATATTTCCTTTATTAAAAAAACGCCATCTCTTCAGTGGAGTGGCAAATTTTAATCTCTATGATTTTTACGATGAGAAAGGGCATATAGATGACAATGTTTATGCCTACTCTAATGGAGATGCCTATGAACGCATTCTTGTTGTATATAACAATCGTTACCAGGAAACCCGTGGCTGGATAAAAGGTTCGGAAAGGTTTCATACTAAGAGTCTATGTGCTGGGTTAAACTTAAGATGCCAAATGGGGTTATACTACTTATGTCGTGATAACCGGGATAATCTCTTTTACCTCATCGACCCATTGAGTATTGAAAGAAATGGCTGGCAACTGAGCCTCGGTGCATATAAATATCATGTGTTTATGGATTTTAAGGAGATGTACGATAATCAAAATCAAGATTTAAAGAGACTGTATGAATTTTCAGGTGGCCAGGGATTTTTGAATATTGAGTGGGCTTTGAGTGGTATGACAATGAGCCAGAGAATCGAAAGTCAAAGAAATTTTTTAATCATCCCTCCAGAATCTCCTCTGTGGTTTTATATTGAAAACATTATAAAAAAGACTGAGGAATTAAAAAATATGATTTTCTATACCCCCATCGCCGAAATCATCAAGAAAGGATATGCAATCTTTCAGGACAAATCAGAATTATTTAGATTCTTCCAGCATCCACAGGTGAAGGATTTCATCTTTGTTCATACTTATGAGGATACAACGTGGTTCAATAAAGAAAGATTGGAGTTATTGCTTGCACTGTTATTTGCTGACTACATCAGCCTGGAGTTAGAGAAAAAACAGAGCATACAACCTGATAGGTATAATTTCCTCCTGAAAAGGATTGATCAGATTTTGAAAAGTTCTGTGGAGAGTGGCTATCAATTTCCAAAATTTATAGAATACTTGACGGCGATTGATTATTAGATATACTCCTTAAAAAGGAGGCATGATGAAGAGAGCTGCTGTCGCTATGTTTTCGCTCATCGTCTTTCTGGGTGCCTATGACCTCAGTGGTCGCATTGGTATGGGTCTGGGATTTACACCCGATGTGTATCAGGAAAGCGCTGGCGAAATAATAACACTGCCTGTTGTCGACCTTGCGGTGACAAGAATCGGACTGAACCCGAATCTGGTGCTTGAACCAACTTTCCAGTTTACCGTCCGCAATGCCAATGATAATACCAGCATTCACCTTGCAATGTCCGGGCTTGTTAACTTTTTGCTCAAAGGACACCAGAAGACCAACCTTTATGGAAAAGCTGGCCTTGGATTTCTGTTCTATTCGCCGGGTGGAGGTGCAGAGAGCGAATTTGGTTTTAATCTCCCTTTTGGATTTGGACTCGAACATTTTATCAGTGAGCATTTCTCGCTGAATCTTGCGGCACTCAGTGGATTTACATTCATCTCCAATCCTCCCGAAGGTGGTGATACATTTATGGAGGTCAAATTCGGTAATGCCAAACCATTTGCCTTTTATCTGGTCTGGTATTACTGATATTGGATTTTCATATTGAAGAGAGGCTGGCATCCAGCCAGCCTCTTTAATTCTTCTATCGTCATGCCTTATAAGTACCTTAACCACACTGCAGACCTAGGCATTGAAGTTGAAGAAGAAACCATCGAAGAGCTATTCATAAGCACTGCCCGAGCAATCTTCGATACGCAAATAGAAGGGGAAATACTTAAATCAAAAGAATTGAGCTTTGAGATAGCGGGTGAATCGCTTGAAGAGCTTTTAATTGAATGGTGCCGCGAATTGATATACAATTTCTCGGTTAAAGGATTTATCCCGGTTGATTATAAAATTGATATAAGCCCTGGATTTAAATTAAATGCCTGGCTTGTAGGTGATAATTTTGACCAGAAAAGGCATAAAATAAAACTGGAAGTAAAAAATGCTACTTATCATAATCTGAGTGTCAAAAAGATAAACGGATTTTACAGGGCACGTATCATCTTCGATGTGTAAAAACTCCTGCTTACTTTAATTTCGTAAATTTTATACCTGACTCTTTTAACATCTGGATTGCCAGTTTATCAGGATATGCCTCTTTAAATATAATCTTTTTTATTTTTGCATTGATCAGCATCTTTGTACAAATAAAACATGGCTGATGCGTTGTATAAATCGTAGCGCCTTCAATATTCACTCCGAAATTTGCAGCTTGAATAATTGCATTCTGCTCGGCATGAACACCCCGGCAAAGTTCATGCCTTTCTCCGGAGGCAATTCCCATCTTACCCCTTATACATCCAACCGCTTCACAATGTGCTATTCCGCTCGGTGCACCATTATAACCGGTGGCAAGAATCCTTTTGTCCTTTACAATCACTGCCCCAACCTGTCTCCGCAAGCAGGTAGAACGTTTTGCCACCAGTTCAGCAATCGCCATAAAATACTCATCCCAGGGTTGCCTCATGATACACCGTAAAAGTGATTATAGATAACGTTATTTTTCATCAGAAATTTATTATGTTGCTTGATTTACACCTCTGCCTTTATCCGCGCAACGGATACAACTCTATCGCCTTTTTCAAGTTTTATAATCTTCACACCCTTTGCATGCCTGCCCATAACCCTTATCTCATTCACAGGGGTTCGGATACCTTTGCCACTCATCGTCATGGCAATTAAGTCATCTTCATCACTCACATTTACCGCACCTGCTACTTTACCGGTCTTCTCATCTATCGTCATTGCCTTCACACCCTTACCACCACGCCCTTTTTCATTTACGTCTGAAAATTTTATTCGCTTCCCAATTCCATTCTCACCGATGATAAGCATATCTTCTTCTTCCCGGGCAATATTAAAACTCACGACCTCGTCGTTCTTTTCCAGTTTTATACCCAGGACACCGCTCGCATTCCTGCCCATGGGTCTTATTTTCTTTTCGGAAAATCTTAAGGTCAGACCATTACGGGTCGTTAGCAGCACCGAATCCTTTCCGGTTGTAAGTTCAGCGGCAATGAGTTTATCGCCTTCTTTAAGCTTTATTGCGATAATCCCGTTTTTACGCACATTCTCATATTCATCGAGGGCAGTCTTTTTTACCTTTCCTGATTTTGTGGTCATGAAGATAAAAAATTTATCAGAGAATTCCTTAATGCCAAGGCAGGCTGTCACTTTTTCACCTTCGCCCATTTCAACGATATTTGCAATAGACCTGCCCCTCGAAAATGGTCCGGCTTCAGGAATTTCATAAACCTTTGATGCATATACTTTTCCTGCATCGGAGAAGAATAAAAGGGTATCTGTGGTCTTTGCAATTAACAATCTATTGGCAAAATCCTCTTCACCAGTTTCTACAAGTCTTCTGCCCTGACCACCACGGGTTTGATTTCTATAAGCAGTAATGGGCTGACGTTTGATATATCCACGCTGGGTAAGGGTTATAACCATATCTTCTTCAGCAATGAGATCTTCGATCGTCAATTCTTCGGGTTCCATCTCTGAGATTGTAGTTCTACGGCTATCCTGATATTTCTTGGCGAGCTCATTCAGTTCTTTTTTTATAACTCCATAAACCCCTTTTGGAGAAGCGAGAATCGATTTTAAACGGGCTATCTCCTTTATCAATCCTAAATATTCCTTCTCGAGTGCTTCCTTCTCGAGGTTGGTCAAACGGGCAAGTCTCATATCAAGAATTGCCTGTGCCTGGATTTCGGTCAGGGAAAATCTTTTCATCAGTTTTTCTTTTGCAACCTTCACATCTGCAGATTTTTTAATGATATTGACAACCTCATCAATATTCTCAATCGCAATCTTGAGCCCTTCAAGGATATGCGCCTTTTTTTCCGCCTCAGCGAGTTCATATTTCGTCCTGCGGGTTATCACCTCAAAGCGAAAATCAAGGAAATGCTTGAGTGCCTGTTTTAATGTTATCGTCCTCGGAACACCATCAACCAGGGCAAGGATTTGAATGCTGTATGTAATCTGCAGATTAGTGAATTTATAAAGATTATTTAATACAATCTCGGGATTGGCATCCCTTTTCAATTCCACAACCACCCTTATTCCATCTTTATCTGATTCGTCCCTCAGATCAGAAATATCTTCAATCTTTTTCTCTTTCACCAGTTGTGCCATCTTCTCTAATAACGCAGCCTTGTTAACCTGATAAGGAATCTCAGTTATCACAATTGCCTGTTTGCCTCCTTTGATATCTTCAATTTTAATCTTTCCCCTGATGATGATCCTTCCTTTGCCGGTGAGGTATGCCTCTTCAATCCCCTTCCTGCCTGCAATTATTCCACCGGTGGGAAAATCAGGCCCGGGAACATATTTTAAAAGTTTTTTATCATCAAGCTCTGGATCATCAATAAGTGCATTGAGGGCATTGACAATCTCACCGAGATTGTGGGGTGGTATGTTCGTCGCCATCCCTACTGCAATCCCTGAGGCACCATTGCATAATAGATTTGGGAAACCCGCAGGCAGAACGACCGGCTCTTTTAATCTTCCATCGAAGTTGGGTATGAAATCTACGGTATCTTTTTCTAAGTCCTTTAAGAGTTCTTCAGCAATCGGTGCGAATCTCACCTCGGTATAACGATATGCGGCGGCTGCATCCCCATCTATTGAACCAAAATTACCCTGACCATCGATGAGTGGATAGCGCATTGAAAAATCCTGTGCCATCCTAACCAGGGCATCATAGATTGCCATATCACCATGAGGATGATATTTACCGAGGACATCACCGATGACTGTGGCACTCTTTTTGTGGGCACGGTTGGAAACAAGCCCGGCCTCATGCATCGCATATAAAATCCTGCGCTGGACAGGCTTCAAGCCATCGCGGACATCAGGCAATGCCCGGCCCACGATGACGCTCATCGCATAATCAAGATAACTTGATTTTATCTCATCTTCTATGTATACGGTGGCTATACGCTCTTCCATAATTCAATTATACCTAAAAAACACTCAGAGTCAAGTTGGCGTCGGGTCTTGCCAAAATCGATCTTGAAATGATTTCTTTACTTTTGGTGTCCTCCTACAATAGATTATGTTCGGAGAATGAGTAATATCCTTCTTCAGCGATGATGATATGGTCAATAATTCTGATGCCCAATAGGTCTCCTGCATTCTTTAACCGTTCAGTAATCCTTAAATCGTCTTCTGAAGGTTTTAAAATACCGCTGGGATGATTATGGATTAGAAATAAAGCACTCGCATTTTCTATTATTGCAAACTTGAAAACCTCTCTCGGATGGGTTAAACTCGCATCAAGTATTCCTTTGGAAATTGTAGTATCTTTTATGAGGGCATTCTTTCCATCGACTGCAGCAACCTTAAAAAGTTCATGTTTCAATCCTGTAATCAGAGGTGCATAGTAATCATAAACATCCATGGGGTTCCGGAATTTCACCAATCGTTCCTGTC
The DNA here is from genome assembly GCA_026416055.1 of Caldifarciminota bacterium. Lineage (GTDB taxonomy): Bacteria > Hydrothermota > Tepidihabitantia > SM23-42 > JAOAFX01 > JAOAFX01. Next base: position 75,951 of record JAOAFX010000001.1, read on the forward strand.
GCCTTGAAAGTGAACGCCTGCCTGCTTCAAGGGCAGCAAGTATGGTTATAATCTTTGTCCTGCCCAAACCAGGAATTTTTAAATTTTCAATCTCTTTTACTGACTTTTCTGCAAGTTTTTTTAAACTTCCAATTTTTGATAATATTTCTTTTGCAAGGTCTAATGCAGAACGATTTTTTACACCTTTACCAATGATAATAGCCAGCAATTCTGCATCGCTCAGAACATAACTTCCATGTTCATAAAATCTTTCTCTCGGCCTTTCATTTTCAGGCCAGTCTTTGATTTTCATCGCTCACCTGCATTCAAAATTGATCGCTTTGATGGATTATTTCATCAAGGTCACTTTAATTACAAAACCAGCAAGGGTTATGGAAGATGTTGCCATAAGTTTAATCAAGATATTCAAAGAGGGTCCAGATGTATCCTTGAATGGATCACCAACCGTATCACCAACTACTGCCGCCTTATGCTCAGGAGAACCCTTGCCACCTAAATTTCCTTTCTCAATATATTTCTTGGCATTATCCCATGCACCACCACTATTCGCCATCATCAATGCCACAACAAATCCTGATATCAATGCACCGGCAAGAATTCCAACGACCCCACTCGGCCCTAAAAAGATCCCAACGATAAGTGGAGAAAGAATCGCCAGAAGTGAAGGCAATATCATTTCTCTCTGTGCAGCCTTCGTGCAGATGCTGACCGCATTGGCGTAATCAGGTTTTGCCTTCCCTTCCATCAATCCTTTTATCTCTTTAAACTGGCGTCTTACTTCAATAACAATCATTCCAGCAGCCCTTCCCACTGCTTTCAGTGTCAGTGAGCAGAATGCAAATGGCATCATCGCGCCGATGAACAGCCCGGTGATCACTGCAGGATTGGTGAGTCTTAAATCAAGGTGGACACCGGCAAGTTCAATCTGGTCTCGATAAGCAGCTATAAGTGCAAGTGCTGTAAGCGCTGCTGAACCGATTGCAAATCCCTTGCCGGTTGCAGCGGTAGTATTGCCAAGTGCATCAAGGGCATCTGTCCTCTGACGCACTTCAGGCGGTAAACCTGACATCTGGGCATTTCCACCGGCATTGTCAGCCACCGGACCATAGGCATCTGTAGCAAGGGTAATCCCGAGTGTAGAGAGCATTCCTACGGCAGCGAGTGAAACACCAAATAACCCGAGATTCGGATTATGCAGACCGCCACTCAAATAATATGCACAAAGAACGGCAATGACGACAGCGATGACTGCTGGTGCAGTTGAAAGCATACCTACACTGATACCACTAAGGATTACAGTTGCCGGTCCTGTTTTTGAACTATCTGAAATACTGCGTGTGGGTGAATAATTATCTGATGTAAAGAATTCGGTATTGAATCCAATAAAAACGCCAGCGGCAAGGCCTGCGAGTATTGCCCAGTAAAGACCGAAATAATCAGGTAGTAAATATTTTATTACAATTGCCGAGACTATTGCAATTAAAACACTTGAACTCCATATACCACGGCGCAGGGCAGTCAACAATGCAGCCTGAGTTGCATCTTCTTTTGTACTCACTAAAAATGTGCCGATGATTGAACAGAGTACACCCACGGTTGCCATAACCTGAGGAACTACCACCCCCTGAATCCCGAGTCCAGCAGCGACAGCAAGTGCCATAGTAGCAATGATTGAACCGACATATGATTCATACAGATCCGCACCCATCCCTGCGACATCACCGACATTGTCACCAACATTGTCGGCAATGACTGCGGGATTGCGCGGATCATCCTCAGGAATTCCTGCTTCCACCTTTCCAACCAGATCCGCACCAACATCTGCGGCCTTGGTAAATATTCCACCACCAACACGGGCAAATAATGCCTGGAAAGATGCACCCATACCAAAGCATATCATGGTTGATGTGATATTCTGAATCTTTTGCGCCTCAGGTAAATTTCTATAAATCCAGTTCAATAATAAAAACCAGATGCTCAAATCTAATAGGCTCAAACCAACGACCACAAAACCCATCACGCCGCCCGCAGCAAATGCTACTCTCAAACCGCTATTAAGACTCTGCCTTGCTGCATTTGCTGTGCGTGCAGAAGAATTTGTGGCCTGGGTGAGCCCTATAAATCCGGACAATCCCGAGAAGAAACCACCTGTAGCAAATGCAAACGGCACATATATTGGCAGCATTCCACTGATTGCAATAATTAAAAGGATTACAAATACAATCGCAAAGAATATAGTTACCACTCCATATTGTCGTCTAATATATGCCCTTGCGCCTTCCCTTACAGCCCGGGCAATCTCACGCATTGCATCTGTGCCCTCGTCGAATTTTTTAACACTCAATGAGAGATACCATGCAAATAACAATGCAACAACAGAACCAACAGGAGTAAGCCAGAATAATGGATGCATCAAGCCTCCTTTTAAATGAAATTTATTATACGGGTAAATTATAAAAAATCAAGGGGTTATAAATTTTAAGGAGCAAAGAAAAAATCCAGTCTGAGTGAATTTAATAAAGGGTCAATCTCTCTTTTAAATAATCGGGTGAAAGTTTGCCTTCTGCTACAAGTTTTCTTTTTGATTGCTCCATATCCTGCATACCAAATTGTCTTCCGGTCTGGATTACTGATTCAATTTGATAAACCTTCTGCTCACGAATAAGATTACGCACTGCCTGGGTTGCAATCAGAATTTCAAATGCGGCAATCCGTCCTGGCATATCTTTTCTTGGATACAATCTCTGAGCGATCACGCCCTGCAGTGACTCTGATAATTGAACCCTGACCCGGTCCTGCTGGTCAGCAGGAAAGACATCTATTATTCTTGTTACGGTTTTGGCTGCGCTCGAAGTATGGAGTGTACCAAAGACTAAATGGCCGGTCTCGGCTGCAGTGAGGGCGAGGCTTATTGTCTCTAAATCGCGCATCTCACCAACAAGGATATAATCCGGGTCTTCCCTCAGGGCACTCCTCAGTGCCTGGCTGAAAGAATGGGCATCAGAACCCACTTCCCTTTGATTGACAATACACTTCTTTGATTTATGTATAAATTCTATTGGATCTTCAATTGTGATTATATGTCCGTCTTTATTAGTATTTATATAATCAATCATCGCGGCAAGCGTCGTTGATTTACCACTTCCAGTGGGACCGGTCACAAGAATCAAACCATAATCAAGGTCAATAAGCTCCTGGATTACTCTGGGGAGACCCAGTTCTTCCATGTTTGGAATCCGCTCCGGAATCACCCGGAATACCGCAGCCAGTCCCAGGCGTTGATGGAAAACATTAACCCGGAACCGGCCGATATCTGGAATATGGAGTGAAAAATCGAGGTCTTTTTCTTTCTCTATCAATGCCTTTTGTTCTTCGTTCAATATATCATAAACCAGCTTCTTTATTAACTCTGGATTTGCGTCATTATCGTTTAATTTCTTCATTGAACCATATACCCTCATCATAATCGGTGAACCAGCACTCAAATGTAAATCACTCGCATTTGATTCAACTACATATTTTAATAACTGTTTTATTTCGGTCATACTGGCTCTTTATACTGTTTATTTGTATATCTGATTATAACCTTTCCTTTTAATTCAAATTTTTTTATATTACCTTTGGTATCGACGAGTTTTATTGTAGCACGATCCTGATCGATTTCAATTTCAATGCTATCTAGAAAGTCCTCTGCACCAAGCGACACTTGTGTTTGTTCTGCGAGAAAAAAACTATCCAGAAGTTTTATAATCTTCTCCGGTTCGGCAGCGGAAACTACCACTTCTTTTTTCACTATCTCTTTAATTTTTTCAATCCCTTCCTTATCTGCAGGATTACCGGTTGCCAGATAAAGCTTATTATCAATCTCATAAAGAGGAATTATACAATATTGATAAAGTAATTTTTCAGGAAATGATAAGATTAATTTACTATTCAAGACCTCCGGCTTTAAATCAATAAAGGGGATCGAAGCCTGTTCACTCAAGAGCCAGATTAAATCATGAGATTTTAGATAGCCGAGTTCAATAAGAATCTCGCCCAGTCTTTTTTTGCTTCTTTTTTGAATCTCAAGTGCTTCGTTTAATTGTGTTTCATTAATAAGCCCGCTCTTGATTAGCAATTCGCCGATCAGCATTATCTTTATACTCCAATCAATTCAAAGACCTTTGTCTTTAACTCCTTTATCTCAATCGGCTTGGTGATAAAAGCCGAAACGCCAGAAGTCTTTACTATAATATCGTCTTCAAGGAGCTTGTAGGCAGAACAGATTATTATGGGAATGGTCTTATTCCGCTCCCTTATCCGCTCAATCACTTCAAATCCATGCGTACCGGGCATCTTGATGTCGGTGATGAGCAGATCAAATCTCTCTTTGGTTATATATTTTACGGCCTCTCTTCCATTATCACAAAGGACAACTTCATAATCATCCTTCAATGCCTCGTTCAGTAAAATTCTTATCTGCTCTTCATCATCTAAGACAAGTATTCTTTTCTTCATTTAATCCTCCTTCCAGGCAGGTAGCCATACTGAAACCTCTGTTCCCTGCCCTGGTTTGCTCTGTATTTCAACCCTGCCCTTATGGTCATCAACGATTTTTTTAACAATCGCAAGCCCCAGTCCTGTTCCTCTTGGTTTGGTGGTGAAAAATGGAGAAAAAATGTTTTTTAAATCTTTTTCATCAATGCCTTTACCGTTATCAATCACACGGGTAACAAGATAATCATCCTGTCTATTAAATTTAATTTTTATCAAGCCATTTTCATCCATCGCTTCAATGCTATTGGTAATCAGGTTGACAAAAAGACGCCTTAGAGATTCCTCTTCACCCTGAACGAATGTCCTGTTGCCTTCAAATTCTATTTTTACTTTTAACGGTTTAATTATCTCATCTATTAATACTTTTAAATCTACCTTTTTAAATTCGAGCTTCTTTGAACGGGCGAAAGTCAAAATATCATCTATTATACGATTTATCCGGTGAGTTCCTTTACGAATCTCTTCTACATAGAACTTTATCTTATCTTTATCACCCACATTCATCAGAAGCTGGGCAAAACCGTCTATAGATGTCAGTGGATTACGAATTTCATGGGCAACCCAGCTTGCCATCTTGCCTAAATAAGAGAACCTTTCATTCTGGCGAGCAACCTCCTCTAACCTCCTGATTTCAGAGAGGTCTTTGAATATCAGCACACAGCCGGAAATCTCTTTATCCGGTAATTCCAGAAGCGTGATATTAAAACCGATAGGGATTCTCTCACCATTCTTATTCAGAATTTCAATATCATCACGTATTATAGGTTTTCCGGTTGAAATTGCATACTCCATCTTTTGCCAGAGTGGTTTTAAACCTTCAAGCGTTTTAATATTGGATTCAAGTATTTCCTCTTTTTTATAACCAAGCACCCTTTCGGCTTCGGGATTCACCGTAGTAATCATACCATTTCCTTTTACCACCATTATTCCACTTGCAACACTATTGATTATCCTCTCATTATACACCCTTAATTCAACTTCCCGGGCAGTTATTTTTTCCACCTCTTTCTTTAACTCCACATTGAATCTTTCCAGTTCTTCTTTTTTCTTCAATTCCCTGCGGGTTGATTCTGCCCAGTAACTACTCACAAGAGAAATTATAAAAAGAAAAGGAATGCGAATGAGGAATCTTGAATCAAGCAAAGAAAGATCCGGATACTCACGGCGTATGAGCCAGGCATAAATAATACTGGCAACGAGTGCTATAAAGAAACTTCCATTCACTGTTTGACTTACTGATGAAATTAAAATTGCAAGAAAGTATATAAGGTAAAAATCTGTCTGGACCCCTTCGGTAAGATAAATGGCAGAGGAGATGATGATTATATCAAAGAGAAAGGTCAAAAAGGAAAACCATGGTTTTGATAAAATTCTATCGGGAAGACGGCTGATGATTATGCTGATTATTAAATAAAAAATAGCGATGGCATAAGCAGGTTCACCAAAATTTAAACCTCTTTTTGAATAGGTCATAACGAGGATTGTGGTCAGGATTAAAACATAGCGAAGGAATGAAAGTTTGTTTTTTACCATATAATCCCTCTTCATAATAGTATATTCAACCCCTTTATCCGTGTCAATAATACCATTTCTCTGTGTTCCTGACCGACTTTACTTTCTGGTTTAAATGCAGGCATATTTATATCCTGAAATTATCGACTGCAATCTTTATGCCTGAAAACTTATTAGAATTTTATACGTTTTTGTAAAAACCTGTTCAAATGATGGACAGTTGTTCGATTATCGTGCAATATTAAATTTTTATGAGTTTAGGGTCATTTCCTAATCCGGTCTTGACAGTGATAAATTTTGAGATAGAATTTCAAACAGGGGGTGCTCATGAGAATTTTTTATCTTGCCTTCGCATTAGCCATCATTTCCTGTGCCCAGAATGCTACGGTGGAATTTGGGTTTAACGATGGTACGCTTTTAACCGGAACCTTCGGCGACCTGGTTATGGATGTGACAAAGATAGAAATTCTGCAGGAGAGAAAATTTGTAGAAATCTGGAAAGGTAGTAAAATTACCTATGTGCCCGTAAGCAGTGATGAGTACAATAGCATCACTGATGGCTATATTCCGGTTAGCCCTGGTTATTATAAAGAAGTCAGAATCACAATTGACTCATTGATTTATAAGATTGATAATACTACGGTAGTTTTGATCGATTCTACGTATCAGTTCACAGCCAATGCGTTCACTGAACTGCTCCTTGAAGAAAATCATGACTACCGGTTGGTCATCAGTATTGCCAGCGCGAACTGGTTCTCCCCTGATTCACAGAAGATTAAAACCGGACATCAACCATTCGAAGGTGCCAGTTTAAAATTATACTATTGATGGTAAGAGAAGTATTGAAATTCAAAAGAGTCACATCAACCCAGGATGTCGTAAAAAGGTTGATTAATAATAAAAAAGAAATTGCAGTCTTCGCCCATCAACAGACAAAAGGCAGGGGCAGGTATAAACGGGAATGGTTCTCACCACCCGGCGGTATGTATCTCTCTATCCTTGTCTTCCCAAAAAGGCATGTGAATTTGATACCAGTGGTATCGTGCGTTGCGGTGATTGAGACCTTAAAAGACTTACACTTTGATAATTTATCTATTCACTGGCCAAACGATGTCCTTCTGAATCAAAAAAAGATCTGTGGAATTCTCTGTGAAAGAATTGATGACGCTGTTATATGCGGTATCGGCTTGAATGTAAATATCAAAAAATTCCCCAGTCGATTATCCTGTGCGACATCATTATACAAAGAAGCAGGAAAGATATATCGAATTAGAACAATACTAAATTTGTGTTTAAAAAATTTCTGGAATCTTTATGATTCTTTGCAAGAGAATAAATTTAATCTCCATGATGTCTACCACTACATCGGTGGTGTGGGTGAACCGGTGGAAATCAAATTATCATCAAAAGAGGTGATTAAAGGAATCATTCACAATGTTGATGAAGACTGGAGTCTTGTGGTGCGAACCGATGATGGGTTGATTAAAAAGATTTATCAGGGTGATGTAATAAGGGTATCATGATACTGACGTTTGACATTGGAAACACAAATATCCACATTGGTTTCTACCAGGATGACCAATTAATCGGCACAAAAAAGTGGTGCCTGAGGAATGGATTAAATAAAAAGGTTCTAAATGGATTATGCGGCAGAAAAAGAGTAGAAGGGGCGGCCATCGCTTCAGTAGTACCAGAACTGAGCCATATACTGGGTAAATATCTAAAAGAGAAATTTGCACTAAAACCATTCTTTGTGAATGCCACGGTAAAAATGCCAGTGAAGATAGCATATAATACCCTTGGCGCCGACCGAATCGCGAATATAAATGGCGGGTATTTACGCTATGGTGGTGATTTAATCATTTTTTCTTTTGGCACTGCTATTACTGGGGATGTCGTCTCAAAAGAAGGATTTCATTTAGGTGGTATCATCCTGCCTGGACCTGAGACCCAGTTATGGAGTCTAAACCAGAGAACCGCACTGGTCAAAAATGTTTCCTTAAATGGCCCAATCAAACTACTCGGTAAAAGTACAGTGGAATGCGTGCGAACAGGAATTTTAAACAGCACAAAATTCTCAATAGAGAGATTTGTAAAAGAAATAAAAAAAAATTACAAAAGAGATTACCGCATAATCATAACCGGAGGCTGGGCCAAAAGATTCTCTAAATTGATTACCGGAATAGACTGGTTTGATGAATACCTGACAATTTATGGTATCTATGAGCTCTATAAAAAAAATACCAGGGATTAAAAAGTATCTCACTAACTCACCCAAGGAGACACTCCGCCTGGGTAAAAGGATTGCCCAATGGCTGAGGCCCGATGATATTTTGTTTCTCAGTGGTGAACTGGGCAGTGGAAAAACGACCCTTACCCGGGGTATCTGTCAGGGGCTCGGCATCAGAGAGACTATTACCAGTTCCAGCTTTGTCATTGTTTCTCAATATCAGGGCCGGATGAAGGTAAGCCATATCGATCTCTATCGGCTAAAAGAATCAGACTGCACCGGATTGCCGGTTGAAGAGTATTACATGGCTGGTGGTATCACAATAATTGAGTGGGCAGACCGTTTTCCACAATTTTTGCACCGCATCGTCCCAGGAATTTACATATCCATGAGGATAACAAAACCAGATCAAAGGGAGATTATAATTGAAGATCTTAGGAATTGATACATCAACCACGGTATTTTCAGTATGCCTAAGCGAAGATAATAAAATTCTTTATGAAGTGGTCCGGGAAAGAACATACTGGTATAACCAAAGCGATGGTAATCTCTTCAACCTAATCAAGAATTTAATGAATACCAGTGAAAAAATAGATGCAATCGCCCTAACTATCGGACCGGGAATGTTCACTTCCTTAAGGGTAGGACTGGCCATTGCCAAAGGACTTTATTTGAGCCGGAATATTCCCATTTGTGGTGTCAATACTCTTGAAGTAATTGCTAATTCACTACAGATTCCAGATTTTATAAAAGACGAATATATAATCAGCCCGGTCATGGAGGCATTTCAGAAAGAAATATTTACTGCATTCTTCACACGCCGGGAAAGGGTGAGTAAAGATTTAATCTTTACCCCTGAGGAATTTTTTAAATTTATTCGCCATAAATTTAACCGCAAGAAAATCATTGCCATCGGACCAGGTGTAAAATTGATAAAAAATCAACTTTCAGGCGGAAGTGGACAAAAAATTTTTTTCAATGATTCACCTTTGTTTTATCCTTCTTCCGCAAAAGTTGTCTTTTCAGCCCTTCCGAAAATAAAAAATGGTATTTTTGACAATCCAGAATTGCTTGAACCCCACTACATAAAAAGGACATCTGCTGAATCAAAATGCGAAAAATGAATTACCATATAAGGAAAATGAAACCACAGGATATCGATCAAGTATATGAGATTGAATGTATGGTTTTTCCCAATCCATGGCCCAGATCATTTTTTCAGAATGACCTTTTAAAGGATGATACAATTGCCCTGAAATCAGAGGAAGATGGAGTAGTATATGGTTATGCACTTGCCAGTTGTGTCTTGGATGAATTGCATATTACAAATATCGCAGTGGCACCTGAATATCAACACCGGGGGATAGGAAAAAAGCTTCTCTCTGAAATAGAAAGGATGGGCAGAGAGAGGGAATGTGTATATGCTTATCTTGAAGTGAGGATTAATAATATCACTGCTATAGAATTTTATAAAAAGTTCGGTTACCGTATAATCCAGGTACGAAAGAATTATTACCTGGATGGAACCGATGCTTATGTCATGGCAAAGGTATTAAAGGAGGCATTATGAATATATTACTCACATTAATCATTACCCAGGTGAATCTTTACTTTTTAAAAAATTCTCCGGATCTGCTGGTGCGGATAAAACCAGAAATTCCTGCCCAACAGGTAATCATTTTCTACAGTTTTGCTGGAACAAAATGGGACTCTATCATCGCCCGTTCTTACAATTCCCATTTTGATGCTGTCATTCCAATGTCTGACACAACACAGGTTGCTGGATTCTATTTTCTTGCAGATGGTAATCTTAATAACAACAAAGGAATGTTATATCTTTTTGAGATCAAGAAATCACCACGGAGTATCCTGCCCCTTTCTTTCGAATATCTGGAAATAATGCTCAGGCAGGCACGGAAAAAAATCATTGCCCGAACCCATATTGATGAGGGCATTGCATTGGTTGATTATGTGGAAATGATTTTAAATAAGATACCCTATGTGAAAGGATTGGAATCAGAGATTAAAATCAACCTTCTGATGAGCGAGGTTAATGAACTTAAGAGACTTATAGCAAAATGAATTGCCCGAGGTGTGGATATAATAATCCAGAGACTGCGAATTTCTGTAGCCGGTGTGGTTTACAATTGATAAAAACATCGGGTCAGCGCCGGCCAGTGGCGGTAATTTTTGCCGATATTTCTGGATTTACCCCGCTTGCCGAAAAGATGGATCCTGAAGAAGTCAAGGATCTCATCGATCACTGCCTCCAGCGTCTGGCTGCAGTGATTCAAAAGTATGAAGGATTTGTCGATAAATTCATAGGTGATTGTGTCATGGCTGTCTTTGGTGCTCCTGTGGCACACGAAGATGATCCACTCAGGGCTGTGCTCGCCGGGATTGATTTATTAAAGGAAATTAAAGAATTCAATGCCGAAAAAAAACAGA
>JAOAFX010000020.1 GCA_026416055.1 Caldifarciminota bacterium
CCCAAATCCCTTTTTATTATTCCGATCACTATATGCACCCTGCAGAACAAGTTGATTGGCTCCTGAACGATATGCACCATCAAGACCGAGCGCATAATTATATGTATCACTATTAACTGCCGTGCCGCTGAATAATACACCCATATCTGAATTCTCTAAAACTCTATACTTTGCCCGAAACACACCAAAGCCGCGTTTGGGTTCAATCACTATATTACTATCCTTTACCTCATCAGTATAAGCACCAAACAAACCATAGTTTAATTTCTCGGATTTGCTGGTCAATTTTAATCCACCAATTATCGGCACAACTTCATTATTTATTGATTTCCCAATCCGGCGAGAATAGAAAATTCTTAAGGGTGAAAAGAATCCCTTGTGCTCACCAAAATCCGCCATCCTGAAGATATCCGAACCCTCAATGAAAAAAGGTCTCCGCTCACTCAAATAGGTCTCATACCTTGATAGATTCAAAGTGAATGGGTCAGATTCAATCTGAGCAAAATCAGGAAATGCAGTGGCATTGAGCGTAGTCTGGGATGTGATATCCCATTTGAGATTCAAACTCGCACTCGGTTTTATTTTACCAGAGAGTGTATCAATTTTATCATAACGCACAAACCCTTCCGGATAGACTTCAAAATAATAGCCCTTTGCACGGGGATGGATATTCTTTAAGACACCAAATTTTGATACCAGCATACCTTCTTTCTGTGATACTTCAGTCCAGTAATCGCTCTCCCGCTTTGCCGAAATATAACGCTTGAAATTTATCCCCCATTCAGAAAGCCCTTTTTTATACCTGATCGATTTAAATGGAATCTTTATCTCCACTTCGTAACGGTCTGAATACTGTTTCACTCCATAATACCAGACCCCATCCCAGGAATTGTCTTTTGTTCTGCCATCATCAAGAATTAACCCATCACTGTAAATACCACTGATATGGACAGCAAAACTATACGCGGTCGTTTTACTGCCAAATGGGTCTAAATACAAAACCACCGCATCATCATTAGAACTCATTTGATTCACCGGTTGTGTATTTTTAGTCCAGCATCTGAAAGCCACATAAAGATTATTTTCATCCTGTAAGACATAAACAAGAGTATTATCCGATGGCTTTTCTTTTTCATAGGGCATAAACTGGATGAAATCATACGCAGAATCTGCTTTGGACCAGATTTCTTCAATATGCCCATCAATCATTGGTGCAATATCTGTGAATCGCACCTCAAGCGATTTGCTGTTTGTTATTAATACAAAACACAGTATGACCATTGTTCTCCTTTCATTCAGTTTTTTGATACACTCAAAAACATATTTTATTACTACCTCTTTGCAGAGTAAACTCTGCCACTACAATTTAAGCCTTGTTTAGCTTTCCATTGCCCTTTACTGCCTTACATTAAATATTACGCAAAAATCTGCAAAAAGTTTCAACCTAAATAGAGGCATTACAAATTTGTACTTTCAGACCTCACTTTTCTTTATTAGCAATTGACGTAGTATATGTTCTAAAGAATCACACTCGCGGCGAAATTCAATAATCTCCGCGTCATTCGCAATAATACTCTTCAATTTAATATTACATTCTTCATGATTATAAAAAGTCTCAGTGCGTAAAATACCTCCCAACCTGTAAATAAGCAAATATCGTGGATTGCCATATTTCTCCTTGAAATCGGAGATCCCCGTCAACTCTAAGATTTCACCATTGTTAATTAGCGCAACCCTATCAGCAATATCTTCCACAAAAGGCATATCATGGGATGCAATTATTATCGTTTTATTTTTTTTCTTTAACTCCTTTATCATATCGCTTACTTCTTTTACCGTTATTACATCAAGCCCGAGAGTTGGTTCATCTAAAACGATAATCGGTGCTTGAGTCGCGAGCATAAACGATAATGCTGCTTTTTGTAACATTCCCCGGGAATACCGAGAAAGTGGTTCACCAGCGCGATCGTTTAGTCCAAAACGCTCAAAAATTTCTGTTAAATTGTTTTTAGGTAAAATCTCGTCCCAGTAACTGAACCAAAAAAGAGCATTTTCCCAAAGGGAATTGTTTCGCAATAGAAAAGGTGCTTCCGGCAGAAAACGAAGAAACCGGCTCACTTCAGATGGCGACTTGGCCGAGGTTTTCCCACAAACCGTGATTGCGCCTTCATCGGGCAACAGAATACCTGTAAGTATCCGTAAAAAAGTAGTCTTACCTGCACCATTGGGACCAAGAAGTGCAATAGACTCACCCTCGCTTATTTCTAAAAAACATCCTTTCAAGGCGGCTACCGGTGGTTTGCTTGGATAAGTCTTCTTTACATTAAATGCTTCAATCACTATCATATTCTGTTTACACCCTTGCCGATGCGATATTCCTGGTAGGCCCATTTCAAAAATATTATACCTGCCAAGATATACAGTGTGGTACCAGCAGAGGTGACCAGGCTGAATGGCAACAAACTACCTTCATTCTGAAAAATTGTTATAACACCAACCGGTGGTAGAACAAATGCATATTCAAGTTTACCGGTTAGGGAGAGCATAAGCAGGAAAGGATAAAATCCGAGAAAAATAATCTGGGCAAGATGGAAGGCGAAAACGAATCTCATACCCATAGCGAGACCTATCAATATCATCGCGATACACCAAATCATCAATATAAACGAACCAATGATGGAATTTAAAAAATAAATTTTAGGCAGAACAAAGAAATATGAAATGATTATACTTATCAATGTAGTTAATAAATAAGGAGCCTGACTGCCTATAAAATAGGCTAATAGTCCACAAATACCTCTGGAAGTTATTAATAAGTTCGCAGATGATGAGTCACTGAGTAATTGATTACCTACTTGCATAGGAATGTTTATAGCAGTGGCTGACAAAATAAATACTACAAAAGGAAAAAAAAGGGCACTTACCTTACCACCCAGTGTTCGGACCGCAAGGTAGGCAGTGAGGAAGATAGAAATCATCAGCATCGGTAGAAGTAAAATCTGAATTCCATAACGCGCCGCGCGCAAGATTCCTTTAATTTGTAAGTATGCTACTAAGAAAAATAAGTTCATTTTAAATGATTATATTTATTTTAATTCTACAGTCAACTATGACAAAAATTTGGGACCCCCCTCTTCGGGGGATCCCATTGTATTTAGTGAACACAACAGAACCCACAGCCAGCACCACAGTTACCAGGTGAGGCTATAGGTACTTCCGGCTCTGTAGATTTTCTTACTGTAGTCATTTTAATCACCCCCTTTCAAGGTGTTTTTTGTAATATGCTTCCATAATCTTATTTACAGGAAAAAGAGAACTATAACATCCTTTTTTACCTCGTTTTCGTGACAATATACACCCGCCCATACAAAGAGGCAATGAAATGCATTTTTTGCAATCATCATCATAAAGCCATTGTTCCGTAAATCTATCCCAATCGATCAGACGATTATTGTTTACTAAGATTTCACCTTTTTTATTTAAATTGCCTATTATATCTTCTTCCTTTAGAGCATCAGTACATTTCCATAAGGAACCATCTGCACCTACTATAAAACACCGTGGTAAGCCCCCATAACAATAAATTGTCTTTGGTTTGGGAAGCATTATCTCCTCAAAGTACCAATCTGGGAATCCTAATTTTCCCCATAACTTTATTAAAATTTCACTTTCTACTTCAGCTGACTTTTTAAGATCACAAAATTTTAAATATTTATCTCTTTCCGTCCCCGTCCTAAAAACCGGGCGAAAAACCAATTTGAATCTGTAGTCTTTTCCAAATACACTCTGGTACAAATTAATCCATTCATCGAGAAAATTATAAGAATCCTCGTCAAAATTTGTTCTAATCACAACATGAATGTTCTCGTCAATTTCTTTTAATTTTTGAATGTTAGTCCAAATTTTACTAAAGGTTCCTTTTCCATTTTTCAATTTTCTATAAAGATTGTGAATAAAAGGTACACCATCTATAGTTATCTGAAATCCATTGATACCCGCATCAATAAGTTTACTAATAATCTTTCTATTTAACAAATAACCATTGGTCGTAATATCGGATAAAAATTTTATGCCATTTTCCTCCGCTATGTCTCGACATATCTTTGAAATTTCTATTACTCGATCTGCTGTAATTAGCGGTTCTCCACCAAACCATGAGACTTCTAATATTTTGGTGGCTAGAACATTTCTTTTGATAAAATTGACTATCCCTGAAGCAATATTCTCATTTATTGTTATGCCTCTGAAAATTTCATAACAGTATGCGCAGCTGAAATTACAAAGTTCGGCAGGGAGAACTATCAGTCTCAGAATTTATTTATCTCTTCTGATTTTTTTAAAACTCATAATTATTTCTTTTAATTCATCTCTTTCTTTTTTAACAACATAGCCATTTGTTGGGAATTTTCTTAACAATTGTTCATTTAACTTTCCTGTAGATTCAGGCGGGATAATAGAGAAAGCGCCTGTTTTTGCATTAAATAGAAGTAATGCGCCGTCATCCATGCGTTTGATAATGTTGTAATACGAATCTCTATATTTAGTTAAATCTATTCTAAATAATTCTGATAATGAAAGTTCATCTGACATAGTTTTAATAATCTTTAATTAAATAAAAAGTTTCATCTTTCATATTTACCAATTTGGTACTTCCCATTACCCGTTCAGACAACAGTAGTCAGGAGCGAAACAATACGGGATTAAACTCTCAATTTTACAAATCTCTCCTTTCATTACTTGATAAACCAGACCACTATTCTTCATTTTCGTGCATCACTCAATTTTTTTTCTTGCTCCACTATTTTCTTCTCCTTTTTTTTATCTTTCAATCTCTAATCTCCTCATTCCACCCCCACCTTTATCCTCTCCTTTCAAAGAAGATAAATGAATAAAGTTTAACCCGCCACGCAGGGAGGAAATCAGCGGGGCGGAGGGGAGTGTGAAGGGGAGGTTAAGACCCTTCGCCTGAAAATTTTTTATTACCACTGCAGAGTAAACTCTGCCACTACAATATAAAATTTTTAACAACGCATTAGCAAGCTAATGCACTCCAGACTAAAAGATGCCTCGGGGCATCAGAGCACTTAACCCACTAATTATTACCTTTTTTAACCATGCTTGTAGCCTTCCTGCCCTCTTTAGCATTTTATTACCTTTAATGCCTTCTAAGAACATATATAGCAAAAACCGTGCCTACTCAAAAGTGCTGAAATTTCATCAATTTCAATTTTTTCTGTCTCATCCAGTGAGACAGGTTATCCACAGAATTATCCACAAAATCAAGCAAATGCAGAACTGTCCTGCATCTGCTCGAGTCTCATCCAGTGAGACACAAGTCTCATAAAATGAGACAAAAGCCAATTTTTGCCGCTTCTTTACAGAAAATCCAACAATATTACGAAATTTCAATAATTTGATGTTAGAAACTCCTATCACAAGTAAGTACTTTTTTGATTTTCAAAGGGTTAATAATCGAGTTAAGTGTTGACTAACCAATCGATTCAAAATCAATTCTACAAGTTCTATTTCTATTTTCCATCCATCACTCAATTTACCCATTCTTCTGAGTTAAAGCTCTATCTATTGTCATTGTCTTATTCTTTCCTGTTAAATGATCTGTATCTCCTTTTTGTTTTCTATAACCGAAAAGTGTGTCCACAGTTTGTTTAGATACTACTGTTGCCAGGATAAAATTTACTTCTTCAGATGGAATTTGTAAAAAAATCTTTAAATAGTGCTGAAAATTTATAAAATCGAAAAAGCTAAGTTTCAAAAATCACTTGACAAAGTCAGTTTTTTTGATAAACTGAATATATAAAATTTTGACTCCAGAAATTATTTGCATGTAAATAATGGCTTTGAAGTAAAATAAAGAAAATTTATTTTTCTGAAAGGAGGTGTGATGCGTGAAGAAATCATTGCTGAATTTTCAGGATGCGAGCCTGCGGTGATTGGTAAAAAAGAAGTTATTGAAAGAATTTTTTTACAGGCACTTGAAGGATATGATGTCCGAAATATCTTAGCAACGGAATTTTCGCCTTATGGATTGACAATCGTTGCCGTGTTAGGAAAGTCGCATGCAGTTTTGCATACGTTTCCTGAAGAAGGAAGGGTTTCAGTAGATGCATATACCTGCAGCGGGTATAACATTATAGTAGAAAGACTCGCTCAATTGCTGCACCCAAAGGATATAAGTGCTATTAGAATCGGTCGAGATCGCGGGCTGGAGGTTGTAAGTGAAGACCTCTTTAAAGTTTCTTTCCTGCCGGGATTGGAAGTAGTGTATAGACCAAAAAAAGTACTGGCAAGTATAAAGAGTAATCATCAGAAGATTGATATAATTGAACATGAAAAATTTGGTAAAATGTTATTTCTCGATGGTGCTGCGCAGGTTGCAGAAAGCGATATAGAAATCTATAATGACGAAATGGTTCGGGATTTAAATATCGCTGGTGAAAAATGTACCGTATTAGGTGGTGGCGATGGATTCCTGGCCCGAAGGCTTTTTAATATGGGTGCTGGTGAGGTCATCTGTGTGGAGATTGATAAACAGGTTGCGGAGCTGTGCCGGGAGTGGTTTGGGGTGGGTAATGCTGTCCCGGCACAATGGATATATGAAGATGCCTTCAATGTGGATGAAAGTATCTTCAAAGACCGCCATGTCTTCCTCGATTTTACAGACATCCCGCTCGGGCACGATACACGGACATTATTCTGGAAATTGTTAAACAGAGTTTCACCCTGTAAAAGTGTTACAGTGTATGCTGGTAACATCCTCGATAGTGAAATAGAAAAACTCATATGTGAAGAACTACAAAAAAATTCAATGGATGTTAAAGTCTGGTATCGCTATATAGTTAGTTTTATGGCGGTATGTCGATTCATAAGGGGTATGAGAAAAAATTGATGTAAAATCCACTCACAACAATTATTGACTTTTTTTAAAAAAAGAGTAGAATTTTTAATTAAGGAGGTCTGATGGGCAAGATCAGGGTTGCGATCATCGGTGTCGGCAACTGCGCATCAAGTTTGGTTCAGGGGGTTTATTATTATCGAAATGCTCGTGAGGACGAATTTATACCTGGCATTATGCACACCAGACTTGGTGGTTATCATATCGGCGATATTGAGTTTTCACTCGGTATTGATATTGACAAAAATAAAGTAGGCAAAGATTTGGCTGAGGCGATTTATACTAAGCCTAATAATACCTATAAATTCTGTCAGGTGCCTAAATTGAATGTACCGGTCGTCAGGGGAATGACCCATGATGGACTGGGTTATTACCTCTCTCAGATTATTGAAAAGGCACCAGGCCCAACTGCGGACATAGTGCGTCTGTTAAAAGAAACAAAGACCGATGTTGTGATAAATTTTCTGCCTGTTGGTAGTGAAGAGGCAACGAAATGGTATGTAGAGCAGATCCTTGCTGCTGGGTGTGCTTTTATCAACTGCATTCCCGTTTTCATTGCCAGTCAAAAATACTGGCAGAGGAGATTTATAGAAAAAGGGTTGCCCGTGCTTGGCGACGATATAAAATCCCAGGTCGGTGCTACTATCGTCCATCGAGTGCTTGTAAATCTTTTTAATGATCGGGGCGTAAAACTGGAAAGAACATCCCAGTTGAATGTGGGTGGCAATACAGACTTTTTGAATATGCTTGAACGCTCAAGGCTCCATTCTAAGAAAATCTCCAAAACCCAGGCAGTGACTTCGCTTTTAAAGTATGATATCGGAGAAGAGAATGTATATATAGGCCCTTCAGATTATATTGCCTGGCTTACGGATAGAAAATGGGCATATATGAGGCTTGAAGGAAGAACTTTCGGTGATGTGCCATTAAATATTGAATTGAAACTGGAAGTATGGGATTCACCGAATTCAGCCGGGGTCGTGATCGATGCGATAAGATGTGCAAAGCTTGCTCTTGATAATAAACTGAGCGGTGCAATCATTGAGCCGTCAAGTTATTTCTTTAAAACTCCACCAGTCCAGTATCCAGATCATATCTGTCGTGAAAAGACTGAAGCATTTATACGAAAGTATGGAAAAAAAATTTCAAAGAAAGAGCGCATCGGCAAAAAAAGTAAATAAACAATTAAAATGCCCAGACGGGGTCTTTTTATAACTTTTGAAGGCGTTGAGGGTTCAGGCAAAACTACCCAGGCAAAGGCGCTTGCAGAGTGGTTTGAGGAACAGGGATACCCCTGTTTGCTGGTACGTGACCCAGGTACCACTGCGATTGGAGAAAAAATAAGAGATATTCTCCTCAATCCAGAAAATTCAATACACCCAAAATGTGAAGTTTTGCTCTTCCTTGCCGCAAGGAGTCAGTTGGTTTATGAAAAAATTCTTCCCGCGCTTATGGATAAAAAAATTGTGATTTCAGATCGATTCTTTGATTCTACCTATGCCTATCAGGTTTATGCCAGGAATCTTCCCGAGCGATTGATTGCAATCTTTAATCGTTTTGCAAGTGCGGGGCTGAAACCTGACCTTACATTCCTTGTGGACCTTGATATCCCTGAAGGTCGAGCAAGAGGAAAGTGCACAGACCGGATGGAGCAGGAATCTTTTTCTTATCATAGAGATGTAAGGGATGGTTATTTAAGACTTGCAAGACGGGCAAAAAAAAGAATCAAAATTCTTGACGGAAGGAAACAGGTTGATGAACTAAAAGCCGAAGTTATCAATTATGTAAAAGAGTTGCTGGAAAGAAAGGGGTATAGAATATGAAGAAGTTATTTATTCCGGTAGTGCTCATTGCTATTATTTCTGTGATCATATTTTTCGGGCGGCTTTGGGCAAGACCGGATACATATACATCCTTGAGAATTTTTAATAAAATTCTCAAAGATGTTGAGGATAATTATGTTGATGAAGTAAATACCGATTCCCTCATCAGGGGTGCCATAAATGGCATGTTGAATTCATTGAAAGATCCGCATACCCAGTATCTCACAAAAGAAGAGTATGAACAATTGCGGGTGACGACCGAAGGAGAATTCGGCGGAATAGGCGCCCAGATCGGCACGCGCGAAGATAAAATTGTGGTTATCTCACCGATTGAAGGAACACCTGCCTATCGTGCTGGCCTCCTGCCTGGAGATCACATCTTAATGGTTGACAGCATCCCCACAAAAGGAAAGAGTGTAGATATGGTGGTAAAGCAGATTCGCGGAACACCTGGAACAAAAGTCTTGTTGACTATCCAGCGCGAAGGCATACCTGAACCATTCAATGTGGAAATCATCAGGGCAGTAATAAAGATTGAATCTGTTCCTTATTATGGAATGGTTGATAAGGACATCGGCTATATCTACCTTTCAAACTTTTCCCGCACTGCTGATGCTGAATTCAAAGCCGGGCTCGATTCATTATTTGCGTGGGGTGCTAAAAAGATCATCTTTGACCTGCGGGGGAATTCAGGTGGTTTATTACAGGAAGGAATTGCCATCAGTGAATTCTTTTTATCACAGAATAAAGATATCGTAACGACCAAAGGCAGGATTGAACCACCACGCACCTTCAAATCACAAAAAAACTATCCTTATGGAGAATTCCCAATGATTACACTGGTTGATGGTGGTAGTGCTTCAGCCAGTGAGATTGTCGCTGGTGCACTCCAGGACTGGGACCGGAGTTTAATCATTGGGACGAATACCTTTGGCAAGGGGTCGGTCCAGAATGTCATACCACTTGAAGATGGCGGAGCACTGAAACTGACTACTGCCCGCTGGTATACACCTTCGGGAAGGTGTATTGATAAACCTTTTGCTGCCGATGAAACATCAATGGTAGATGTTGCCAAGATTGATACAAGCAAAAAGAATTTATATGTAACCCTCAATCTCAAGAGAAAAGTCTATGGGAATGGAGGGGTGACACCAGATATAATAGTTGAGCCCAGAAAATTGACCAAGCTGGAAACCGATATATGGGTCAAAGGCTATTATTTTGATTTCGCTGTCCATTATACAAGCACGCATAAAGATATTGATAAAGACTTTGTCGTCGATGAAAGGATGCTTGATTACTTTGCCACCTATCTGAAAGAAAAAAAGAAGATGGATTTTACTCAGGCACAATTTGACTCAGCGAAAATTGGAATTGCTGATCGAATAAAACAGGAAATTGCACTAAATTTATTTGGCAGGAAAGAAATGTACCGCCTTAGGGTGAATAGTGACCCTTTAGTGAAAAAGGCAGTAGAGATGCTGAAGGAGGTGGAAAAACAAAAAGATCTTTTTCGTTTCGTTAAATGAATATCTGGATAACGATCGTCCCACCACCAGTACTATAATCTTGTGGTTAATTTCAATTCCGATTATCATTTTGTTTTTATGGTTTTTTATATTTACTGTGTTAAAGATAAAAAGGAAGGCTGAATAGCTTATGTACCGTATTGAGATAAGAAGAAAAAATGATCCGAGGGGAAAGTTTGTAAAGGAGGACTTTGAATCAATCGGTTTCAAGGGGATTACTTCGGTTGAAGTGAGGGATGTCTATTACATATATGATGAAATTTCTTACCAGGACGCGTGTTACCTTGCCAGAAATTTATTCTGTGACCCTGTAGTTGAAGAATATCGGATATGTGCGGGAAAAGGATTTGAAATATTATTCAATCCCGGGGTTACGGATCCGAAAGAAGATAGTATTAAAAAGGCAGCTATGGATCTTGGAATAAAACTCACAAATGTGAAAACCGGAATCAATTATATATTCAAGGGAAGATTTGACAAAGACCGCTTAAAGGAATGTGCAGGTCTGTTTCTTTATAATCCTTTAATCCAGCATATAAGACAGATTGGAGAAGAGGAATTTAAACCAAGGGCGCCGAAGTATTCTTGTTTGAGAATCAGTCTTGATACTGACTTGGTAAAACTTAGCCGGGACATGGGACTTTCGTTATCAAAACTGGAGATGGAAACGATAAAACATTATTTTGAAAAGTTAAAAAGGGATCCGACTGATGTAGAACTTGAGACGATTGCCCAGACCTGGAGTGAACACTGCCGGCACAAAACTTTTTTGGGCAAAATAAGATTCGGAAATGTAGTAATCAATAATCTCTTAAAGAATACAATAATGAAAGCAACCAAAGAGATTAATCATCCTTTATGCCTTTCGGTTTTCCATGATAACTCCGGGGTAATTGAATTTGACGAAGATTATGGAGTATGCTTTAAAGTAGAAACCCATAACCATCCTTCAGCATTAGAACCCTATGGAGGTGCAGCAACCGGTATCGGAGGTGTGATAAGGGATATTCTGGGAACCGGACTCGGTGCCAGACCAATAATGAATACTGATGTGTTCTGCTTTGGCAATCCTGAAATAAATTATAAAGACTTGCCTGCTGGAATATTACATCCAAAAAGGATAATAAAGGGTGTTTATCAGGGAGTCCGTGACTATGGAAATAGAATGGGAATCCCCACCAAGAGTGGTGCAGTATATTTTGATGATGATTTCTTATATAATCCACTTGTCTATTGTGGGACTGTGGGATTGATAAGAAAAGACCGGATTAAAAAAGGTGCAAAACCGAAAGATTTAATTTTACTTGTTGGGGGAAGGACAGGACGGGATGGAATCCATGGGGCGACTTTTTCTTCAGCTGAACTTTCAATTGAGGCAGAAAAATCGTGTGTCCAGATAGGTAATCCGATTATTGAGAAGCGGGTGCTCGACTGTCTTTTAAAGGTGAGCGAACTCGGCATTCTCAATTCGGTCACTGACTGTGGCGGGGGTGGACTCTCCAGTGCTGTTGGTGAAATGGGAAAGAAGATTGGCGCAAGGGTGTATTTAGAAAGGGTGCCCTTGAAATATAAAGGACTGACTCCGAGGGAGATATGGATTTCTGAATCACAGGAAAGGATGATATTATCGGTGCCGGAAAGACATGTTAAGCAAGTTATCGAAATCTTTAACCGCGAAGGTGTTGAAGCTACTGTAATAGGTGAGTTCACAAATAATAAAAGATTGATCTTATATTACAAAAACGAAAAGGTCTGTGACTTAGACATGAAATTCTTGCATGATGGTCTACCCGTACCTGAGAAGAAGGCAGTGATGAGAAAAACGATTATCAAAGATATTCGATTTCCGATGCCACAGGACTTAAATCAAGTTCTCCTTGAAATCGTGGGCAGTCTAAATTGCTGTAGCCGGGAGTGGCTTGTGCGAGAATATGACCATGAAGTGCAGGGAGCAAGCGTCATTAAGCCATTCGTTGGCGTCTATAAAGATGGTCATCAAGATGGAGTGGTGATAAGGCCCTTATTACATAAACTCAAGGGAATCGTTATTACCTGTGGTATAAATCCTTCCTATGGAAAGTATGACCCTTATAATATGGCATTGTCAGTCATTGATGAGGCATTAAGGAATCTCGTTGCCACTGGTGGTGATATTAAAAAAGCTGCGATGCTTGATAATTTTTGTTTCGCCTCACCAGAAAGAGAAGAAGTGCTCGGCGATATCGTGCTAAGTGCACGTGGCTGTTATGATGGTGCAAGGGCATTTGGCGTGCCATTCATCTCAGGCAAGGATAGTCTCAACAATGAATATCTTGATGCTGAAGGTAAAAGCCATCTCATTCCACCGACTCTGTTAATCTCAGCCATTGGCATCATTGACGATGTGAGAAAATGTATTACAATGGACTTAAAAACCCACGATAGTTTAATATATCTCATCGGTGTGACAAAAGAAGAGCTGGGCGGTTCTGAATATTTTAGATATCTAAACATTAAAGGGGGAAAAGTTCCTGGTGTAAATCTAAAGATTGCGCCCCGGATCATGGAAAGGTTGCACAGGGCTATTATAAACGGCCTTGTTCTTTCATGCCACGACCTCTCCGAAGGTGGATTAGGTCTTGCAATCAGTGAAATGGTAATGGCTGGTGATATAGGGTGTGAGATCGATATTACAAAATTAAAATACACGGGTAAAAATCGGCGTGCTGATATTTTATTATTCTCTGAATCGAATACAAGATTTCTCGTTGAAGTTCTGCCTGAAAATGCCCAGAAATTTGAAAAGTTTATGAAAAACATACCATATTCAGCCATCGGGAAGACAACAAAAGAAAAAAGGTTGAAGATTTACAATTCAAAAAGATTAATCATTGACCAGCCCATTGCCCGGTTAAGGGCAAGATGGAAAAGAAAGATATTATAGATCCAGTGTGACTTAAAGACTTCAGCCCAGTAAGTCTTTGTTGACAACCAGAAAATTTTGTCTATAATTTATCTATGCCAAATAAAGTAGTCGTTCACTATTTAGACCACCGGATTGAAAGGGGTTACACTACGGATTTCAAGCCTGATAAGCCCATATTCCATCTGGTGGTAAAAGAAGGTGATAAAGAAAGGTCTATACCGGTCAAGATTGCCAGTCTCAAAGCAGTCTTCTTTGTCAAGGAACTGATGGGAAAATCAAGGACCAGACCTGTGAAGAGAAAGACCTTTGAGGATATTAAAGATAAAACCCTCGTGGGAAGGAAGGTAAAGGTTGAATTCACCGATGGTGAAATTATCTACGGACTGACAATGGGCTATTCTCCCCAGCGACAGGGTTTTTTCTTTACTCCCATTGACCCGGAAAGCAATAACGAAAGAATCTTTGCAGTGCTCAATGCGGTAAAGGAAATTACTTTCTATGATTAAGTATATTTGAAGGTGGAGCCGGTATGGACATAATAAAAAAGTTGAAAAAAGATAAAAAGCCCGAATCTGTCTTCGATACCTTATTAAAAAAGAAATCTGCTGAAGAAAAGCCTTTAGAAAAGCCTGAAGATATAGAGGTAACCGCTTTGACACCGGAGAAACCACTGCCAGGAGTGATTCCGGTCTCTGAGAAAAAGGAAACGGCATCAACCCGGGAATTTCGTACCGAAGGAATGCATGAATTTGACATTGACAGTCTTGGTGTCGATACAAGTACCTCCTTGAAAATTGAATACAAATCAAGGATAGCAAACCTTATAGATGAAAACAGATTCGATGAAGCTATAGAATTGATAAATGAGTTAAAGGAAAAGATTCGGGGCAAGTAGTGAATGTCATCATACCGGTTGCTGGTGAGGGTATCAGATTAAAACCCCACACCCACTTTTTACCCAAGTGCCTTTTATACGTAGCAGGAAAACCGATTCTCGGGCACATCCTTGAGGGATTAAAAAATTTAAAGGTTTCAGAGATTGTTATCGTCCTCGGTGCAAAATCAGAACCAGTTATTCAGTTTTGTAAGAAATATAATTACAATTTCAAATTTGTACTCCAGAAAGACCGCCTTGGTTTAGGACATGCAGTATTTGTTGGCTCACGAGGGTTGAAAGGGCCATCTCTTGTTCTCCTGGGTGATACAATTACAGATACTGATTTTGGTTATTTCTGCGGTAAAGAAAATATTTTAGGTGTGAAAGAAGTTGATGATCCACATAGATTTGGGATTGTGGAGATGGTGAATGACAAAGTTATAAATGTTACAGAGAAACCTGAAAAACCAAAATCCAATCTGGCGATTGTAGGGATTTATTATTTTGCCGACATCCAAAAATTACGCCGGGCAATGGCGTATGTTATAAAAAAAGGCATCAAGACCAGAAGTGAATATCAGTTGACCGACGGACTGGCGTTGATGATAAAACAGGGTGAGCCTTTCCGTGTAATAAGAATCAACAACTGGTTTGATTGTGGCACGCCCGATGCCCTGATTGAAACGAATCGGCATCTCCTTAAAAAGAATCAGTATTATCGGCACCAGCGTAATACAAAAATTATTCCTCCAGTCTTTATTCCTGATTCTGCCATAATCACTGACTCTATCATCGGGCCAAATGTATCGATAGGCGAAGGGGTAAAGATAAAGAATTCGATAATAAGAGATTCAATAATCAACAATAATACAATAATTGAGAATGCCGTCTTTGAAAAATCAATAATTGGACAGAATGCACTGGTGCGTGGAAGTTTCAAAAGATTGAATGTGGGAGACTCTTCGGTGATTGAATTTCCATGATAGTTTTCTATTTTTCGCTTTTAATTTTTTCTATCGATCTTAATCCGCTGGAAGTACAAAGATTGATTCAGACAGGGCTTAAATTTGCCTATGTTGAAGAATTTGATAGTGCCTCATTTTATTTTGAACAGGTGATTGAAAAATATCCGCATAACCCCGCTGGGTATTTCTTTAAATCAGCCCTGTTACAATTAAAAATGATGGATGGATGTCATTTCAACGATGAAAAAGAATATTTGAGTTTAGTGAAAAAAGTCCGCAAGCTTTGTGCAGAAATATTAGAAAAAGAAACAAATCTATGGGCTGAATTTTACCTTGGTTCAAGTTATGCATACCAGGCAGTTTATGAAGGGTTGAAAAAGAACTATCTTGAAACCTTCAATTATGGTGTAAAGGGTGGAAAAATTCTACAATCGATAATAAAAAAAGATTCGCTATTCTATGATGCATATTT
The DNA here is from genome assembly GCA_026416055.1 of Caldifarciminota bacterium. GTDB lineage: Bacteria > Hydrothermota > Tepidihabitantia > SM23-42 > JAOAFX01 > JAOAFX01. The sequence continues at coordinate 15,485 of JAOAFX010000020.1, forward strand.
AGGTGCAGGAACATATGAATATTTCTGGGCAAGGGCGAGCCGGTATCTACCATTCTTAAAACTTGCTGACGGCGATGTCAATGAGGCAATCGGAAAATTGCATGTCGCCGCTGAGAGAAGCATGTATTCAGGACCGACAGCAAGAAATTCACTCGTTTTCATTTATGGTGAAGAAAAAAGATTTGAAATTGCCACAAAAATCATTGACAGCCTGCTCCTTGAGTATCCCAACTCAAAGACTTTCCACTGGAATAAAGCAGAACTTGAATTTAAGAAAAAAAATTATAACGAAGCATTGAAGATATATGAATGGCTTTTTAACCAGTATCTAGACAATCCAAATTATTCTAATCTAGCCCAGTGCAAGTTATATATCGGCAAATGTTATTATGAATTGAAAAACCGTGATGAGGCAAAGAAAATACTTAAGGAAGTACTTGGCTACAAAAAATATCAAAACCAATATCCTTTGATAAAAGAATACTGCCGTGAAGCATATGAACTTTTGAGCAAGATTCTTTATTAATTACTGTATAAAAATCTATGAAAAGATTGTTGTTCATTTCTTATTACTGGCCGCCCTGTGGAGGGCCAGGTTCAATTAGATCGGTCAAATTTGCTAAATACCTTCCCCAGCATGGAATTGAACCGGTGATACTCACCCGCAAGAATATCGCTTACCATTCGATCGACCCGGAACTTGATGCAGATTTAAAAAATATAAAAGTTTATCGTACTGAATCATTTGATCCAGCACGCATTCTCTACCTGTGCGGGATGCGGATTTATAGACCAAAGAACTGGCAGATACCGATAAAAAAAGGGTTGAACTTTCCCGATAATAAAATTGGCTGGATCCCGTTTGCTTATTCTGCTGGATTAAAAATAAAATCTGATGGCATTTTTGTGACTGCTCCGCCCTTCAGCTCCTTTATCACCGGCTATATGATTGCAAAAAGTATCAGTAAGCCTCTAATCCTTGACTTTCGTGATGCCTGGCTTGAGTTTCCCTTTCTCCGCTATGAGTTTAAAATCCAGCAACGATTTGTCAAGTACTGGGAAAAAAAAATTGTCCAATACGCCCGCTTAATCATCACGGTGAGTGAGAGCATCAAACAGTCCTTGCTCATGCGCTATCCTGATATTGAAGATAAAGTCTTTGTAATACCGAATGGCTATGACCCTGGAGACTTTTGTGCCTCCCAGGTACCAAAAAAGTTTACCATTTCTTATCTCGGCACCGTCCGGAAGGAGAGAAATCCTGAACCATTTTTGATTGCGGTACAAAAATTTGCAGAAGAATACAATCTTAAATCCGAAGATATTGAAGTAAAATTTGTCGGACATGTAGAGGATGAATATATCAGGATAATCAAAAAGTACATTTTTACAAAAATCACCGGACATCTCCCCTATCATCAGGCATTAAAGGAATTCTGTTCAGCCCATATTGCTTTGATGATCACCACCGGTGATGAATTTTTCTTTCCGAGCCGCCAGAATGAATACCTGGCAAGTGGATTACCTATAATTTCCTGCGGTAAATCCCGAGGTCTTTTTATTTTAAATCAGGCGGTCAATGCTGGTTATCCCGTGAAATTTTTTGACTATGGGGATGTAGACGGAATGAAGGAAGAGATAAGAAACTTTTATGCAGAGTTTAAAGCGAATAAATTAGATAAAAATCCACACCCGAATCCGGAATATACCCGGCAAAATCTCACCGCAAAACTTGCTGGATTGTTAAAGATGATTGACAAAGGTTAAAAAGTAGATATAATATTTATGAGCCAGATTAAAGATCTTTAACTGAAAAGGAGATTAGAATGTATGGTGTCATCTTTGCCTTGCATGTACTTATTTGCATATTATTGATAGTCGTAGTCCTCATCCAGCAGACCCGGGGAGCAGGGATGTCCAGTGTCTTCGGAGGAGGTGGTTCAGATTCCCTTTTTGGCGGTAAGGGTGCTACACCCTTTTTTATTAAATTGACCTCTGGGCTTGCTGTGGCGTTTTTCCTTACATCACTTTTTCTTGTTATTCTTTCACGCCGACCTGTTCCGAAGACAGCAGTGGAAAAAGGGATTGAGACCGAAATCCCGACGGCTCCGGTGAGCCCGACACCTGAAGAACAGATACCGTCAGTTCCTCAAGACCAGGGAGGCGAGTGATGTTTGCAGTTATAAAGGCAAATAGCCATCAATATGTAGTTTCTAAAGGTGACAGGATTGTCATCCCGGCTTTACTTGGTGAAACCGGAAAAGAAATCGAGTTTAATAAAATCCTGATGATAAAAGATGAGAAAGGGGTCATCGTTGGAAAGCCTTATATCGAAGGTGCAGTTGTAAAAGGGATAATTAAAAATACGGGCAAGTTACCAAAGGTAATAGTTTATAAGTTTATCCGTAGAGAGAATTACCGGCGAAAAAAGGGACACCGGCAACTATTTACTGAAATTGAAATCACAGAGATAAAAAAATAGGAGGTATTTATGGCACGTAAAAAAGGTACAGGTTCAGCAAAGAATGGTAGGGACTCAGAAGGTAAAAGATTAGGAGTAAAAAGATTTGATGGTCAGATTGTAAATACCGGAGAGATAATTATCCGCCAGCGGGGAACACGTATCCATCCCGGGTTCAATGTGGGAGTTGGCAAAGATTATACAATCTATGCCCTGACCCGGGGTCGGGTAAAATTTGGCTGGGCAAAAGGCGGCAAGAGAATTGTATCAGTAATACCGCTCACTGCCTGATATTGACCATAACAAAATAAAATAATACCGATTCCTCGCAAAGCTTTCTTTAAAAAATCCAACCCAATCTAATCTTGACATTTTTTAAAATATATGTATCATTTTACATATGGCAAAATGGGTAAAGGCTAAAAGGCTGAGTGTATTTACTTCAAATCCATATTCAGGTAATCCAGCCTGGGTTGTGATGGGTGCTGAGGGGATTAAAGATGAAGACCTGAAAATGCTTGCAAATGACCTGAATCCAGTTTCTGATACTGCATTCGTTCTACCCGAACAAACCCATGAAGCAGATATTTATTTAAGATTTTTTACTGGGACCGGTGAGATTAATTTTTCAGGTCATGCTTCAATTGCAGTCTATTTTGCTTTAAGTGGAGAAAATATCCTTGAGTTAAAGGAACCAGAAACCACAATCCGTCAGCGGACAAAGGCAGGAATACAGATTGTGGATTTGCGTGTGAAAGATAACAAGATCACCCGTGCCACAATGACCCTGGCAAAACCGAATTATCTCGATATAGAAGTCAATCCAGTCCAGTTAGCAAGAATCCTTGGCATCAGTCAACATGATCTCCTCGCTACCAATCTACCATTTGATATAATCTCAACCGGGTATTATGATTTAATTGTGCCTATAAAATCCCTTGAGATCATGAAAAGTATCAAACCCGATTTCACTTTTATGAATAACTTCTGTGTACGCCTGGGAATCCATGGTATTATCGTTTTCTGCATGGAGACATTTGAACCTGGTGATACTGTATTCATGAGGCACTTTGCACCGGTAGTTGGAATAAACGAAGACCCGATCTCTGGTGCTGCTGCAGGAAGTGTTGGTTGTTACCTGATAAGAAAAAATCTTATTGAGCCGAGCAATTTTTCCAGGATTATTGTTGAGCAGGGGTATCTACAGAACCGGCAGGGGAAAGTATATGTCCACATAGAATGCAGCCGGGATCAGATATACAGGGTAAAGGTTGGGGGGAACGCAGTTTTAACCTTCACCGGATATATACTAACACCTTAATAAAAAATAAACATCAATAATTTTTATATTTTTAGTTTGAAATTAATTTTTTTTCTTTCTTTGTAATAATTTTTATAAATATTTTTACTATTGCCGGGTCAAACTGTGTCCCGGCATTTGCTTTTAACTCTCTAATTGCTTCTTCTTTCGACATTGCACGCCTGTAGGGCCTTTTTGATGTCATTGCATCATAAGCATCAGCAACTGCAATGATTCTTGCAATGATAGGGATCTCTCCTTTTTTCAATCCTTCAGGATAGCCTGAACCATTAAAATGTTCATGATGATGTTTTATGCCACCGAGTGCCTCAATGAGTTCGTTGAATCCCGCAAGCATATAATAACCACGCATCACATGCATATCAACTTCTTCTTTCTCTGCTTCACTTAATTTTCTCGGTTTTAATAAAATACTCTCATCTATTCCGATCTTACCAAAATCGTGTAAAAGCGCTGCAACCTCAAGTACAACTTTCTCTTCTTCGCTAAAACCTAATTCTTCGGCGATTGCAAGTGAATATTCTGTAACCCTGAGGATATGTCCATCTCGATAAGGAATCTGTCTATCAATATTTTTCCCTATCTTCCTTAATGACTTCAGTGCCTTTTTTGGATTTTCTCGCAAGGTCATTGCCACAGAACTCAGTGTGCGGATTATCTCATCAAGGTTAATCTTAAATTGCTTATCATTCTTCATACTTAAGTATAATCAGATATCAAAATCTGTCAACAGATAAAGATTTTGTGGATTGTCAATTTAGACTCTTGATAGTATGATTATTATTCTTGTATATTATTTACTTGCTAATGGTTATATCTATGTATCCTGCGATAATGGTAATCTATATGGTATTCAGACTGACGACAAAAAAGATGATGGCTGGTGTATGTGGGGTGGAAATTCTGAACACAATAAATAGAAATTTGCCGATAAAAATTTATTTATTTCCTTTCAATTATTTGGAACTATTTACCAATATAAGCCATTTCTTTTTTGTATACTTTATTTGAACAAATAGTGCCAAGATAATTCCTGATATGCTCATAATCGTTATTATTAGTGCGAAAATTTGATCTAAATTAGAATAAATGAGTTTTTATTCTTTTCCAACGAAATGTAAAACAAGATGCCAATAAACAAGCGCTGTAAAATTGAAGATAATGTGAGAAAAAATGCACAGTTGTATGGTTCTGGTCAGAATAAACAACCAGGCAAGCAAACTACCTAAAATAAATTATGGTATCATTAAGAATAGGTTTGAATGTGCGAGCGCAAACAAAAGTGATGAGAGCAAAACAGCTGTACCTACCGAATATCTTTTTAAATAGCCATTAAGAAGCAACCCCCGAAAAACCATTTCTTCTATGATTGGGCCTGTTAATCCAACAAAAACAAATGCCTGCCATGGAGTAATTTCGTGATAAGGGATGATTTCTTTAATAATGTTATTGTAAAATTCCACTTCAATTGACATATTTTTATTAAAAATTATTGCTGGAAAAATTAACAGTCCTCTTAAAAATAAAACTATTATGTTGGTGGTAATAAAAGGAAACCAGTTTTTTCGTTCTAATGATTGGAAACCAAAAATTTCTTTAAAATTTTTTCCAGAGCGTTTGTATCCATACCAAAGAACTATGATTAGGGCAATTTGATTTATTATTATATATATCCTGCTGCTGTTAATTTTGAATCCCGCACACATTCCGGTTGCGGTCAATAAAAATACAAAGAAAAAAATAAATAATGAAAAGCATGCCTGTTTGTAAAATACCTGGATATGGTTTTATTACTTTTGAAACATTATCTTGAATTGCTGACTGGACTGGGAAACTGTTTTTTTTATAGGAAGTTTAAGCTTATATAAAGGTTCTTTGTTGGTTTGTATCGTATCATCTGGAACAATAACTTCGGATTTACAATGGGGCATTTTGCTATCTCTTTGGGGTTCAAATATTTGACAATAATCTCTTTGCCGCATTTACTACATCTAAATTCAAGAGCCATTTGTATATCCTGTTATTTCTTCGAAATTTGCTAAAGAACTAATATTAGAATCAGCTTTGCGTGACACCTATCTCATGAAAAATATTAACACTATTAATGAAATTCTGTGCCTTTTCAAATCCTTGAGCAACAAGCATTTCTATTCCATCAATTGCTTTATAAATAACCTGTTTGATAATCTCTTTTTCCTCTTTTTTGAACGGGCTTAAAACAAACTCTGTAGCATTTATCTGCCGCTTAAATAAATCTTGGTTTGCAATACCAATTCTTAACCTCGGAAAAAATTCGGTACTCAATGCCTCTATAATAGACCTCAGTCCACGATGTCCTCCATCACTTCCCTTTGCCCGAAGTCTCATCCTGCCCAGGGGCAGGTTTATATCATCAAGGACCACAATTAATTTAGCCTTGCCTTCAATGAATCCAGGGATAATCAATCCGTTTGCAACTAAATTTCCCAAAACCTCGCCCGAGCGATTCATAAATAAAAGCGGCTTAATTAGCCGTATGTTCTCATTTTCTATCTTGACCATCGTCTCTTCATAATCTTTAAGTTTGCGAAATCTTTTTCTGTATTTTTTTGCCAGAAAATCAACGAACAAAAATCCAGTATTGTGTCTGGTCCAGCGATATTCTGCACCGGGATTACCGAGCCCCACGATTACCATCTTCAAAGGTTGAATACATAGTCAAGCGCCTATTTTCCTTTGGGCACTTCCTTTGCTGGTTTTTCCTCTTTTGCCTTCTCTTCTTTCGCTTTCTCTTCTTTCACCTCTTCTTTAACTGGCTCAGCTGCTGCGGCCTGTACTGGTGCAGCCTTCTCAATTTTTGGTGCCAGTATTGAAACTACAGGAGTCTCTGGTTTCAATTCAAATTCAATATTCGGTATTACAATATCTTTAATGTGTATTGTCTTTCCGACATCAAGTTTTGAAATATCAACATCTATATGCGAGGGCATATGTTCAGGCAGGCAACGAACTACTACTTCGTAAACATGCTGGTCGAGCAACCCACCTTTTTTCACACCCGGTGATTCACCAATGAGATGAATGGGAACCGAAGCTTTTATCTTTTCTTTCTTGCTTATGTGTTGAAAATCTATGTGCAGCAACTTGCCGTCGACTGGATTACGCTGAATTGATTTTACCAGACAGGAATAAGTCTTATCTTTCAGTTTTAAATTTACGGTTACCGCTTCCTTTTTCAACACTTCAAGGATCTTGTCGAATTCCTTCTTCATTACATAAATTCTTTTGCTCTTTTCTTTATGCCCATACAAAATTCCTGGGATCTTTCCCTCCTGTCTCATCCTCTTCACATCATTTTTTTTCTGTGGTTCATATAAATATGCCTCAAGTTCGAGTTTCATTCTTCAACCTCCTTGAATAAAGAACTTATTGACTCATTATTATGGATCCTTTTAATTGCCTCGGCCAGGAGCCCGGCAATTGAAAGTATTTTTATTTTTTCAGCCATAATATCCCGGACGTTTTTCAAGGTATTTGTAACTGCCACTTCATTTATAGGAGATTCTTCAATACGTTCAACTGCATTTCGTGAAAAAAGTCCGTGTACCGCACACACATAAATTTCCTGCACACCTTTGGCAGCAAGTGCTTCAGCTGCGTCTATTATCGTTCCCCCTGTATCTATCATATCATCGTAAATTATCACTTTCTTTCCTTTAACATCACCTATCACATTTACTACTTTTGACTGGTTCGGTCCGGTTCTTCTTTTATCAATTATCGCAATCGGTACATCCTTGCCAATTCTACGTGCAAATGCCCTTACCCGATTTACTCTTCCCGCATCTGGCGATACAACGATAAAGTTTTCTGTTCCCTTTTGATGATAATAGTCTATAAATACCGGAGCCGCATAAAGGTGGTCCACGGGTATATTAAAATAACCCTGAATCTGCTCAGCGTGGAGGTCCATGGTCAGAACCCTGTGGGCACCGCTTACTGCAAGCAAGTCTGCAATCAACTTTGCAGAAATCGGAACGCGTGGTTCATCCTTTCTATCCTGTCTTGCATAGCCATAATAAGGGATGACCGCAGTAATCCGCTCTGCAGAAGCCCTTTTTGCCGCATCCAGAAAAAGCAACAATTCCAATAAATTTTCTGCAGGCGGGCTTGTGGACTGAACGATGAATACGTCCTGACCGCGAATATTCTCCTCAATCTTGATCTTTAACTCACCATCAGCAAATTTTGTAACAGTGCTTTTGCTCACAGGAATACCGATTATCCCGGCAATCTCTCGTGTTAACTCTGAACTTGCACTCCCTGCAAACAACATTATTTTGTCCAATCAGCCCCCTTTTTATAAAAATATTCTATAAAAACTGGGGCGGGAGGAGTCGAACCTCCGCAACAGGATCCAAAATCCTGGGTCCTGCCATTAGACGACGCCCCAAACTATTTCACACTGTTTCTGCCTCAAAGTACATTGCGCCTATGCCAGATAAATATTTAATAACTTTCTTTTTTATATTATCATCCACGACGGCATAAAGGCAGGAGCCACTACCCGTGAGTGATACCATATAGGCACCTGCATTGAGCAAATTTGTCTTTACATCAAGCAAATCCGGGTGGGCCTTAAAAACTATTTTTTCAAAGTCATTCACTATATTCATACCTGTTCTTGACTTCTTTTTTTTCTCCAGAAGTATATTATCCACCTCTATACCTGATGTCAAGATTGATTTATCATATTCCTCATAAGCCCATTTCGTAGAAATCGGATAACCTGGATAATAAATTATTAATTTCATTTTTGGCAACTTAAAAAACTTCAATTCATCTCCAACACCCCTTGCAATCGCTGCACCACCTTTGATAAAAAACGGAACATCACATCCTAAATTTCTGCTGAGATTCATTAACTCTTCGTCAGATATATTTTGATTGAAGACCTCGCGCATTCCCTTCAAGACACCAGCGGCATCAGTAGAACCACCACCCAGTCCTCCGCCGATCGGTATATTTTTTTGTAAAGTAATTTTGATGCCGGAATTTATTTCGAAGGTATTCAAGAAAAGCCGGGCTGCTTTATAACAGAGATTTTCCTCTTTGGGAATCTTCAGCCCCGGGCTGACTATTTCTATTTCTTTTTCAGCTTTCTCAAGAAAAATTTTATCACTCAGACTTATGGTGGAGAGGGTTGTCTCAATATTATGATAACCATCCGGCCTTTTTCCAAGTATTGTCAATCCGATGTTTATCTTTGCAGGTGCAATGATTTTAATCATTTTATTACCTCTATCCTTACCTTAACCACCCCTTTTGTGAGCATATCTATATCCCTTGCTGCGATATACGAAAGATCAACAATCCTTCCTTCTTTATGGGGTCCCCGGTCATTAACTCTCACTATGACACTCTTTTTGTTTTCAAGATTAGTAACTTTTATCTTTGTTCCGAAAGGAAGAGTCCTGTGGGCACAGGTATAATCCCATTTGTCATAAATTTCACCGGATGCGGTTTTTTTACCATGAAATTCATCACTATAATAACTCGCCATTCCATATTCAACAGATGGCATTCTTGCGTGTCCAGTAAGACAGCATGAGAACAGGCAGATTAAAATCACAAAATTATTATATCGGATTTTCTTTTAATGTCAATGAAGTTTTTTTTTCAAAAATTTATTCGAAATAAAGTGATGCAAATCTTATGCCAATTTTTTTTTTAAAAATTTTTATTTCTGCTTGACTTTTTGCGCCTTTTGGATAAACTTAACCGCATGGTTTTATTACTTTTGAAAATTTTTCCGAGTAAAATAAAAACCTTTGAAATCTCAAGGAGTTTTATTAAAAAAATGTGGATAACTTTGTGGATAAATGTGGATAACTGAAATATGACTGAACAGGCTAATACATACTGGCAGAACATACTGGCTTATATAAAAGATCGGATCCATCCTCAATCTTTTGCGACCTGGTTTAATCAAAGCAAAGGGATTGAGTTGAAGGATGATGTCTTACTCGTTGAGATGCCCACCAATTTTCACATTGATTGGATAACGATGCACTATTCAAAAATCCTTGAGGAAGCGCTAAATTCATTAAATGGTGCCAGCTTGAGGCTATCCTTCAAGGCGGCAAATCAGGAAGTGAATCGTCCAGTGGTCAAAAAGAAAAGGATTATTTTATCCAACGACGGAACTAAACTTCAAGAAAGATATACATTTGAAAATTTTGTGGTAGGCAAGAACAATGAACTTGCCCATGCTGCAGCACTTGCTGTTGCCGAAGCACCTGGTGAGGCATATAATCCTTTATTCCTTTACGGAGGTGTTGGACTGGGAAAGACACATTTAATGCAGGCCATAGGAAATTTTATCCATAAACAGCATAAAAATCTTAATGTCTATTACACCCAGGCAGAAAATATTATGAATGAGTTGATAGATGCCATCCAGAAAAAAGACCAGTTGTCATTTAAAAAGAAATATCGTAATAAAGATATTTTACTCCTTGATGATATTCAATTTATTTATGGAAAAGAACGGCTACAGGATGAAATTTTTCATACCTTTGATTATCTCTATACCCAGGGTAAACAGATTGTATTGACATCAGACCGTCCTCCGAAGGAGTTATCGACCCTGGAAGAACGACTCACATCAAGATTTCAGGGCGGATTGGTGGTTGATATCCAACCTCCAGACCTGGAAACAAGGATTGCTATTCTTCAGAAGAAAGCTGAACTTGAGAACGTCAAATTACCAAATAATGTTGCTTATTACATTGCTTCACGGGTCAAATCGAACATCAGAGAATTAGAAGGTTGTCTTATTCGTCTCCTTGCGATATCCTCACTGTCCGGACAGGAGATTAACGAGGCACTTGCGGAAGAAGCTTTAAGAGACTTGCTGGGAAACGGTTACAAGGTAAGTAAAGAAAAGATCATTCAGGTAATATGTAATGAATTCGGCTGTTCGCCAGAAGACTTAAAAGGCGCACGACGAACCCAGCGCATCGCCCTCGGTAGACAGACGGCAATGTATCTGTTACGAAATTATTTGAACCTCTCTCTTTCTGAAATCGGTGCTTTTCTTGGTGGGAAAGACCACAGTACGGTAATCCACGCGATAGAAAAAATAGATCAACTTAAAAAGTCTGACTTTGAATTTTCAAGGCTATTAGAGCGAATAAGTGCGAAGATAAATTGTTGATAAAATGTTGATATTACTAATTGGAAAAAATAATTTAAACTTACCATCATTTATAAACATTTTTATTAACATATTCTATTTTATTTTTTTAAGATTTTTGGGAAGATTTTTAAGTTATCAACTTTTCCACATTTATTACAACAATATTAAAAATTTTAATAGTTTAGAAAATATTGTTTATTATTAAGGAGGCGCTAAATGGAATTTAAAATCAACAGAGTAAATTTTGAAAAAACACTTGCCAGTATTGTAAAATTAATCCCACCAAAAAGTACTCACACCGTTCTACAGAATATAATCATTGAAGCAAAGGATAATAAATTAAATATTGAAGGTACCGATTTAGATATTTTTATCCAAAAAAGTTTAACCTGTGATTTAAAAAAAGCAGGTAAAGCACTATTACCCGGAAAAAAACTTCTTGAAATTGCCAGAGAATCGAATGTCGAAGAGATGTACTTTAAACTTAAAGAATTGAATCTCCAAATAAATGTTGGAAACGCTCAGTTCAACATTCCTGCGCTTGATTATAACGAGTTTCCCGAAGTCCCGTCTTTCCCGTCCCGCAGATGGATAAACTTGAGTGCTGGCGAATTGAATGAGATGGTTGATTCCACGATATTTATGGTCTCAAAAGATGTAAGTCGGCGGGCAATGAACGGGGTCTTTTTACAATTAAAAAATAATACTCTTAATATGGTAACAACCGATGGCGCCCGACTGGCGTTATATAGAAAGGAATTGAAAGCAGAAGATGGTGAATTGATAGTTCCGCCCAAAGTTTTCGATTTGCTTGATATAAACCAATCTGAAGATCCGGTAGAACTCTTTATTGAAGAGAGAATGGTGGGTCTGAAATTTTCTTCAACCAGTATAATTGCGCGTCTGATAGAAGGTCCTTATCCCAACTATGAAAGCGTAATACCAAAAGTCTTTCCGGGAATCTGTACTGTTGAAAAGGATATCCTTGAAGGTGCATTAAAAAGAGTCTCACTAGTCTCAAGCCCGAGCATAAAAAGTGTAAAATTTGACTTTTCTGGCGATAAACTTTTATTATCTGCCTCTTCAGCCGATTTTGGCGAAGCAAAGGAAGAAGTACCCTGTCTTTATGAAGGTGAAAAGATGTCGGTATGGTTTAACGCTGGTTTTCTGCTTGAAATAATAAGACACACTCTTGGTAATGATATAGTTCTTCAACTGACTTCACCCTCAACTGCTGCACTCATAAAAGCTAAAGGTTTAGAAAATTTGATTTATTTACTAATGCCTTTAAGAATAGATTCTTATGAATAAACTTATACATGTTTTATTGTTAATAGTCTGCATTAACAACCTTCTGTTTGGAGAAAAATTTGGTTTAGGGATAATAATCGGTAGTCCTACAGGGTTCTCCTTAAAATTTATCATGACAAGAAATTCAGCATTTGCAGGTAATATCGGCTGGTCACTTGGCGATAATCCCAGGCTCCATATTACTGGTGATTACCAGTTCCTCTTTCCCACAGTGCTTAGATGGACTGATGATATGAGTGGTGAGCAGCGGGAGATTAAAAATCTCACGCCTTATATAGGTATTGGTGGAAGATTTAAATTCAGGGAAAATGAGACTACCAATGATACAGAACTGAATATAGGACTCAGAATCGGCGGCGGTGCTGAATACACTATCTCAAGGTTTGGTATCTTCTTAGAGATATATCCAGTGGTAAACTTTTTGCCCTCCACTGACTTTGATGTGGAAGGGGGCCTTGGTGCGAGAATTTATTTTTAATAAACATTCAGGTGTTGACTTTGTCTTAATATTGGATATAATTCGGTTCGTGTCTTTTTACTCTTGACTTTTTTGAGAAATTCATTATAATATATATTGCCGAGGGGAAAAAGAATTTTACTAATATGGCTCTTGTGCCATATTACTGGTCTTTGAAAATTTACAGAATTGGCGGAAGGACGTGGGTTCAAGTTACTAAGGGCGCATGTGGGGATGCCTTGGCATCCAGAGGCGATGAAGGGCGTGGCAGGCTGCGATAAGCGCCGGTGAGGAGCGAGCATCCGTTGACCCGGCGATTCCCGAATGGGGAAACCCATCCTGTGGAAACACAGGATATTCTCTGCCACAGGCAGAGAAAGCCAACCGGGGGAAGTGAAACATCTCAGTACCCCGAGGAAAAGATATTCCGAGAGTAGCGGCGAGCGAAATCGGAGGAGCCCAAACCGAACTGCATGCAAAAGCGGACAGGCGTTGTGCAGTCGGGGTTGTGAGGTCCAGCCGAACCCAATCTGTCCTGAGGGTTGTGGAGTTACAAAATTCCGGGATAGCCGAATCTTCCTGGAAAGGAGAGCCATAGATGGTGAAAGCCCAGTAGGCAAAATCCCAGGAATCTCCACTGGCTGGATTCTCAAGTAGCACGGGATAGGTGATCCTGTGTGAATCTGCCCAAACCACTGGGTAAGGCTAAATACTCCTGGATGACCGATAGTGCACCAGTACCGTGAGGGAAAGGTGAAAAGAACCCCTGGCGGGGAGTGAAATAGAACCTGAAACCATGCGCCTACAATCAGCAGGAGTTTGGCCCCTACCTGAGCAATCGGGTAGGTGTGCTGAATGACTGCGTGCCTTTTGCATAATGAGCCGGCGAGTTGTCCTGACCTGCGAGCTTAATTCCACTATGAAAGTAGTGGAAGGAGGCGTAGGGAAACCGAGTCCAAATAGGGCGCATTAGTAGGTCGGGGCATTACCCGAAACCCGGTGAGCTACCCATGGTCAGGGTGAAATTCCGGTGACACGGAATGGAGGCCCGAACCGGTGGATGTTGAAATATCCTCGGATGAACTGTGGGTAGGAGTGAAAGGCTAACCAAACCGGGTGATAGCTGGTTCTCCCCGAAATGCCTTTAGGGGCAGTCTCTGAGGTTCGGTGGCGGTGGTAGAGCACTAAATGGGTGATCTCCGACCATGTCGGAGAGAGCCCAATTAAACTCCGAATGCTGTCACCCCAGACTCAGGGAAAGAGGCAGTG
>JAOAFX010000021.1 GCA_026416055.1 Caldifarciminota bacterium
GGCTCAAGCGGATTCAACACTATCTCCCGATACCCAGGCTGCTCACGCACCGAACCACCCTTAAGATATCTTCTTACCTTCTTTACATATTCATCACTACCCAATATCACACCCGCCCGCACCCCAGTAAAGGGACTCACCACTCCACACCGCAAACCATCACGAACAAAATCACGATACCCAGCACGACCACCAACCATCCCTAAAATCAAATCATAAACCACAAACGGCAAAACCCTACTCTCCCATAAATACCCACCTAAACTACTCCAACGATAACCCTGAAGATAACGCCAACGCTCCTGATAACCTAATCTCTCTAAACCCCTCACCCGCACACAATTCAAATGCAAATACCGAGAAACCTCCAATAAATAACTGTCCACATCTATTAAATACGCCTGATACCGACCCTGATACAAATTACCACACCGCCGATGACGCCAATTAAAATAACCCGTATAACAAATATTAAAATACCTCATAAACTCCGAACAATTCGCCTTAGGCGTCTCAATTAAAAGATGAAAATGATTGTCCATCATTATAAAACCATGTAATAATACCTGATAAACTTCTAACGACCGCTGAAGCAAATTAATAAATTTCTCCCGGTCTTGGTCGTCCGTGTAAATAGAACGCTGTTCTACACCCCGACAAGTAATATGATAGACCGCATTAGGAAATTGAATCCTTAATGCCCGTGCCATGCCACTATTTTATCCATAAATTGTTACCTGTCAAGGCGATATTGTAGAATGTAGAGATTTGACCCCACAATATCTGACCCCACAATATCCGGGGGGAACTTTTGCGATTTATTGACATTGGCATAAAATTGATTAAAATAAAAATATGAAAAAACTTCCTGATAAGAGTACTCATTCAATCAATGTTATGAATGTTGAGTCAGTTATTGATAACGATAACCTGAATTATGGCGCTGCCAGAGATTTAAAAACAGAGCACGCCAGAGTTATCAGGCAGTCTAAAAATTCAATACCGTTTAGACATAAACCGGTTAAACATCAAGAACTCTACAGAGTTATCTCTCCATGGAAAAGATAAAATTTCCAAAGTTATACCAGCATAGAAAAAATAAAAATTTATTTTTTAAGAAAGCAAATCTTCTGTGTGGTTTTTAGCAATTCTCATTGCGTTTTTACCGCGATTTTTCCGTCTCATATATCCCTATGCCTGGTTTGAGGATTCAGCATATCTGTATCATGCCTTTGCCTTTAAATCAGGCTTAAAACCGTTTATTCACACACTCTGTGTCCATCCACCGACGATAGAATATTTGCTTGCATTATTATATGAGATATTTGGTGTTTCTTACCTCGTAGCCGAGATATTTACTGGTCTGGTCGTTTCAATCACCGTGCTCTTTCTATTCGATATCGTCCGGCGTATATTCAATAAATACATCGCATTGCTGGTAATCACCATATTCAGCTTTTCTTCACTCCTTTTTCGCTATCATATCTTTGAGCGTGAAATATTCACCCTTTTTCTCAGTGTATTGATATTATGGTTTGTGGCTAATAAAAGGTTGACGTCCTTTTATGCAGCAGCCCTTGGTGGACTTGCAGGGATAGGTTTTGGAATAAAATTCTCCGGTCTAATTATTTTACTCAGTCTCGCAGGATATTTTCTTTTTCAGCGCAACCTGCGTGCGATTATTTTTATCCTGATAGGTTTTGCCCTGATAACGGCATTTACCTGGGGTTATTTTCTCATAAAATTCAAAGAGCCTGCTTTTCATCAATTACTGACATTCCATTTTTTCAAAGGCATTGGTGTCTCTTTTAAAACCAGATTTTTTGAAATCTTTGTCCGCGATTTGAATTACATATGGCTACTAGGTGGAAGCGGTATAATTCTATACGCAATAAAATCTGAAAAATTTTTCATTTTTCCATTACTGCTCTTTTCAGGATATGTATTATTTTTTCTTTTTATCAGTACAACCTGCTGGCCACATAATATGATTGACCTTTTATTACCATTGAGCCTTGGAAATGGCTTCAGTCTGACATATCTGTACAAATTTTTAAAGTTTTCCAGAAAGAATTTGCTTCCAGTTATACTTATTGGCGTAATGTTTCTCATCTTTGCTTCGATAATAAAACCCTCTTATTATACAGGCTTTGGCTATATCCCGAGGTATGAAGTTAGAAAAGTCGCATCATTCATAAAGGAGAATACGCCAGATAGATTTCCCATCCATGCTCCACATTATATCGCAAATGAGGCACAACGTTTCAAGGTCGTTGATTATGAAGAACTCATCGGTCCATATTATTTATTAATGGATATACTGAAAAATCCCAACGATGTAGAGAAAAAGAAACTACTATCCTCGACATGGTATGAACTTGTGGAAAAAACACTACCTCTGTGGAGATATGATTTGAATGAAATGATAATTCAAAGAAAGATTTCATGTGCTGTATGGGATAGTATATCAGTGGAATGGTCCCTGATGTATGTTATAGATAAATATTACGAAGAAAAATCTGGACTTTTTTCACGCAATGGCTATAAAGTCAAATACAGTAGCCAGTTCTATAAAGTGTGGTTAGTCAATTGAAGAAGTTATTAAACTGTGTAACAGGTAAACCTCAATCGCGCTGAATAAAAAAACAAGATTAAATGAGAATTCCTGTCACTTTATCTCCGACCTTTATTTTCAATTTTACCGAGGCGTCGCCTTTAAAACAGGCAATTTCATAAAAATTAGAACTTCCTATTATTCCGAAAGCCTTTTCCAGCTTGCCCTGCGCATAAAATTTTTTTACTTTAAACTCTCCAGCCCCTTCTATCCTAATTTTCTTTAATGGAAATTCGCTGGGAATATTGGTTAGTAGATTACCAAAACGGTCTATATAAATGATTTCGCCATAAATTTTATCTTTTTTTAATCTTGCCTCGGGAAAGGGGAATTTTTTAAATCTATTTATCCTGCGTCCAAGATGTTCTAAATCAATACCCAGACTTATTTTGGCTGCTATGGGCCCGAATACATCACGGGCATGGAAAGTAGCGCTTATTCCTCGAGGAGTCTTTATTTCATATACAAGCGGCTTCTTATAAACATAGGAGAATACCCCATTATCAGGTCCTACAAAAAAATATCCATCTGAAAAGACTGCGAGAGGTTTTCGCTTGCTTCCCACACCGGGGTCGACAACAAGAAGGTGTATGGTTCCTTCGGGAAAATTTCTATAAACCATTTTTAAAACAAAAGCCGCACTCTTTATATCAAAAGGATTTAGCTCATGGGTTATATCAATTATCCGGACTGAAGGATTTATCCTGAGAATCTCACCCTTGACTGCGGAGACAAACCAGTCTTTATTGCCAAAGTCCGATGCAAAGGTTATAATTCTCATAATTATATTTTGCCTTTAAACGTTCCTGCTTCTTTGTTATCTTTTTCAACCATTTATACCATTTTTCCGGCAATAACTGGCATATCGATGTTCCACCTTTTAAAATCAAAGGTGCAATTTCACATCTCTCCATTGCCTGTCCTTTGTTCAACAGGAACAAAAAGATTATAAAGACAAAACTGAAAAATATTCCTTTAATAAAACCGAGCCCCCCGCCCATCAACCTATCCATTATTCCCAATGGTGTAAGATGAATCAACCGTGAAAAAAGTCTGCCTGTGAGCGAGATAATTATCACTGAAACTAAAAAAATCAATACGAACGCCAAATATTTAGGAATCTTCAATCTTTCTGAATACTCAATAGCAAGAAAAATACCGACAACAATACCCGCGATGTCAAATATACCCCTTATAAAACCAACAATAAGTCCATGTATCATTAATGCCATTATGATAACCAAAATTACAATATCAACCCAGCACATAAATCGATTATAGGTATTTTTAGAATGTTGTCAATCTTGACATCAAGTTTTTTTTGGTTATGCTTGGTGGTAGAAAATAAACTTTTATTGTTGTTATTTAATCAAAATATGGTAAACTTATAAAAAGGGGGTTTAAATGAGAGAAAGGGTCGAGCAAATACTTGCCGAAATAAGACCGAATCTCCAGATGGATGGTGGTGATGTGGAACTTGTCGATATCACACCTGATGGGGTAGTGAAGGTGAAGCTAACCGGTGCCTGTGGTGGATGTCCAATGAGCATGCTTACGCTTAAGATGGCAATTGAAAAGAGATTGAAAGATGCCTTACCAGAAGTAAAAGCAGTGGAGCAGGTATTCTAAAGCATATTTCAGGGGGTAAAGTGTCCGTAATACATCTCACTGATGCAACATTTGATAAAGAAGTCAAAGAGTCAAATCTACCGGTGTTGGTTGACTTCTGGGCACCCTGGTGTGGACCCTGCCGGATGATTGCACCGACGATTGATGAAATTGCTGAAGAATACGAAGGTAAATTGAAAGTAGCCAAGATAAATGTTGAAGAAAATCCTCAAAAAACCGCAGAATACAAAATCATGTCAATTCCCAATATGAAGATTTTCAAGGATGGTAAGGTCGTTGATGAAATCGTTGGGGCCGTCCCCAAGGAAGAGATTATAAAAAGACTCCAGAAATTTATATGAATGTCAAAGTTCTTCATCGGGTTTCTTATGGAATATACATTGTATGTTCCCGAAAAAATGGAAAGATAAACGGACAGATTGTAAATACGGTATTCCAGATAACTTCCCAGCCACCCCAGATGGGCATTTCTATTAATAAACAGAATCTAACCCATGAGTTTATATCGTCAAGCAAGGTCTTTTCCATCGCCATACTCTCCAGAGATACACCACCAAAATTCATCGGACAGTTTGGTTTTAAATCTGGCAGGGAAATTGACAAATTCAAAGGAGTCAATTATAAACTGGGAAAGACCGGTGCACCATTAATCCTTGACCATACAATTGGATTTATCGAGTGTGAAGTTGTGAATTCAATAGATTGCGGGACACATACAATGTTCATCGGTAAAATTGTTGACGCAGAGATAATTAATGAAAACGCTGAACCTCTAACATACGATTTTTACCATAAAGAATTGAAACTGAAAGTTCCAAAAACTGCAACAACATATATTGAAGAGAAATAAATTTACAGGATTTTATTTCGAAACGGAGGTCTGATGCACATAAGAGAAATAAAAGAAAAAATTTATGCCGTCGGCGTAAACCACTGGGACAGGAGACTATTTGATGAGTTAATTCCCTTACCCGATGGCACAAGCTATAACTCTTATTTAATCATTGGTAGTGAAAAAATTGCACTCATTGACGCTGTTGATCCATCAAAAGAAAATGAATTGATTGAAAATTTGAAAAAAATCAATACTCAAAAGATTGATTATGTCATATCCAACCACGCTGAACAGGACCACTCCGGTGGTATACCAAGGGTTTTAAGGGAATTCCCCATGGCAAAGGTTGTAACAAACGCTAAATGCAAAGGAATGTTGAAAGACTTACTTTTGATTCCCGAAGATAAATTTATAGAAGTCCAGGATAATGAATCTTTATCCCTTGGTAACCGCACCTTGCAATTCATCTTTGCACCCTGGGTTCACTGGCCTGAGACAATGTTAACCTATCTTAAAGAGGACAGAATTTTATTCCCATGTGACCTCTTTGGCTCACATCTTGCTACAAGCGATTTATACGCAATCGACGAGGCAAAAGTTTATGCAGCTGCAAAGAGATATTATGCAGAAATTATGATGCCATTCAGGAAAAACATCCAGAAACATCTGGAAAAATTAAAAAATTTCCAAATTGATATCATCGCACCAAGCCATGGTCCTGTTTATCATAAACCTGAATTCATCATCAATGCCTATAGAGACTGGACATCGGATAATGTTAAAAATGAGATAGTATTCCCTTATGTCTCAATGCATGGCAGTGTTGAGAAAATGGCTGAGTACTTTATTGATGCGGTGATGAAAAGAAATATCACCATTAAACCTTTCAATTTAACAAAAACTGATATCGGTGAACTTGCTATGGCAATTGTTGATACTGCAACGATTGTCATTGGAACGCCAACCGTACTCACAGGTCCACATCCTGCTGCAGTGTATGCAGTATATCTGTGTAATGCACTCAGACCAAAGGCAAGATTTGCTTCAATAATCGGCTCTTATTCCTGGGGTGGCAGGATGCCTGAAATGATAAAAGAAATGATTTCTAATCTTGAAGTTGAACTGATACCGCCGGTCATTGCAAAAGGTTATCCAAAGTTAGAGGATTTTAAAGCACTTGATGCGCTGGCAGAAAATATCCTTGAAAAACACCGTAGCACAGGGATAATTTAAAATAATCTATTGTATATTATTCCAGCTTTAGATATTTGTGCACCTGCGGAATGATCCGCACATCCTTCAATCTTTCCATTGCTTTTTTCTGAATATCGAGAAGGTTAGAAATTCTTCTGCCAAATACCGGTTGAATCACAAGTGGAATATTTTTATCTACTTTTTCTATTATTGAAACAGTATATTCAAGTTCTCTCGGTATTAGGTTTTCGTTTATAACCATCTTTACAAAGACTTCTTTCTTTGCTGCCAGTTTAAGAATCTCTTCATGTTTTTTCCACATTCCTGGTCTTCCTGTGGCAGAAGGTATCTTGAAATCGAGTGCCACGATATCAACCTTTCCTGCGACCATCTCAAATGCACCGGGGAGCGTGCCATTGGTTTCAAGATAGATAATTCTATTCATTTTTTTTAATTCATTGCAGAGGTCGAGTAAAAATAAAGGCTGGAGCAAAGGTTCACCACCGGTAATTGCAACTACAGGTTCGGTAATTTTATCTAAAATAAAATCCAGCCCCACAGGATTTGGGTAAATTTTTCTATTATATAAAAAGGGACCATCTTTTTTCTGACACTCCGGAACATCGCAGTAGTTACAGGATAGGTTACATCCTAAAAAACGCACAAATGCCATCCGCTGACCAACCCTTATTCCTTCACCCTGTATAGAAGTAAATATCTCTCTGATATAACCGCCCATATATAGGTTAGTCGTTAATGGCTATTGAAACATGCTATCAGTCAGTTCCAGTGCAAAAAATTCTTTTTTCATTAACCAGCCCCTTATACAAATGCGGGCAGAAATCCTTTTTGAGAAAAACAATGAATTTAAATCACTGCACCCACTTCACTTTACACCTTGCAATGTTTATTTTATCGATTTCTTTCGTATATCTGTCCATGACTAGATTAGCAAATTCATAAGGTTCAATATCATAGTCCTTAAGACCCTTAGTCTTCACCGGGGTATTGGTAGATGTAATATTTATACCGAAATGTATCAAAGATGAAAGGGGCGATACCGTGGCAACAGATATTGATAATTTTGCATCGTCCTCATATAAATCAGAATTCACCCTCTTTACTATGAGTTTCCCCTTTATCTCATTTATTGCATCCCGTACAATACATGTAAGGAGAATCTGGCGAAGAATAATTTTTTCAATATCTGTATCGTAATGCTCGACAATAAAATGGAGCATATACTCTGAGTAGATTGCCTTACCGGCTTTCAGGTCTTCGATGTCGACCATCTCTTTAAGTTTTACATCACATGGCCCACAGAATGCCACTATTGAATCACCGACAATACCAAAAGTGGTATAGGCGAAATTGCTTCTCAATTGCTCGCCGGTATAAGCAATCTCGTCTTTTATCAGCCTGTATCTCATTTATTTCCCCCCTTTTCACCTGAACCCAATTTTTTTCTCAAATATGGTACTAATCCCCCTTCACTCAGGATTTCGAGGATGAACGACGGCAGGGGAATCGTCTTTATTTCATCATTCGTTCTTAAATTCTTTACGATTCCCTTTTCCAAATCCACTTCAAGCATATCGCCGTGTTCGACTCTTTTTGTTATCCCTGGTGCAATCAATATTGGTAAGCCAAGGTTTATTGCATTCCGATAAAATATCCTTGCAAAGGATTCAGCGATTACAACACTTATTCCAAAGTATTTCAAACAGGTAGCCGCCTGTTCTCTTGAAGAACCACACCCGAAATTCTTTCCTGCGACAATGATATCACCTGGTCTGGCTGTCTTTAAAAAATCAGGATAGGCAAGTTCAAAGCAGTGTTTAGCCATTTCTTCTCGGTCAGTCGTGATGGAAAGATATCGACCAGGATAGATATCATCGGTATTTATGTTATCACCAAACTTATAAACCCGACCCTTTATCATGGATAACTCCGTTGTTTATAAAGCTCGTTACCAAATATTCTATCATTTGATAGTTCATAGCGGTTCTGTAATTTCACCCGTAAGCGCTGATTTTGCTGCAGTTGCTGGTGAAGTCAGATAAATAAAAGAATCAGGGCTACCCATCCTGCCTTTAAAATTACGATTGGTAGTAGAAACACATACTTCACCGGCTGCAAGCAGACCCTGATGAGCACCAAGGCATGGTCCACATCCTGGATTTAATATGAGTGCCCCGGCCTTTAAAAATATTTCAATATATCCGGCTTTTAATGCTTCAAGATAAACCTTTCTTGAGGCAGGAATTACTAAAAGCCGAACATCAGGATGTATTTTTTTACCCTCGAGTATTTCTGCAGCAACCGCCAGGTCTTCAAGCCGGCCATTTGTACAAGAACCGATCAGCACCTGATGTATTTTTAACCCGGCAACCTCTCTCACTGGTTTGACATTATCAACAGAATGGGGGCAGGCAATCTGTGGGGGTAGATCAGAGACATCGTATTCCAGGGTCTCCAGATATTCAGCATCTTTATCAGGCAACACCACTTCAAAGGGCTTACTCGTTGTGCTCTTAACAAACTCGATTGTCTTTTCATCGGGTAATATAAAGGCATTTTTTGCACCCATTTCCATTGAAAGATTCGTCAGAACCATTCTTGAAGCTATTGACATCTCTGAGATCGCTGGACCACAGAATTCAACCGATTTGTAATCAGCACCGTCCGCCTTTAGTTGTCCGATTATATAAAGAATCAAATCTTTTGCAGAAACATATTTGCGGAACTTGCCTTTAACAATGATTTTGATAGATTCCGGAACCTTTAACCACAACTCTCCTGTTGCCCAAACTCCTGCCATTTCTGTTCCACCGATGCCAGTAGCAAATGTGCCGAAGGCACCATGGGTTGTAGTATGAGAATCAGTACCAACCAGGACTTCTCCAGGGCGACAATGACCGAATTCGGGCAGAATCTGGTGGCAGATACCTTCCTTTAAATCATAAAAATGTTTTATCCCCTGTTCTCTCACAAACTCCCTTATCCGTTTGTGAGTAGTGGCAGTTTTTTCTGATTCTGCCGGAACCCGATGGTCAAAAAGGATGACAATCTTTTCAGGGTCCCATACCTTTTTTACACCTATCTCCTGGAAGGATTTCAAAACGACATCAGCATTCTCATGGGACATTGCAACGTCTACCTTGGCCATCACAATTTCATTAGGGATGACCTTTTTCTTTCCCCCCGCCCTTGCCAGTATTTTTTCAACTATTGTCATTTTATCCCATCCTGCATAGACAAAATTTTAAACATTTTTGGCCAGGTCTCTTTCCCATGGACCATCATACTCAACTTCCTGCTCGCACATCCGGCGCATCGGTTTCTCCCTGGTCATTTCTTCATATGCATGGGCAATAAGTCCCGCACACCTGCCAAGCAGGAAAAATGCCTTGCCCAGCCGCCAGTCAAATCCCATATCCGAGATTATCGCAGCAATCGCTCCATCAACATTTACAGGAAGGGCTTTCGTCTTTGCAAATTCCTCTTCAATCGCCTTTGTCAATCTGATGTGATCACCGGTGATACCCAGCTCATCGGCGAGGGCGAAGAGTTTTTTCGTCCTTGGATCTGCAGTATGAATTCTATGTCCAAAGCCCGGCATATATTTTCCTGCAGATTTTAAGTTATTGAGCAAATCCCGGGCGGTCTGTTCATAACTCCAGTTTTCTTTCTTCATCTTTTTAACCCATTCCTGTAAAATCCGTGCCGAATCTTCTATCGCTCCACCGTGGACATCACCAACAGCCAGGATGCCTGCTGCGACCGCTGTAGGTAGAGGCACACCGGCTGATGCCACAATTCTTGTCGCATGGGTGGAAGGCGGGGTTGTGCCGTGGTCAACAGAAGAAGTGATTATTGCATCCATCATTCTCGCTTCTCTTTCATCGGGAAGCCTTCCTTTTATAAGAAGAAAAAAGACTGATGCAAAAGGCACACTGCCTATCAAATCCTCCTGACGATAACCCCTCGTTACAATATGATTCGGTTCAATCAAGGTTATACCACTTTTCCAGACCAAGACTGCCTCCTTTTAATCACGATTCATTATATAAAACAAAATCGTTTTGTCAATGAATTTCGGTTGTAGCATATTTCAACAAATCCTGCATTGAATATAACCCTGGTTTCTGTTTAACGATAAACTTTACTGCTTCAAGCGTTCCCGATGCAAAACATTGTCGACTTGTAGCATAATGTCTTAACTCAAGAAATTCACCGTTACCAAAGAATAAAATCCGGTGCTCGCCAACAACATCACCGCCCCGAACCGCACTTATGCAGACTTCCTCTTTTTTTCGACCTTCGCCTATGCCTTCCCGACCGTAGATGATATTGATTCCTGGTCTTGCTTCTTTTATCTTATCAGCGATTGCTAATGCAGTTCCTGAAGGCGCATCCCTCTTTGCCCGGTGGTGGGTCTCAATTATCTCAATCTCATAATCAGAAAGAATCTGAGCGGTATCCCGCACCAGACGGAGGAGATGATTTACACCTAATGACATGTTAGGACTTAAAAAAATAGGAAACGATTTTGAAAATTCTTTTATCTCTTCTATCTCAGTGGTGGAAAAGCCCGTAGTTCCGATGACATAGGGTTTTCTATAATCAGAAGATTTTCTCAAATTTTCCATGGTTGCGGTGTGGTTTGTAAATTCCACCACACAATCCACTTCTGCAATCATAGAAGATAAATCGTCATGGATAAAGATGTCGTCAATCTTCTTATTTACCAGAGGATGTGATTTCTCTTCGACACCGGCAATTATCTTAATATCTGCAGATTTCTGAACGAGATTGATAATCTCGCGCCCCATCCTTCCTGCGGCACCACAGACAACAATCTTTAGCATAATTTAACTCCATATTCTATAAGTCTTTTACGTAAGATTGCCACATTATCTTCACTCATCGATACGAGTGGTAATCGCGGGTTTCCTGCTGGCATTCCCATTAATTCCATCGCCTTTTTTACTGGAATCGGATTTGTCTCCACAAATAATGCCTTGATCACGGGAAACATTTTGATATGGAGCTTCCTTGCCTCTTCAAATCGTCCCTGAAAGAAAAATTTGCACATATCTGAAACATCCCTGGGAAAAATGTTGGCAATGACCGAAATAACACCTTTAGCACCAATCGCCAGCATCGGCAGGGTGAGCGAATCATCACCGGATAGTATATCAAAACCCTCACCGATTAGTGATACCAGTTCTGAAACCTGGTCAAGATTGCCACTTGCTTCTTTTATCCCTACAATATTTTTACAATCATTTGCCAGACGCGCAACAGTCTGTGGTAGAATATTAACCCCGGTCCTGCCAGGGACATTATATATTATTATTGGCAAATCAGTTTCACTCGCTACCGCTTTATAGTGTTGATACAGTCCCTGCTGGGTAGGTTTATTATAATACGGCGTCACTATGAGTAATCCATTTGCGCCTATCTTTCGGGCTTTCTGTGCAATCTTTATCGTCTTTACAGTTGAATTCGTGCCGGCACCAGCAATCACAGGAATTTTTCCATCAGCCTCTTCAAGGCAGATATTTATTACCCTTTCATACTCTTCATCACTGAGCACAGGACTCTCACCGGTCGTTGCACAGGCAACAATACCATCTGAACCGTTATTAATAAGGAATTTTAAATTTTTTCTCAGGCCACTTTCATCAAGTGCATCATCCTTGAAAGGTGTGACGATTGCCACATAAGAACCCTTATACATCTTACCTCCTTTTTAAATCTTTTTCAACCTTCGTAAAAGTTCATATATTCTATTAAAATCATCGAGACTCATGCAGAAAATCGTTATTCTACCTTTATTTCGTTTCCATTCCAGGGTAACCCGGGTTCGTAAAATCTTTGATAACTCATCTTCCAGAATTAATAGATTCGGCTCTTTCTCTTTTCCGGGTCTGATCTTTGGCAGTTTTATCCATTTTTTTACCAACTTCTCTGCCTCACGGACAGAAAGGTGTTCTGATACAATCTTCTCGGCAATCTGAAGCATCTTTATTTCATCATCAAGGGCTAAGATTGCCCGGGCATGTCCCTCCTGGAGCAAACCTTGCTTCAAATATTCTTTAATTTTTTCTGGCAGGCTCAAAAGTCTCAAAATGTTGGTAATTGTTGAGCGGTCTTTACCCACAATCTGTGCAATCTGCTCGTGGGTGAGATTGAATTTTTTATTCAGTTGTTCATAGGCAAATGCCTCTTCTATTGGATTTAAATCTTCACGATGGAGGTTTTCAATCAAACCAATCTCCAACAATTCCTGTTCGGTCAAATTCCTGACGATTGCCGGTATTTCTTTTAAACCAGCAAGTTGTGCAGCACGAAAGCGTCGCTCGCCAGCAGCAAGGATGTATTTGTCATTATATCTTTTCACAATTACTGGTTCAATTACACCCTTTTCTTTTATTGAATTCACCAGTTCTCTGACACTCTCCTCGGTTATCTTTTCCCGTGGCTGATAAGGATTGGGCTCGATTTCTGATATTGGAATCATCCTGAATCCTTCCTGAAGGACTATTTTTTCTTCTTTAGAAATCAGTGCTTCAATCCCTTTACCCAGTGCTCTTTTGCGCATGGTTTAAAATCTCCTTCGTTAAATGGAGATATGCCTGGGCACCCGGCGAAGAAATATTGTAATGCAAGACAGATTTGCCAAATGATGGTGCCTCGGCAATGCGGACCGAACGAGGAATTATTGTCTCAAAAACCGAACCGGCAAAATGTTTTTTAATCTCCTCGACTACATCTTTTGATAGATTCAGTCTACCATCATACATTGTTAAAAGAATTCCTTCTATTTTTAAATTAGAATTTAGATTTTCCTTTACGGTCTTCAATGTCTTCAACAACTTTTCAAGCCCCTCAAGGGCATAATACTCACACTGGATCGGCACAATCACACTATCACAGGAAACAAGTGCGTTGAGGGTGAGGAGTCCTAATGAAGGGGGACAATCAATGATTGCGAAATCGTAATCGGCATCAATCAGGTTTAAGACATTTTTCAATTTTTTTTCCCGTTCGTTCTCAGATACAAGTTCAATTTCTGCACCAACCAGATCCGGAGTAGATGGTAAAACCGATAAATTCAGCCATTTTGTTTTAATAATCGCCTTATGGACGAGCTCGGGCTCAAAAAGACAATCATAGACAGAAAGTTCAAGGCTCTTGTAATCAATACCCACACCACTTGTAGCATTTGCCTGGGGATCGAAATCAACAAGGATGGTCCGTTTTTCAGCAAGAGAAAGACCGGCAGATAGATTCACAGCTGTAGCGGTTTTGCCCACTCCACCCTTTTGGTTACAGATTGCAATCTTGCGCATGACATATTTTAACAAAAATTAACCTGAAGTCAACAAGCAAATACAAAACAGAGTCCTCTCCATTTTTAATTGTCTTTCCTGTATGAGCGACTTTTAGTCGCAATAAAATCATTACCAGTTTGTAAGGCAATACAGGGCAAGATATTAAGCAAACCTGAAGGTTTGCCCTACATTTTTATAGTTTTATTCACACATTCAAAATTAAATGTAGGGCAAGGCTTTAGCCTTGCGAATACCCATCAAATGTAGGGCAAGGCTTTAGCTTTGCAAATTCCGAAACCTGGATGAGCGACTTCCAGTCGCGATAATATCCTTGTAAATGTAGGAGCGGCTTCCAGCCGCGATAGTATCAGTGCATCCTAACCGCTAATCTCCCTGTTTTTCCTGACCAATCATCTTTTTTTGATGAGTCGAAATAAAAAACTTGACTTTTCTCAAATTATCATTATAATCAAAAAAATTAAAATGAAAGGACTCATTCTCTCAGGCGGTTTTGGCACAAGACTCAGGCCTTTGACTTACACAAGTGCCAAACAACTCATACCAATTGCGAATAAACCGATAATATTTTACGGAATTGAATCACTTGTCAATGCCGGCATAAAAGAAATCGGCATCGTGGTTGGTGAAACGAAAGAAGAAGTCAAAAATACCGTCGGTGATGGCTCGAGATGGAATATCAGGATTGAATATATCTATCAGCCCGTACCCCTTGGACTTGCCCACGCAATTAAAATTTCTTATGATTTTCTCAAGGATGAATCTTTTATTATGTATCTTGGTGATAATATATTGAAAGAAGGAGTAAATGAGTTTGTAGAAAAATTTAAAAGGCTCCAGCCTGACGCTTTCATCCTGCTTACCGAAGTTAATAATCCTCAGGAATTCGGTGTTGCAGTTGTGGATGAAAGTGGCGCAGTAAAAAGGCTAATCGAAAAACCAAAAGAACCACCATCTAATTTAGCCCTTGTCGGAGTCTATTTATTTAACAAAAATGTCTTCACTGCAATTGAACATATTAAACCATCCTGGCGCAATGAACTTGAAATCACTGATGCGATTCAGTGGCTTCTTGATAATAACTATCAGGTCCTGTCTGACCGTGTAAAAGGCTGGTGGAAGGATACAGGAAAGCCTGAAGATATAATTGAAGCCAATCTCTTAATCCTTGAAGATATTGAACCACTGAATCAGGGCACATTGATTGATACCGTAATGAATGGAAGACTGGTCATCGGCAAAGGTACGAAGATTGAAAAGAGTGTGATTCGTGGTCCGGCAGTAATCGGTGATAATGTATTCATCAGAAATGCCTTTATTGGACCATTTACATCAGTTGGTAATAATGTTATTATCGAAAATTCAGAAGTGGAATGCAGCGTTATTATGGAAGGAGCAAAAATCTTTAATCTCAACAAGAGAATTGACCGTTCAATAATTGGAAAGAATGTGGTAATAAATCAGACGAATACATCACCGCGCAGCCACCGTTTCTATCTTGGTGACCAGAGTTTTGTGGAGATTGTAGAATGAAAGAGATAATTGGCTTCAAAGGTAAAGAATTGATCAGTGGCGTTAAAGTCAAAAACCTGAGACTATTACCCGATGAGCGGGGTCGACTCATGGAAGTGCTCCGCCAGGATGATGAATGCTTTGAAAAATTCGGGCAGGTCTATATCACCACTGCCTATCCTGGTGTAGTAAAAGCCTGGCATTACCATAAATTACAAAACGATAATATGACGGTTATAAAAGGAATGGCAAAGATTGTTCTCTATGACGACCGTGAAGACAGCCCGACTCGTGGCATTATCAATGAGTTTTTTGTTGGTGAGCACAATCATATTCTCGTCCACATCCCTAAATTAATCTGGCATGGTTTTAAATGTATCAGTGAAGAAGAATGTATTATCCTGAATATCGTCACTGAATGCTATAATTATAAGAATCCTGACGAATATCGAAAACCACCCCATGGTTCAGACATTCCCTATGACTGGGCAAGGAAAGATGGATAATCTATTAGCGCCAAAATTCAGAATCCAAAAATTTAAACTATTATGAGAGTATTAATCACTGGTGGTTGTGGTTTCATCGGTTCGAATTTCATCCGATACTTTAATAGCAAACATCCATACTATAAAATCCTGAATGTTGATAAACTAACCTATGCTGGCAATCTGGAAAACTTAAAAGGTATAGAAAGAAAGGGAAATTATCATTTTGTCCGCGCCGATATCAGTTCTGCGTCAGTCATGCGCAGGATATTCGATAAATTCCGGCCTGATGCAGTTATAAATTTTGCCGCAGAAACCCATGTAGACCGAAGTATCTTGAGTCCGGCACCCTTTATCAAGACAAATGTCGTCGGTGTGGGGGTATTGTTGAATCTCTCTTTAAAGTATCATGTCAAAAAATTTTTGCAAATTTCAACTGATGAAGTCTATGGTTCAATCCTTCATGGCAGTTTTCGTGAAGATAGTCCGCTCGACCCCTCAAGCCCTTATGCAGCAAGCAAGGCGGCAGCCGATATGCTCGTAATTTCTTACTATAAAACCCATGGTCTTCCCGTTCTCATCACCCGTTCTTCAAATAATTATGGTCCCTATCAATTCCCTGAAAAACTCATCCCACTGGTCATATTAAATGCCATGAATAATAAAAAAGTTCCTGTGTATGGTGATGGAATGAATATTCGCGACTGGTTATATGTAGAGGACAACTGTGAAGCTATTGACCTGGTATTTCATGAGGGGAAAATCGGCGAAATCTATAACATCGGTGGTGAAAATGAATTAACGAATCTGTATGTGGTGAAATACATCATCAAACTCCTTGGCAAATCTGAAAGTCTGATCACATTTGTAAAAGACAGACCTGGTCATGATAGAAGGTATTCGCTCTCGTTGAGCAAAATCAGAAGGCAGATAGGCTGGCATCCAAAAGTCTCGTTTGAGACCGGTCTCAAAAGAACAATTGAGTGGTATCGTAAAAATCAACGATGGTTAAAAAATGCCCAGAGTGGAGAATACCGCAATTTTTATAAACAATACTACTCAAAACTCGGTTTGAAAGAATTTTGATGTCCGGTTTTGTTGTTGCCATCGATGGCAAGGCTGGTTCAGGCAAAAGCACAACCGCAAAAGGCGTTGCAAAAAGATTAAATTTTTTTTATCTCGATACCGGTGCAATGTATCGGGCGTTTACCCTGAAATATCTCCGTATTAAAAAAACAAAAGATGATAACATAGATTTTGAACTT
The DNA here is from genome assembly GCA_026416055.1 of Caldifarciminota bacterium. Classification (GTDB taxonomy): domain Bacteria; phylum Hydrothermota; class Tepidihabitantia; order SM23-42; family JAOAFX01; genus JAOAFX01. The sequence goes on from JAOAFX010000021.1 coordinate 16,896, forward strand.
GTTTATCGATTACTGGAAAACACCACGATTGAACTGGCTCAGCATAATGATGAACTAAGAGTCTTTCTTGACGGTGAAGATGTAAGCAAAGAAATCCGTAGCCCTGAAGTCAATCAACTTGTTTCACCAATCTCGGCAATAAAAGAAGTGCGGGAATGGATGGTAAAAAAACAGCGGGAAATTGCCCAGGGAAAAAATATCGTTTGTGAAGGCAGGGATATGACGACCGTGGTCTTCCCTGATGCCCAGGTGAAGATATTTATGGATGCAGATTTGCCAACAAGGGCTGAGCGGAGAAGGAAAGAATTACTGGAAAAGGGAATAAATATCAGTCTTGAAGAATCGTTAAATAACTTAAAATACCGTGATGACTACGATTCCAGCAGAGAACATTCCCTTTTAAAAAAAGCCGATGATGCCATAGTAATTGATACAACAAACTTAACAATAGAGCAGGAGATTGAGTTAGTAGAAAAGATTGTAAAGGATAAGCTAAAAACGTTTACCCGATAGTTTCTTAATTAAATTTTCTAAAACACTTTCACCATGCAAATTAACAGGATTGTACCAGTTAATTTCTGGAATTTTCTTAAACCATGTAATCTGCCTTTTGGCGAAATTTCTTGTATGCTGTTTTGCCTTTTCTATTGCAGTCTCCAAATCCCATTCACCCTGTAAATATTTTACAATCTCTTTATAACCAATCGTCCGCAGGCCATAGCAATCAGGTTTGAATCCCATTTTTAAAATATTTTTGACCTCATCAACCAATCCCTGCTCAATCATCTTCTCATAACGCTCATCAATCCTTTTATACAATTCATCACGGGGTAGAATAAGACCTATATATTTTGGTTTATATTTTGCCTTTTGTTTTTCTTTTTTTATCAATGCGGTCAAAGGTTTGCCCGTGATTTCATATACCTCAAGCCCCCGCAAAATCCTCTGCTTATCTTTTGGTCCTATTCGTTTTGCCCACTCCGGGTCAATATTGAGCAATTTCTTATAAAGAAAATCAAGCCCTTTCTCTTTTAACATATCCTGCAATCTCGTTTTTAGTTCTTTATCTGCCTGTGGTAACTGGTGCAGGGGATTAAATAGCGCACGAATATACAGACCGGTCCCGCCACAAACAATCGGCAATCTGCCTTTTGCTACAATTTGTTCAATCAACCTTTCAGCATCACGGGCAAAATTTCCGCAGGAATAATTCTCATCAGGCTCCAAAAAATCAATCAGATGGAAAACCGTACGTTTTCTTTGCTCTGGAGTTGGCTTTGCAGTTCCAATGTTCAAATACTTATAAACCTGCCTTGAATCTGCAGATATTATCTCACCATTAAACTGCTCGGCAATTTTTATTGCGACCTCAGTCTTACCCACACCAGTCGGACCAATAATAGTAATAATCTCCTGCATTAAAGAAATTATAGATAAAACAAACAATAATGCAAGTCATTCATCTAAATATTGACATATATAATAAATGAAGTATAATTCCCATACTAAAAATGGAGATAGCCCGCGTTAGCATTGTTTACCGTACGACCGATGAGATTATATTACCACAATATAAAGGTTCAACCATCAGGGGAGCATTTGGCAATACCTTCCGTAAAGTTGTTTGCCCTTTCAAAGGTAAAGAATGTAAGGAATGTCTTCTTGTCGGAAAGTGTGTTTATAATTATGTATTTGAAACGCCAATTCCCTCAGGTTCAAAAATAATGCGCAAGTATGAGCATGCTCCACATCCTTTTATAATAGAACCACCTTTAGATACCAGGACCGAATACAAAAAAGATGATGAATTAACCTTTAATCTGATACTCATTGGCAGGGCGATTGAGTATCTGCCTTATTTTATTTATACATTTGAAATGCTCGGTGAGAAGGGAATAGGTAGGGGGAGAAAAAAAATCAATCTTGTTTCTATCAATCAGCACAAGAGTGTAATTTACGATGGTGTGGCTAAAATTTTAAGACAACCACCAGTTAAGGAAGAATTGAAATTTGATGTTCCAAAGCATAAAATAAAATCTATAAAGATTGAATTTCAAACGCCCACTCGTATTATTCATCAAGGTGCAGTCGTGCAGAATCCGGAATTCTGTAAGATTATTCCCAATCTTCTACGCCGCATTGCCCTGATTTCTTATTTCCATTGTGATGATCTTTTGAATATAGATTTTAAGGGACTGATAAAAAAAGCCGAAACCATCAAGACAAGATTAGAATTCTTCAAATACGAACAATTGCAGAGATATTCAGGAAGACAGAAAAAAAGAATTCCGATGGATGGCTTTGTTGGTGTGGTTATATATGAAGGTGAATTAACTCCATTCTATCCTTATCTCAAGGCAGGTGAAATTTTACACATCGGTAAAGGAACTGCTTTTGGAATGGGTAAGTATAAAATAGCAGTATAAAAATAAGATGGTCTGTGCAATTTATTTTAGGGCAAGGCTTTAGCCTTGCAGCATTGAAGGTGTAGGTCATGTTTGATTAAAGTGGGTTAAACAGCAATATGCTTGACATATACAGAAAAATATGTAAAATATTGAACTTGTTATTAGCATATTAAGGAGAGAAGATATGTATAATCAAGAAGAGTATCAATCGTTGATTCTTGCTGCCCTGTTGCATGATATAGGCAAGTTCTACCAGCGGACAGGGGTGGAACTTAGAGAAGAAGATAAAAAAATAATGACCAGTTGCTGCCCTGTTTACAAGGATAAATATAGCCATCAGCATGTTCTATATTCCGGACGCTTTGTCAGGGAAATCTTCAATAATAGATTACAAACGGTTGAAAATATTGTATTATACCATCACCGCCCCGATTCTGCGATAAAGAATTATTCTCGTTTAGCAAAAATCATTGCTCTTGCAGACCGGTTGTCTTCTGGAGAGCGTAGAGAAGAAGACAGTGTTTCAGAAAGAGAAGTTAGTAAAGAGCCGTTAATTTCTATTTTTTCAACATTGTTTTCAAGTGAGCAGAATATCAGGTATCAATATATTCCACTTTTGCCCCTTTCCTGTGATTTGACGCCTCTGTTTCCAGAAGAAAATAAATCTAAAGCAATAAAGGATAATTCATATTCCTCACTCTGGAATGCATTTGTAAGTGAAATGCAGCATTTGAAAGATGAATCTGATTTAAACTCAATAATAACGAAAGTTCTATTTCTACTCCAGAAATTTACTTTCTTTGTACCTTCAGCCGCTTATGTGGACCGACCCGACATATCGCTTTATCACCATTTAAAGACAACTGCTGCAATAGCATCATGTTTGTATCTACTGAATATTAAAGAAGATGAGATTGATAATTTACTCAGTGCCATAAAAGATGAGAAATACGATAACTTACAGGGAACCGCCTGTCTTCTTTTAGCCTGCGATGTATCAGGTATTCAGGATTTTATATATTCAATTACATCTGAGTATGCCTTAAAGAGCATAAAAGGGCGTTCTTTTTATCTCCAGCTAATATCTGAATGTGTTGCCCGAAGTATTCTTAAATTGTTGAATCTCCCCCTCTGCAATATAATCTTTATCGGTGGCGGTAATTTCTATTTATTGCTTCCTGATACAGAAAATGCGAAAAAGGAAATTGAAAATTATAACAAATTATTGAGTAACAATTTTTTATTTGCCCATAGGGGGAAATTGGCGCTTAACATTGCTTATGAAGAAGTCAAGTATAGTGATTTTTTAGGGAAAAATTTCGGAAATAAGTGGTCTCTTCTGAAAAGAAGTCTTGCTATTGAGAAAAAGAGAAAATTTTCTACTTTATTGGCCGATTCCACGACGAAAAACATATTACTGGGACCGTTCGATATGGGGGGTGAACAAAAGGTCTGTCAGGTTTGTGGTGAAGAACTGGAAGATGATGGAGATATATGTAGTCTATGTAATAGTTTTGCTGAACTTGCTTATGACTTGCCCAGAGCCAGATATTTACAAGAAATTTTTCTAAATCCAAAAGAACTAAGAGAGCCGGTAAAAGTTTGGAGTAAACTACTTGAATCACTGGGCATGAGAAATTTGCTTTTGCGTGATGCGATACCGGGTGAAAAAATCTATTTAATAAATAATCTTGATTTTATTAATGGAAAATTAAAATTTAATGGCTTCTATCTTATTGCCCAGAATGCCCCGCGCAGTGGTGAGCAGATAAAAACTCTGGAAGAGATTGCAAATGATTCAGATGGTGTGAAAAAGTGGGGCGTCTTCCGAGCGGATGTGGATAATTTGGGCAAGACATTTGCAGAAGGATTGGGCGGAGAAGACCGCACGATTTCAAGAATTGCTATGTTGAGTGAAATGCTTGGTATGTTTTTCAATATTCAGGTAGAAAAAATAGCAAGAGAACCAGAGTTCCAGGAGAAAATTTATATAATATATTCTGGAGGTGATGATTTATTTATCATTGGTGCCTGGTCAGTATTGCCAGATTTTGCTATGAGATTATATCAGGATTTCCGTAAATATACTGCCCAGAACTTAACTTTATCTGGTGCCATTTATATTGCGCCCACCAAGAAATTTCCTGTCTATCAGGCTGCTAATCAGGCAAAAGACGATTTAGAATTAGCGAAGCGTGGCGATAAGAATAAACTAACTTTTCTGGGCATTCCCATTCCCTGGAATGTAATGCAGGATTTAAAGGAAATTAAAGATAGAATTATCTATTTGCTTGATGAGAACGGACCTAAGTTACCACGTGCATTGTTGCAGATACTTAATTTTGGCTGGGTAGAGACCCAGAAATTTAAGAAGGGTGAAGTACCGATGCAGCGCATATGGAGATTTTTATATGCAATGAAGAGATTAAAAGAAAGGAGCAAAGAAGAATACATAAAAGATATTGATGCATTAGAAAAAGAAGTTTTAATAGAAACAAAAAAAGAATTCAGAGATTATCTTGAAGTTCCAGTCCGCTGGGCTGAACTTCTAACAAGAAAGGAGGAATAAGATGGAGAATAAACCTGACAAGACACCATCCGTGGGTGATGGAGAAATAAAAGAAATAATTGTCTCAAAAAACACAATTATACTAAACAATGTTGCTGCTAAACTTGGCGAATTTTATGCCTCAGGAAAGGAAAACGAAAAATTATCTAGTGCCCAGATAAGAAACATACTTGATAGAATACAGCGGATGAAAAAATTTGACAGAGATGAAATTCAATTATTGCGACCAGCCCTCGCATATGCAGCAGGTAGAGATAAAACCGGTAAATTAAAACACTTGCAGCAGATACTGGACAAAGCAATAATGCAGGTTAAAGATGAGAATACTTTCAAAAATTTGCGTAATTTCTTTGAAGCAATTGTTGCCTACCATCGCTATCATGGTGGCAAATAAAGAGGAGGATAAAAATGGCGCACTTGATTGGCAAACTCATTATTAAAGGGGATATAGAAGTCAAAACTGGTATGAGGATTGGAGGTACAACTACTGGCTTAAAGATAGGTGGCGTCGATTTGAACGTAATAACAGACCCCTTGGGGAAACCGTATATTCCTGGTTCATCCCTGAAAGGAAAATTGAGAACACTTTTAGAAAGAAAAGAGAAAGTAGAATGGAATAAAAAAGATAAACAAGGTAATCCTATCGGTCATGAGTGTGATACCGAAGAAAAATACCAAAAATGTGCGGTCTGTAAAATATTCGGAATACTGGGGTCGCAAAAAATTTCAAGCCCGACTTTGACAAGGCTCATCGTTAGAGATGCATATCTTGATGAATCAAGCATTACAGAAGAAATGAAGAAAAATCTTGAATTGGAATGGACTGAAGTTAAATTTGAAACTGCAATAAATCGAATTACCGGGACTGCACTTGGTGGGAGTCTTCGCCAGGCAGAGCGTGTTCCTGCAGGAGCGTGCTTTAAAGAATGTGAACTAATTTTTAGTATTTATGATGAAAAAGATATAGACCTCGTGAAAAAGGTATTTGAAGCAATTGACTTACTCAATGATGACTACCTCGGGGGAATGGGTTCTCGGGGCTACGGCAAAGTAGAATTTAAGGATATAAAGGTATTCTGGAATAAGGCACAAGATTATGAAAATGGTACTACCGAATTGAAAGAAGAGCGAAAAATAAATGGAAACTGGACAACGCCGGCTGAGATTGTTAAGAATTTTGAGGAAATCAAGAAAAATTTGACTTAAATATGAAATTCTCAATTTGTCGCTTAAAACCTAAAGGACCATTCCATCTGGGAGAGCGTGAAAACTGGCGGGAAGGTAGTGCCGAATTTATCCATTCTGATACGCTTTTTTCAGCCTTTTGTCATTCTTATCTTCTCCTTTACAGTAAAGAAGAACTTGAAGCAATTCTTGCCCGGTTTGATGCTGGAAATCCACCATTTATTATTTCATCAGCATATCCCTGCTGGCAAGGAATATATTACTTTCCAGTGCCCAAAAATCAACTACCTGCGACTAAAGAAGCCAAAAAAATTCAATTTATAGAAAAATCCGGATTTGAAAAATTAGTCAATGGCATCAAATTAGAGGACATACTTTCCGAAAGCCAGACTATACCTGCAAAGAATGAACCATATCATCCGTGGATTGTGGATAATGTTCCCCGTGTATCCTTGAGTCGCTATTCAAATCATCCAGTTGAAGATGGTGGTTATTTCCACTTTGGACTGGTTTACTATCGCGAAAATGCTGAATTATTTTTTCTCATTAAATATAATGACTTAAACATCAGAAAAAAACTTGAAGCAGCATTGCGTCTAATGGCTGAAGAAGGCATTGGCGGCGACCGTTCTTCAGGTAAAGGTATAATGTATCCCCCGGTTTTTGAAGAAATTGATGTATCAATACCTGATGGTGCTGATGGGATTGTCTCACTCTCTTTGTATTACCCGAAGGACGATAATGAGATAAATAAAATCACAGATGGCTTTTATGAACTGATAGAAAGAAAAGGATATATTTATTCACCATTCGGGGTTAGTCTGCGGCGAAAATCAATAAGAATGTTTACTGAAGGTTCTGTTTTTCCCGCAAACCCATCTAAAATTGGAAGACTTGTGAATATCAAACCTGAAATTTTCGTCCATCATAATGTTTATAGATATGGATTTATGTTTGGATTACCTTGCAGACTGGAGTTAAAATGAAAGTAAAGATAAAAATTCTGAGCCCTTTACATATCGGTTCGGGTGCAGAGATTAGTCCAATGGAATATCTTGTAGAAAATGCAAATTTTCATCGGCTTAATATGGATAGCCTGTTTAAGGATGTGGAATTCAAACCACATATGGATAAATTTATTGAGATTGCTAAAACTTCTCGCTACATAGGTAATATTTTGCCTCAACCTTTATTGAAAAAACATATTCTTTATACAATTCCCATAAAAGGTGAGGCACTTAAATATCTGAATACAAAAAGAACTGTGGTCAAAGAATTCGTTAAGACTGCTGGCTATGTTTATATTCCAGGCAGTTCCATAAAGGGAAGCATATTTTCCGCAATATTCTGGTATTCTCTGAGAGAAGCCTACAGAAATAACATTAACTGGAGTATAAAAAAAGAAGGAGAACCAACGCCTATATCAGCACAAGCGTTCATAATATCAGCGCTTCAGCGACACTACAATTATAACGAGCTATTAGATTTAGCCTTCTATGTATTTACAAAAAACAAGACAAAATCTCGATTTGCCCGCTGGGTGCGTATTTCTGATACCAATAAGAAGAGTGTAGCAGACACTCTTCAAATATCACTGGCAAAAGTAAAGGGTGCAAAGAGGGGTGGTGAGCTTCCGATTTTATACGAAGCCTTGAAATCTGGTTCTGAATTTGAATTTGAAATTAATGCCGAACATTCGGTTTACAATGAGAGTAAAATAATTGATATCGTAGATGAATTTTATCGCAAGGTTCTTAACAAAGATAAATCTGATATTAAACCCAGTGGAAAATTGATTCGACTCGGACAGGGTTCAACCGCTTATTCTACATCCTGTTTGATTTTGGCTGAAGAGCTTAAAATAAATGGTTATCGGGTAAAGCCTCCGACCACGCGCAAACGAATTGATGATACAATCCCGCTTGGCTGGGCAGAGATAATAGGTTAAAGCCTGTCAATTTAAATAAAAAAGGAGAATAAATGGGGGTCTGGCATCTTTCTGGGTTGGGTATAAATCCAGGTGCAGTCACTGTACCATTAACTTATGTATATTTGTTTCTAAAACAGTCCTTGAATGACAATAAGGCAAAAGAATTTTTTAGACATTCCGGAGAAACAAATGAGGAATTGCCAGGAAAACCCGAAGCCCTTATTATTTTCACATCAAAGGCAGTCATAAGTGGTGAGAAAAAGGGCGATATAGAAGACAGATGGTTTAAGACCCAGCAGGCAAAATCTGCTCCAGAGACAATAAAAAAATACCTTACCAATTTATTAGAGAATTTAGAAAATGAAAAATTCAATAAATTTTATGGGAAAAACTGGATTAAATACTTCTATTGTGTAGAAGTCAATCACGAGGATTTTGATGATTGTTTCAAGAAAATAGCGGTCACTATCAATGCTTTAAAAGAAAAAGAAATATGGATAAATATGATAGGTGGAACAAATCAAATAAATACAGCTTTGCTTTCAAGCGCTGGCTTTACTTCGGCTGCAGTAAAATATTATTACTTCTTTCAGTCTAACACCAGATTGCTACATCCCGATATACCAAAACCCGACTTTAACAATTTAAAACTGCAAGTTCCACCACCATCCTGGCATGAATTGCCAATTTTTACCCTGGATATGAGTAAACTCTATACCACTTTACAGGAACTATTCGAATCAAGAACAAAGGTGCATATAAATGAGATAAAGAAAGAATTAAATCGGCTCAATTTCCCTGACCAATTTTTTGCCAAAATTCGCAGTACTCTCTTGAAGATTGATGGCGAGACAGCAACCAAAGGATATATGCTTGATCACTGGATTAATATCTGGAAGGATTTAAAAAATGAATTCGCCAATTTGGACAATTTTTCTAAATGGGAAACATGGGCTTCTGATAATAAAATATTAAATAAAATTGAACCATTCTAACTATGAACAGAATTCTAATTGACCTGGACACATTTTTCAACGAGACTGCAAAGTTAGCCGATTTGCCACAATACATCCGTAAGGCTGAAGAACTTGCGGGTGAAGGTAATGTGGTTATCCTTACCGGCAGGGCACCGGTCTGGTTATATTTGAAAATTGCTCATGCCCTCCATGGTAAGGCAAAAAAGCTTATCTATTCTTCACCGGTTACCGGAGAGATAGTAATATTTGACCATAGTCCGGATTGAAAATAAAAAATTTTGCGATTTTTAGTGTAAAATATGTACTTTTGCGATATCCAGCGGGCTCAATGGAGTAGAGCATCGTTCTTTGACAACTTAATTTTCTAAAAAATCCTTATTCTGGAGGTGAAAATGGCGAGTCTTTACATTACTGAACAAGGTGCACGATTAACCCGGACTCACTCGCGCCTTATTATTGAAAAAGAAGATAAATCATTGCTTCAGGTGCCGATAATAAAAATAGACAACATTGTTATCTTTGGAAGGGTATCCATTACAATTCCAGTAATTGAGCTTATCCTCAATGAAGGAATCCCCTGTGTCTTCCTATCAATAAATGGCAGACTTAAAGGCACTCTTGAGCCAGTAAAATCAAAAAACATAATTCTGCGCTACCGCCAGTATGAAAAAGCAAAAAATGAACAATTTCGGGTTATGATATCGCGCTCGATTGTTTATGGTAAAATAAGAAACCAGAAAAGGCTTATCCAGCGTTTTGCTAATAATCACCCCGAAATTGATTTTGCTTCTGAACTACAGGAATTAGATATTATGCTCAAACACCTGCAGCTTAAAAATACGATTTCTGCTATAATGGGCACTGAAGGACAGGCAACAGCAATTTATTTTCGAGCTTATGCTAAATTATTTAAAGGGGAGATTGGGTTTGAACAGCGAACAAGACATCCACCAAGAAATCAGGTAAATGCATTATTGAGTCTTGGCTATACCCTGCTTGTGAGCGAATATCTATCGCTAATCAGTGGTGCTGGATTTGACCCGTATTTAGGATTTTATCACGGGATAAGTTATGGCAGACCATCTCTTGCCCTTGATATAGTTGAAGAACTAAGACACCCTGTTATTGATATGCTGGCATTGGAACTAATAGGCAGACAGATGCTTAAGAAAGAAGACTTTACAGGTGATTCTACAAATGGATTTTTTCTGTCGCAGGAAGGTAAAAGAACTTTCTTCACACAGTATGAAAAACGAATGAACAACGAATTTCAGCACCCAAAAACTGGAGTTAGAACGAGTATTAGAAAGGTAATGCGTGATCAGGTTGAAATTCTTGTGAAGGCGGTTGAAGAAAATTTACCTTATGAGCCTTTCATTATCGGGTAGGTTAAAATGTTTATAGTGGTATCCTATGATATAAGTGATGACCGAAGAAGGCGCACTGTTTTTAACATCCTTAAAGACCACGGAAACCACGTTCAATTCAGTGTATTTGAGTGTAATCTTGATAGCGACCAGCTGAGAAGAATGCACCAGAGGATTCAGTCTGTAATAAATATGAATGAAGACAATGTGCGTTTCTATATACTATGCGCAACCTGTAAGGAAAAAATAATGGTTGAGGGTAATGGTAATATTACTGAAGAAACTGAGGTATATATCTTTTAAAGTTTTTGCTTTCTTAGGGTGTTTAGTGGAATTATGAGG
>JAOAFX010000022.1 GCA_026416055.1 Caldifarciminota bacterium
GACCAGGCAGTGCCAGAGTCTATTGGAGCAAAGTTGTCTGAGATAACTACAGGCATGTGGATTCGATTATTTAAACTTTGTTCCTCAATTAAGAAAAGCTCACGATTCCTGATATCTGCCGGCAATGTTAGGGATTTACTAATATTGGCGATAACCACCACTAACAAAACCTTTCTCATAATTCCTCCTTAATGCACAATAATATTATACTCAAAAAAAGATATTCAATGGTCAAATTAATTATCGGGTAGCAGGCTTTCCTGCTACCCGAAGCAGTAAAATCTTTACAGAAACTTATGAAACTTAGAACATCCATTTTAAACACCTCTTTTGTTATTGGTCATATAAGACGCGGATAGCACATTGATGAGATAAAAGTCACCTCCCGGAATTTTATTTATACCTTACAGTTGCGTAGACTAACGCAGGTTAGAATCTGCCACTATTATCAAAGACTAATTAGAATTATTTATAAGATGAATATTGACTTAAACAAAAATATCATTAATCTTAACAAAATGGCGCAAATGAAAAAATTAGCATTTGACAGGAAAAAGCCTGTTAAGGTACCTACCTTTATTGTTCGTGGAGAAAATACCGTAGCTGACATATCCAGAATACTGGATGAACAAAAAATCCACTGCCGAAATCTTCTTTTTCTTTGTGATGAGACCACATTTAAAATCGGGGGTAAAGAGATAATTGAATCATTAAAAAAGAAAGGTGTGGAGATAGTGAAAAAATTTATTCAAAGAAGCGATGAGAAAACGGTGCGACTGGTTGAAAAAACGATAAAATACCACAAATTTGATTTACTCATCGGCTTTGGCGGTGGCAGGATTCTCGATGTGGCAAAATTGGCAGCCGGAAATAACAGAATCAGGTATATTAGTATTCCAACGATATTATCCAATGATGGTATCTCATCACCTGTTTCTGTTATTACCAACAAAAAGGGAATACCGATCAGCCATTTGACTTATCCACCTTATGGAGTGATCATTGATTACGCTATTATAAAAAAAGCACCGCTGAGACACCTGCGTGCTGGCGTGGGTGATTTGGTTTCCAATCTCTCAGCAGTTTTTGATTGTAGACTTGCGCGGAAAAGAAAAAATGAATGTATCGATGAAAAGATTTTGAGATTATCTGAAATTGGCGCAAAAAAATTGCTCAAAGTAAATGCATACGACATAAAAAGTAAAGAATTTCTTGAAACTCTCTGTGATGGTCTGCTCAAAAGCGGTCTTGCCATGTGTCTTTTCGGTTCATCACGACCAGCCAGTGGCAGTGAACACAAAATAAGCCATGCAATGGATTATTTATTCCCGGGTCGTGATTCGCTCCATGGCGAACAGGTTGGGATTGCTACACTCTTTACAATGGCAATCCAGAAAAATCCACACTTGAAATCAGTCAAAAGATTATTTAAAAATATCAAATTTCCCTACAAACTTTCTTATCTGAAGATCAGACCTGATGATTTTGTAAAAATCGTTGTGTACGCAAAAAAAATTCGGCCATGGCGTTATACAATTTTAGAAGATAAGAAAATGTGCCCAGAGAAAATTAGCAAAATTATACCAGAAATCTTTTAAATTACAATCAAACCCATTCCGGCATTCTGGTAATTACCAGAATGCCAGAGTATATTGACAGTATGAGAGAAGTGGGTATAATGATACGATGAGACAGAAGATGGCTGAGACTCATTATCGTGCTTCAAGATTCTGTCGTGTTCTGGGTAATCCTACCGCATATCAAATTTTAAGAATTCTGACAGCGGGTAAAAAAATGCCAACAGAACTCAGTTTTGCGCTCGGTCTTTCCATTAAAACCATTTCTGAGGTTCTTCGCAATTTGCGTCAGGTAGATCTGGTAAGGTATGACACTATTAATAATCGCAAAGTATATTATCTAAAAGATCCGGCGATAAAGACAATACTTAAAACATTAGAAAATTATACAGATAAAATGAGGTTTAAAAAATGGTAATCTGGAATTCTGGTAATTACCAGAACCCCGAAATGCTTTATTTTTGCTAAAAAGATAATCGAATATATGGTTATGGACAGAATTTCAGAAAAATGGCAACCCAATGAGGGTAAAAGACTTGTAATTGAAGTTGACGGGACTGATTATGCAAGATTGCCAGTTAAGACACATGTTATAACTTCTCAGGATGATATTTTAAAGATTGTTGAACAATATGCTTTACCGCATTTAGAAGAAGGTGATATCGTTTTCATAAGTGAGCGAATTGTAGCAATAACACAGGGCAGGGCTTTTCCAATAAAGGAAATTAAACCTTCCTGGCTGGCAAGATTTCTTGTGAAATTTGTTCATAAATCTCCGTACGGAATTGGTCTGGGCAGCCCATGGACCATGGAACTGGCAATACGTGAAGCAGGTATATTGCGTATCCTTTTTGCTGCTTTTGTTTCAGCAATTACAAAACCATTCGGGATAAAAGGATTATTTTATATCATTGCGGGTAAATCAGTGGCAGCGATTGATGGACCATGTCATTATACATTGCCACCATATAATGAATATGCAAAATTGGGTCCGAAGAATCCGGATAAAGTTGCCCGGGAGTTAAAACAAAGATTTAACTATGATTTTGTAATAATTGATGCCAATGATCTTGGTGTCTCTGTCTTGGGAAAATCAAGTAAAAAAATAAATGACGATTTTTGCAGAAAAGTTTTTAGAGATAATCCTTTGGGGCAATCCCATCAGCAAACACCAATTGCGATTGTGAGGAAAATTAAAAAAGAGTGATTTAATATCCCTGTAATGCAGAACGGTCAAGTTTTTCAAAATCTTCCTCCTCACCCAATTTTGTCTCAAATGTATGTATATCACATTTTTCTTTTGGTTCTGTCCCTTTAATGAATGGTTCCTCTCGTGGTGCCGGACAGTATTCACTGGTAAGAAGCCCTGATTTAGGACAGATTTTAGCCCAGGTTATTCCTTCAGGAACAGGAAATTCATCAGTAATCAATGTATCAATTCTGGACATTATCTCACCCCAGATTGGTGCAGAAATTATACCGCCGGTCGCACCCTTAAAGATTGTTCGGTTATCATCAAAACCTACCCAGATACCAGCAGTGTAATGGGGTGTGAAGCCAATAAACCAGGCATCTGAGTAATTATCTGTAGTCCCGGTCTTGCCCGCTGCAGGACCTCTGTAGTATTTTCTTATTTCATACCCAGTTCCACCATCAACGACCGAACGCATTAAATTCAACATTAAATAACTTGTCTGTGGTGATAATTTGCGCTCAGTAGAAGTTTTATTCAATTCAAGTATCGTACCATCCTTATTTATAATCTTCCTAATCATTATAAGCGATTTTTCTTCACCAAGATTGGCAATCGTGCTGAATGCCTGGGTTAACTCAGCAAGACTCACTTCGCATGAACCGAGTGCAAGGGACACTACCGGTAGAAGTTTTGATTTTATTCCTAAATCATAAGCGTATTTAACAACGAGATCAGGACCAACGATTCGAATCAACCTCACTGCGACAAGATTCCTTGAAAGCGCAAGTGCCTTACGCATTGTTATAGGACCCATAAATTTATGGTCATAGTTTGCCGGACGATAGATACTATCTGGTCCAGCTACCTCTAAAACAATAGGCAAATCAAGTACCTGGTCAGCAGTGGTAAATCCATTATCAAGTGCAGCAAGGAAGACAAAAACTTTAAAAGAACTACCGGTCTGGCGTCTGGCCTGGGTAGCACGATTGAATTTACTGTGATTGAAGTCCCTGCCCCCAATCATTGCCTTGACTTCGCCTCTACGGTGGTCGACAATCATCAGGGCACCCTGCAGATAAGGGATATGATTTAATGTATCTATAATACCTGTCGAATCGATTTTGGTTTTGGTAATTTTGAATTTGTAATCCTTTTCAATATTTCTTAAATGTTTTTCCAGAACTTCTTCTGCTATCTGCTGGATACGCCGGTTGATTGTTGTATATATACTTGCACCACTCCTGTAAAGAAAATCAGCACCGTATTTCAATTCCAGATATCTTCTTATCTCCTCAATGAAATATTCACCCACTCTAAGCCCCTTCGGGGGTTCTTTTACATTTAGCGGCTCATTTACTGCCTGTTCATATTCTTCCTGAGTTATAATTCGGTCTTTCAGCATCATTTTTAAAACCAGATCCCGTCTTGCCTTAGCTCTTTCAGGATAACGATGTGGCGAAAGATACTCAGGTGATTTTGGTAATGCGACAAGTAATGCACACTCGCTTAAAGTTAAATCTGAAATGTTTTTGTTGAAATAATAACGGGCAGCGGTTGCTACTCCATATCTACCCTGTCCAAAATTTACCTGATTCAGGTAACGCTCAAGGATTTCATCTTTGGTATAAGTCCGTTCGATTCTGAGTGCAAGTGCTATCTCTTTTAATTTACGCAACAGGGTCTTTTCCTGGGTGAGAAACATATTTCTTGCCAGTTGCATAGTGATGGTGCTGAATCCCTGAGCTGCACGCATACGGAGCATATTCTGAATCATTGCACGGAATGTGGCCCTGACATCGACTCCCCAGTGTTTATAAAATGTCTTATCTTCAATACAGATAAATCCTTTTTTGAGATACTCAGGCATTTCTTTTAAACTTGCCAGTTCCCTTCGTTCAACGAAAAATTCAGCGAAAAGACTGTCCTGATCATCATAAACCTTTGTGGAAACAGGGGGTGTATAGAAAGATATGGCTTCTGGAGGAGGAAGATCATGTACGACCTGGATATACAATCCGAGTAAAAATCCAGCTCCCAGTGACGAAGTAATGATGACCATCCATCTTATACGATGGGTCCTTTTTTTCTTATCTAAGGGCATTTTCGGTATGGGCATCAAATAAATATATTTTTTCCTCTGGAACTTTTAATATAAGAATTTCACCGGACCCTGGTTTTCGGGCACTAGGTACTTTTGCCTGAATTATCAGGTTATTCAATTTGCCATAGATATAGGTGTCTTCGCCAAGCGGCTCTACAATTTCAACCTTTATTTTGAATTCAATACCCGCGGCATCAGTAAAATCATGGGGTCTTATTCCGATGATAACTTCCTGGTCTTTAAATTTTTCAAATACGTGGTTGAGTGAGAAAGTAATATCAGGACTGATAAATTTAATAGTATTCTCTTCTTTTTTTATAATACCCTTTATGAAATTCATCGGAGGGGTACCTATAAAACCAGCAACGAATTTATTGGCCGGTTTTCGATAGAGGGTGAGTGGGTCGCTTATCTGCTGAATTCTGCCATTGTTTATTACCACAACTTTTTCACCCAGAGTCATTGCTTCAATCTGGTCATGTGTTACGTAAACGATTGTTGCATTTAATGTTTTGTGTAAACGGGATAGTTCACCACGCATCTGGACCCTTAATTTGGCGTCAAGATTGGAGAGAGGTTCATCAAATAGGAATAGCTTTGGATTGCGCACAATCGCCCGGCCGAGTGCTACACGCTGACGTTGACCACCGGATAATTGTCTCGGCTTGCGGTTTAACAATTCTTTTAAGCCAAGAATTTCTGCAGCCTGCAATACATGCTGCTTAATTTCGGATTCTGGCAGTTTTCGAACCTTCAGTCCGAATGCCATATTCTCATACACCGTCATATGGGGATAAAGGGCGTAATTCTGAAAAACCATTGCAATGTCTCGCTTGTCCGGACTGATATTATTAACACAAACATTATCAATAAATATTTTACCACTCGTCACTTCCTCCAGTCCGGCGATCAATCTTAAGATTGTGGTTTTGCCACAACCTGAAGGTCCGAGTAATACTACAAATTCCCGGTCATTTACATTGAAAGTTATATCCTGGACTGCAATGATGTTTTTATCATAAACTTTCGATACATTTTCTAACCGTAGTTCTGCCATAAAGGTGAAGTTTAAAAATGTTTTTTATTGAACTTTACAGATTATCTTCAATAACCGGATCAATGTGTTGCGTAATTCAGTCCGGGAAACAAGAAGATCGATCATGCCGTGTTCCAGCATGAATTCAGAACGCTGGAAACCTGGAGGTAATTTCTCACCAATTGTTTGCTCGATAACCCTGGGACCAGTGAATCCTATGAGTGCACCCGGTTCGGCAATTATTATATCGCCAAGCGATGCATAGGAAGCCATAACTCCTGCCATCGTTGGATGGGTCAGGATTGAAATATAGGGTACTCTTTCTTTTGCCAGTAATGCAAGTTCTGCAGATGTCTTGGAAAGCTGCATCAAGGAGAATATTCCTTCCTGCATACGTGCGCCGCCAGATGTTGAGACAATGATCAATGGTTTCTTTTCTGAACGGGCAAGTCTGATCGCCCTCGCGACTTTTTCGCCCACAACTGAACCCATGCTTCCACCCATAAATGCAAAGTCCATTGATGCAAAGATGACTGGAATTCCACCAATCTTTGCCCTGCCATAGACAAGTCCGTCTTTGAGTTTAGTACTCTGCTGGGCAGATTTTAATTTTTTCTTGTAATCAGGGAAATCAAGCGGGTCAAGTGGTTCCATTTCTGAATCTAATTCTTCAAGTAGTCCCTCATCAAGAAGCAGGGCGATGTAATCACGGGACCCTATACGAAAATGAAAATTACACTTTGGACAAATCCATACCCTTTTTTCCAGTTCACTCCGGTAAAGGATCTCTCCGCAACTCTCACATTTTACCCACAAGCCTTCCGGTAAATCCAATTTTTCTTCTGGTTTCGCCTGTACCTTTTTTTTGAACCACATGAATTTTTACTCCTTTACTAACAATTCTGCAATCTGGACTGCATTCAATGCAGCACCTTTTCGGATATTATCAGCAACAATCCACATCGCAAGACCATTCTCAAATGCAGAATCTTTACGTATTCTACCAACAAACACCTCATCGCTACCGGCTACTTTGATAGGCATCGGATATTCATCATCTTTTTCGCACAATTTGACCCCGGATGCATTCTTCAAGATTTCTTTTGCTTCATCAACTGAGAGCGGATTTTCAAATTCCACACTTACTGCCTCACTGTGCCCATAAAAAACAGGAATTCGTACACAGGTTGGACTAACGAGTATGGATGGCTCATCGAAGATTTTTCGGGTTTCATTTATCATCTTCATCTCTTCACTGGTATATCCCAGTTCATTAAACCTACCTATCTGGGGGATTATATTGGCAACAATCTGATG
The DNA here is from genome assembly GCA_026416055.1 of Caldifarciminota bacterium. Taxonomy (GTDB): domain Bacteria; phylum Hydrothermota; class Tepidihabitantia; order SM23-42; family JAOAFX01; genus JAOAFX01. The sequence goes on from JAOAFX010000022.1 coordinate 7,227, forward strand.
AGGAAATACACTATCTTCAAATTTAGGAACTGGCTGACCTGAGGCGAGATATTCGGTTTCCAGTTTTAGTTCTTCTACTGCTGCCCGACCATAACCGGATACTGATTGGTATGTAGCAACAAAGATTCTTTTTATCTTAGCCTTTTTATGAAGAGGATATAGTGGCACGAGCATTTGAATTGTTGAACAATTAGGATTGGCAATAATTCCTTTATGTTCTTTAACTTTATGAGGGTTTACTTCAGGGATGATGAGTGGTACGTCGGGGTCCATACGAAATGCAGGCGAATTATCTATTACAATACTTTCTTCCCTGAATTTTGGGACAATTTCTTTTGAAAGGGACTCGTCGAGGCAACCGAAAACGATATCTACCTTATCGATAAACTCTGTATATTCTGAAGATATTTCGCATTCCCGGTCGCGGAATCTAATGGTTAATCCTTCGCTCCTTTCCGAGGCAAAGAGTAATAACTCTTTTACTGGAAAGTTGCGCTGTTCTAAAATCTTAATGACTTCCTGGCCAACAAGTCCAGTGGCACCAAGTACCAGAACTCTTTTCATAAATTATATTATATTCAACAAACCGCCCGCGTCAAGGACAGATTCATATAACTATTTATAACTTCCCGGTTTTATTCGACCCGGGGTAAGTAAATAGGCTATACAGTTAAGTCTCTTGACACTACTGTATCTATATGTAAAATATATATTGCTCAGGAGGATTATATGAAAGAAACTAAAGCGAATGAAGAACTCTTTGCAGGAATGGATGAAGCTGCGCAACAGGCGAAAGAAGAATTTGACCAGATGCCTGACGATGTCAAGAAAACATTTTCCCAGTGGATGAGGAAATGGTATCTCAAAGCGGGTTATAGAAGATTGGGACGTATTGTCGTTGCCTATGCCAAGGCAATTGAAAAGGGTTAGGGGGAACAGGCGATGATATTTGATGATATGGAGGATACCGAGAAAGGACCTTTTTGTAAGCCATTTGGACAGCTTTTCTATGAAAACTTAGAAAAGATGCCGTCTATCCAGCTTGTTGAAGCCTATCTCACTTTTCTTCTTGATGCCCAGGAGAGGATTCAAAAGGCAATCAGTATCCTTGAAGGTGCTCTGAAAAAAGGCATGGAGAGATTAAAGGAAATAGAAAATCCTAATGAATTGCAGTTCTATTTCGGTAAGATTACAAGTGCCCGCGGTGAGATTGAAAAAGAGATAGAGAGGCTGTCCCACAATCGTCGTGATATCGAAAGTTTGATTTCTGAATACTCAGAGCGGGGTATATTCAATGTTCCACTCAAGGAATTTATGCTCGCCTTTGATGCCGAATACCCAATAAAGGTAGAAAAGAAGCATCCGGATAGTGATGAGTGTTATATGACCGAAATAAAAGCCGTGGACCTGGTGGGAAGTGCAGGATTTGAACACATAAATCGGGTTATGACTGGATATATTCTGAAAAAACTGCTCACAAAAAACAGGTAGATAATATTTTATACTGCTCATTGACTAAATGAAAAATCTGGATATAATGATTCTACTATGAAAAGATTATTTATAATCTACTCGATAGCTCTCTTCAGTCTGGTATGGGCGAACCGGACAAGGATGAATAACCTTATGGTAGGTGATTATATTGATGATCCTGTGAATATCGGTGTCTATCCTCAGCACATAAATGTATTTTCAAACAATTTTTATGGCGATATCCTCTCTCCGGTAAAGACCAATTTCGGCTTAGTGATTACCCCTGTGGAAAAATATGGCGGAATTTATCTATCACAAGACGAAAATTTTACCATCGGATATGGTATTACTTTGAAAAAAATTGAGATAGGCATCATGGGCTCACCGGTAAAAGACCAGAATCGTCTTGGTGCAGGAATTGGCTATGTGACGATGGATACAAGAGCAGATTTTTCTGCTATTTTTAATAACGAGCTGAATAAAAACGAAGGTTATGAGTTACATATAAGAGTTTTGAAAAGAAAGACTGAATATATTTTGATTCCAAGGTATTCGCTCGTATTCCGGAAAGACCCCAATGGTTATCACAGCCATAATATGGGTCTGGCACTCCAGCGTTTGATCCTGAATGATGGATTTGTCATCCTGGGAATGGAATATCTGCTCAGGGAAGGTGCTATAAGTTCAGATAGAGTTTATTGCTTTATGGGGCTGGAACTGGCATTGAACAGGACATTTTATCTTAAGATCGGAGCACGAGAAGAGTTTGATGAAGATTTTGTTCCGGTAAAATGGAGTGTTGAACCAGGACTTGGTTTGCGGATAAAGGAATTTAATCTTGATTTTCATCTCAACCAAGAAAGGCTTTTTAATAAAGAAACAACTTTTTTCAAATCCTTTGGTCTGGATTTGAACTTTGGAAGATTTTAATTTATAAGGGCTAAAGGCAACAGGTTTTCAAAAATAGCCGTGCCCTTTAGTGTGTCATCATCTTTTCCGGGGGTGTAGCTCAGCTGGGAGAGCAATGCGTTTGCAACGCATAGGTCGGCGGTTCGACTCCGCTCACCTCCATTAAGATTTCAGCATCATCTATAATTTTTTAAAGAGGAATGCATGAGTTTTTCTGACTTTCAAGAACTGAATGATGTAATTATCAATATTTTTGTAACAAGTAAGTGCAATGCCCGATGCCAGGAGTGTATTAATCAGACCATAACCAACAATTCTAATGCAAAACTTGAAGATTTAGAAATCAACATTGAGCGGGACCTGAAGATTTTAAAAAACATTCTCCAGAGGCACAAAGAGTTGCCAGCAGTAATCTGTTTTTACGGCGGTGAACCACTTCTTGAGCCCCGCCGGTTTGTACCTGTGATTGAAAATCTGCAGAGTACGATTGATTCAAATCGATTAAAGTATATGATCTATACAAACGGAGAATTTCTAAAAAATTTCTTTGAAGATTTTCCTGAGATTGCAAAAAAAATCTGGATTTACGCAGTGTCTATTGATGGTGACGAAGAACAGCACAACAGATTTAGAATCGGGACTGATTTAAAAAGAATAAAGGAAAATCTCAAGTTTATGAAAGAGCATTATGATGGAAATATTCTGATGTGGTCAACATTACGCGAAGAACAATCACTGTTAAAATGTTTCGAAGAATTTTTAAGATTGTTCAGAGATGGACTGGTAAACCATTTTTTCTGGCACTGGCTTGAGACAAGTAGTGATTTCGAAGATTTTCAGGCCTATTTTAACAGTTATATACATGATTTACGACTGATTGTAGACTATTACATTCGTCAACTCCGAAATGGTAATTTACTGCCTATTGCCCATTTAAATGAATTGATTCTATATCTCATCACCGGAAAGGAGCGGAGTCATACTTCCTGTGGAGCAGAGCTGGAGATAAATTATGATCTGGTTGGAGGCGAAATCCTTGCTTGCGTTGATTTACCTTTTGAAATCGGGAAAGAACTAAAACAAAATCCAGAAAAACTTCTGGTGATGAAAGATGCACTCGGTTGTCATAAATGTGCAATCCATTTTTATTGTGGCGGACGCTGTCCAATACAGATCATTTATGGAACGAAGCTAAGAACGAGACAATATTGTGAATTATTGAGAGCACACGTGAAGACAGTCGAAGAACGGCTGGATGAAATAAAAGAAATTTTGCTTGAGCAGAAGATCGATCTCCAGGAGATTTACGACCGCTCAGCTTTTATTGTTCGTTATACTGATGTGACTCCCTGAACATCTCTTTTCAGGGCATTTAAAAAATTTCTAAAGAAAATCTTTTCAATCGTTTTGAAAGAGTAGCTTTTATGCAGTAAAATGTTTGCAATTTTTTCGTAAGCCTGTGGACAATTCATAACCGGGTCAGTGATGCCATCAAAATCACTACCCAATCCAGCGCTTTCACAACCGAAATTTTCATAAAGATACAGAATATGGTCGATCACACCATACGAACCAAGGTGTTTTTGTGAAAGGTTAATACCGATGACACCACCTCTATCGACTATCGCGTTTATTGCCTTATCGTCAATGTTACGGAGGAACGGATTTAGTTTTCTTATGCACGAATGTGATGCAATCACCAGATTATCACTTATTTCACAGACATCCAGCACCGTACGGGTAGAGGCATGGGAAAGGTCAATGATTATATCATAATTTTTGATAAATTTTATGAAATCCCTGCCTTTTTTTGTCAAACCCTTTCTGTCGTCTTCGAGTGCTGAATGGGCTAATTTATTTGAATTATTCCAGGTAATTGTAAATACCCTGACACCGAATTCATAAAGGGTTTCAAACTGTGTAAGATTTTTATCAAATATATGACCACCCTCAACGCCGAGTATGATATTTGTTTTTCTACTATTGCTTTTTTTTAAATCATAAAGAATATTTATCGCTGGTTTGTCCTTAAGGTAATTTATGGTTTTCAAAAGAAGTTTTATTCCGGCATCGAAGGGTTCTTTTTCCCTGGGATAAACGAAGTGGGCGAATATGGCACCGTAAAAATTTACTGGATTCAAATCCCTTGGTTTAATATGGTTGAATCTTTTCTTTTTTATATACAACGGCGTATCACAATGGAGGTCGAAAACAGGGATTTTCATTTAAATAACCTCAAGGTATCAAAGATTGTTCCATCTGGCTTTATTGCCTGCAAAAACAATTCTTTCTTTTTGACTTTCACCAAGCAGAAATGGTGAGTTCTTTCGGAATAAGCTGTCCATTCACTTCTGCCAACATTATATAAAGGTGCACCACCTCCGGCGCAGACAATGTAAATAACTCCGTTTATCTTCTTGGTGCGCTCATAAGAATGGTCATGACCACAGAAGACAACATCAACCCCAAATTTTTCAAAGATGGGCGACCAGGTTTTGCGCACCTTCATATCACTGCCATGGCTTCCCGATGAATATGGCGGGCGGTGGCAATTTACAAAAACCCAGTGGAGAGATGTATCGGTTTTTATATAACTCAATTCATTGATAAGCCATTTCCGTTGATGACCATTTAAATCCATTTCAGTGTTTAAACAGATTATATAAACATTGCCAAAACGGATAGAATAAAAATTTTCTAATCCCGGCAGCAGAAATAATGAATCATATTGCCAGAATGGTTTTTCATGGTTACCGATAACAGGGATGAATAATTTACTGGAGATTATTTTTCTCTCAATATTAAAAAATGTCTTCCAATTGTTTGTGCTGTAACCATATGTGACAAGGTCTCCAGTGTGCAATATGAATTCGAAGTCATAATGGAAAATCCTGTCGATCACGGACTGATGGCTTGCCGAATCAGTGCGGGTATCTCCGATGACGATAAAATTAAATGAATCCGGATAAATGGGGAAGGTTCTGAATTTATAAATTTTCTCATCATACAGTATCTGGTAATAATATTCAGTACCTGGTAATAAATTATTTATTATTATGTGATGAAAATTGATTTTCTCGTCTTTTCTAATTGTATCCTTCAGAGAGGAATCTCTTCCAAAAGCAATCGCACTTGGCATCGGGTCTTCAGTAGTGTAATTTATCACGATTGAATTTGTCGGTGTTATGGTGGGTGTGAGATATGGAGGTGAATCAAAAGACAAAAATTGTTTTGCGTCAATGCTGATGACCTGACCGGATATAAAAGTCATTATGGTCATGCAGAAAAATATAATTTTATTTTTATTCATTGTCAATGCACCTCTGCCCAGTTTTTACCGACACCGATATTTACTTCTATTGGTACTGAAAACTCATAAATATTGGTCATCGCTTCACTTATTATCTTCTTTGCTTCACTGATACGTTCTTCTTCTATTTCAAATAGCAATTCATCATGGATAGATAATAGCAGTCCACTACTGAACCCTTTTTCGTTTAGTCTCTTTTCAACTTCAATCATCGCCAGTTTAATCAGGTCTGCAGCCGTTCCCTGAATTGGGGTATTGATTGCCAAACGCTTTGCTTGTTCTTTTAATTGATAATTGTCAGAGCCGATTTCTGGTACAGGTCTCTTTCTACCGAATAATGTTTCAGTATAACCCTTCTCCTGGGCATTTTTTATCGCAGACTGACGCCATTCTTCAACACCGGGGTAGAGGGTATAATAGGTCTGAATAAACTGGGTCGCTTCTTCTTTTGAGATACCCAGTTCCTGGGCAAGACCATAATCACTCATTCCATAAATCAAACCATAATTGACTACTTTCGCAATTCGTCTTTGATGGTCATTAACATTTGCTTCAGGTGTGTTGAATATCAATGATGCAGTATGATTATGTATATCGCGGTTAGACTTGAATGCATCAATAAGATTTTTGTCGCCGGTGATGTGGGCGAGTATTCTCAATTCAATCTGGGAATAATCGGCTGAGATTAACAGAAATCCTTCTTTTGCTACAAATGCCTTTCTTAATTCATTACCCCATACACTCCTTATTGGAATATTTTGAATATTAGGATTGCTTGATGAAAGCCTGCCGGTTGCGGTTCCAGTTTGATTGAATGTTGTATGAATTCTACCGCTTTTTGCAAGTTCGATAAGGGGTTCAATGTAGGTGCTGGTAATCTTTGCGAGTTCCCGGTATTCAAGAATTTTGCGGGGTAATTCGTGTTTTAAACTCAACTGCTGCAATACTTCAGCATCGGTAGAAAAATGCGATTTTCCTTTTTTTACAGGTGGTAATTTCAGCCTTCCAAACAGGACATCGGCGAGTTGTTTAGGTGAATTCAGGTTGAAGACCGAACCGGCGATCTTGTAACATTCATCAGCCAGATGTTTTGCATTCTTTTCGATCTTATTTTTTAATTCCTTCAGCAGGGCAATATCAATACCAATTCCTCTCTTTTCCATCCGGAAAAGGACTGGAATGAGGGGTTCCTCAATCTTTAGATATAATTCCCACTCATTGAGTTCCTCAAGTTTTTTCTTCAAAACCGGGTACAATTTAAAAGAAATATTTGAGATAATTTCAGGTAATGGTTCAATCAGAGAATTTAGATATTTCAGGCAGATATCCTCAAATCGGTCATGTTTGATATTCGGGTCGATTAACCAGGCGGCAATCTTGATATCAAAAAATGGGGGTGATACCTGACAAATTTTTAATAATTCTTTGATATCAAAACCGATTTTTGTTATGGTTTTATCAGATAAGATATTCATTGCTTGATTCTGTGGTATAATCGATACTTCATTTGCCTTGTAACTTACAAATACCTCCCCTTGCTTAATGTGGATGCCCACGATATCCTTGATTTCTTTTGATGCAAGCGTTCTGTTCTTTTCAATCATTCGTGGGTCAATTTTAGGAGCAAACTCTTTAATCATTGAATGGAATTCAAGTTCTGTCAGGATTTTCAAAAGATTCTCAATGTCTGGATTGTGGATGATTAAATCTTCTGGTTTAATTTCTATTGGAACATCTGTTTCCAGCTTCACAAGTTTTTTTGATAATAGAATCAGGTCTTTATGCTCTTTAAGTTTGGTTTCCTTCTCTATTGCTTCATCAAGATTTGGATATTTTTTTAAAATCTCAAGCGCTCGATGAGGACCGATTCCCGGGACACCCGGTATATTATCAATCGTATCACCACATAAGGCAAGGAATTCACCGATGCGTTCAGGTCCAATACCGAATTTTTCCTTAACCTTTTCTGCATCATATACTATGTCATTAAAAACATCATAGATGAAAACATTCTCTGAAATGAGCTGCATCAGGTCTTTATCAGAACTCACGATATATATCTCACCATGTTTCTGTAATCGTGTTGCAAGGGTTGCCAGTATATCATCGGCTTCATATCCTGGAACTTCAAATATTTTTATTCCAAGAAAATTGACAATTTCTTTTGTTCTCACAATCTGGAATGGGATATCACGGGGAGGTACAGGACGGGTTGCTTTATATTCTTTATATGCCCTATCCCTGAAGGTCTCACCCGGTGCGTCAAATGCCAAGGCGATACAATCAGTTGTAAATTTTGACTTTATTTTTTTTAAGGAATTCAAAAATCCGAATATACCTGAGGTATTTTGTCCTTTTGAATTCCGCAAGGGATTTTTAATGAATGCAAAATACGCGCGGAATATCAAAGAGTGGGCATCGAGGAGTAAAAATTTCTTCACAGAGAATTATATCTGATATTAAGAATATTGCAAGGATCAACAAATAGATTTAAATTGATATCTTAAATTTCTGTCTTACATTTTTAAATACGGAATCACTTTATCACAAATGGTTCTTTATAAAATACAAATTCTGTGTTATTTTCTTCAAACCCTTTATCAAGCCCCTTTTTGTGATATTCTACCATACCAGAATAAATCATTTCTTTCACTGCGGATTTGATATGTGACAATATAATCATCCCCCTCATTCCAGAATTTTAAAAAAATATATAATTATATTTCTTTTCGGTCCGGGCATCGTATTTAAACTCATTTAATTGTTGAAACATGAATAATTATACCTGATTTATCGTCAAGGTCAACCCAAGATTGTAATTATTAAAAATTTTGAGAGAATAGCACTATAAATAGAGGGAATAACAGAGGTTTCAGGCTTAACTAACACTTGAATTGGAAATTATTCTGGATATAATTAATATAATCTTGTAAAGGCATAGAAGGTATTGAGCTGATAAATAGGTTAAAATTTGATAAAAAAGAGGAGGTTTTAAAAAATGGCTGATAATGACCTGAAATATTTAGAAGAGAAGATTGGAAAAGAAGGTTTTGAGCGCTTGAAAAGGATAAATAATCCGGCTCTGCATTCATTTCTGGCAAAATATCTTAAGCTATGTAACCCGGATAGGGTATTCGTATGTGCCGATACACCAGAGGATTTTGAATATATAAGGCAGACCGCCCTGAAAAATGGAGAAGAGAGAAGGCTCGCCACCCCTGGCCACACGATTCATTTTGACAACTACGGCGACCAGGGAAGGGATAAGAAGAATACCGGAATACTCTTACCGAAGGGTAAAAAACTTGATGAAGCAATTGAAACTAAAGACCGCGATACAGCACTACAGGATATACATGAGGTATTGAAAGACATTATGAAAGGAAAAGAAGCATTTGTTTGCTTCTTCTGCCTCGGTCCGACGAATTCTATATTTTCCATCCCTGCGGTCCAGCTAACCGATTCCAGCTATGTTGCGCATAGCGAAAGCATCCTGTATCGTCCAGGTTATGAAGAATTTGTAAAGCAGGGTCCAAATGCCCGTTTCTTCAAATTCGTCCATTCCCAGGGTGAGCTTGATGAAAGGAAGACCTCAAAGAATCTTGATAAAAGAAGGATTTACATCGACCTTGAAGAAGACATCGTCTACAGTGCGAATACCCAGTATGGCGGAAATACAATAGGTTTGAAAAAACTGGCAATGCGTCTTGCAATAAATCGTGGCTCAAAAGAAGGCTGGCTAACCGAACACATGCTCATAATGAGAATCAATGGACCCAATAATCGAAAGACTTACTTTCTCGGTGCATTTCCGTCTCTTTGTGGCAAGACATCGACTGCACTGCTTGAGGGGGAGAATATAGTTGGTGATGATATCGCCTATCTAAGAAAGATTGATGGAGTGGTGAGGGCGGTGAATGTGGAGAAAGGGATGTTTGGCATCATCCAGGGTGTGAATTCAAAGGATGATAAGTATCAGTGGGAAGCACTCCATACCCCGGGTGAGATAATCTTTTCCAATGTTTTAGTTACACCAGAAGGCTATGTCCACTGGATTGGCAAGGATGGAGAAATTCCAGAAAGGGGTGAGAATCACTCTGGAGAATGGTATAAAGGCAAAAAAGATGCCAATGGTAAAGAGATTCCTGTATCCCATCCCAATGCCCGATTTACAATCGATTTACGGATGTTTAGAAATCTTGATATTGAAGCATTGCATGACCCGAATGGTGTAGAAGTCGGTGCTATTGTTTATGGGGGAAGGGATTCTGATACCTGGGTACCGGTTGAAGAGGCTTTTGACTGGGTCCATGGTATCATCACAAAGGGTGCTTCACTTGAGTCTGAAACGACCGCAGCAACTCTGGGCAAAGAAGGGGTCAGGGAATTCAATCTGATGTCAAACCTTGATTTTCTTTCCATACCGATAAGCAAGTATATAGAGGCGAATTTAAAATTTGCTGAAGGTCTGAAAAGGGTGCCCAAGATATTCGGTGTAAATTACTTTCTGAAAGATAAAAATGGACAATTTATGAATGAAAAAACGGATAAGAGGGTGTGGTATAAATGGATGGAACTCCGGGTCCATAATGATGTTGGCGCTATTAAGACCCCAACCGGCTTGATACCTGAATACGAAGATTTAAAAAGACTTTTCAGACAGGTTCTGGAAAAAGATTATTCATTTGAAGATTATACAAAGCAATTCACAATCAGGGTTCCTGAACATCTTGCCAAGATAGACCGGATCGTGAATATATATAAAACAAAGGTGATCGACCCGCTACCGATTATTTTTGAGGTCCTGGAGGAGCAGAGAAAGCGGCTGCTCGAATACCAGAAGAAATACGGTGATTATATAAAACCTGAACAGCTGAGATAATCATCAAAAAATTTCCCCTTCTATCAGAGGGGATAAAATTATTTAGCATTCGGGTGCGAGCCGCCTGGCTCCAGTTATCATTCTTTTTTGAGATTGTTCAATAACCTAAGAATGTGAGATTTCTGTTGACTAAAAAAATCATCCAGACAAAATCACCCGGGTTTATAATCGGTCTTGGTATCATCTTCAGAGTCTCGCAGTTTTTGTATAATCGCTCATTTACTGAAGGTGAAGCCGCACTGGCAATGAATATTGTTCAGCGCTCATACGGAGAGTTATTGAAACCTCTGGATTATGCCCAGGCTGCACCTGTTGGTTTTTTGTATCTACAGAAATTGATGGTGAATCTTTTTGGTAATAATGAATACAGCCTGCGTATTCTACCATTGATTGCGGGTATAATCTCATTATTTTTATTTTATCGACTCGCCAGAAGGCTTTTAACCGGATGGGCATTAGCAGTCGCTCTCATTCTTTTTGCTACTTGTGACCATCTGATTTACTTCTCATCTGAGATCAAACAATATTCAACTGATGTCACAATTGCCCTTTTGCTTTATCTCATCGTTTTCGGTATTTTTGAAAAAGGATTTGTTTCTGGAAGAATAGTTTCATCTGGATTGGCAGCTGCAGTTTCACTCTGGTTCTCTCATTCTTCGTTATTCATCTATGGTGCGATCGTAATTGTGTTGGCAATAATCATTATTCGCAATCGCCAATGGTATAGCATATTTGGATTGATTTTTGGTTGCCTGATATGGCTGATAAGCTTATGGTATAATTATTTAATCTCTCTTGAACCATTGACTCAAAATAAAGAACTTCTTGATTTCTGGAGTCCGAACTTTATGCCCTTTTTGATAAAATCCTGGGCAGATGTGCACTGGTTTGTGTACTCTTTTTTGCGTCTTTTTAAAAATCCACTTGGACTGGGTATTTATCAATTGTTATTTTCAGCATTTTCATTTGTTATTGGTTGCTTCGTACTCCTTTACAAAAGCAAAAAGAGTGTTGCAGTTTTAATGTTACCGATTATCCTCTCGCTTTTTGCCTCGGGATTTAAGAAATATCCCTTTGAGGGTAGACTTCTTTTATTCATTGTGCCATCAATGGTTATTGCAATTGCGGCTGGGATAGACACTCTTCGAAGTAAGCTTGTTTTCTTTTCAAATAGACTGGGAATCTTTCTCGTGATTACATTGCTTGCCTATCCAGTGGGGCTTGCTTTCTATCATTTAATAAAACCCCGTGGGTCTGAAGAATTGAGGGTGGTGATGAGATACCTGAGAAATCATTATAGAGAAGGTGATGTCATATATCTTTACTATGCAGCTAAAAATGCTTTCCAGTATTATTCAGATAAATTCGATTTCGCTTCAGTTGAATACATAGCTGGTACCGAACCCAAAAATGACTGGGGTGATTATTATTTTGATTTAGTAAAATTGAAGGGAAATAAAAGGGTATGGATAATCTTTTCCCATATTGTGACATGGAAGGGGGTAGATGAGGAAAGGCTGTTTCTGTCTTATCTGAATTTAATAGGGAAAAAGATTGATTCATTCAGAGTTTCTGGTGCTAGTGCCTATCTCTATGATTTGAGTATTTCTTTAAACGCTCAGCCGCAAAGCCTGTCGCCATAATTCAAAGGTCAGCCACCAGGCGAGTTTCTCAGCACAGGAGTCGTCGTCCTTATAAAATCGTCGTGCAAGTTCTTTGATTGCTTTTAAATTGTAGGCACTGAAACTATGGACTGATTCTGAAGAGAGTGTATCCAGGATAAATGGCCTCAATTTTTTCAGAATTTTTATTTTCAACTGGTCATGATAAGCAAAACCTAACAGACGTTCAATCCCTGCAAGTGCCAAAATCGCCTTTTTGTTAGACAAAAAGAATGGATAGGTTATACTATCTTTTAGAAGTGTAACCATGGGAAACCGAGTGAGGAATGGTGATTTTTTTAAGATGAGATTTCTGAGAAAGATACCATTTTTTCTTCTGTCTATCTCCGTCACTAAAATCTGAGCAAGGTAACTTGACTGGGCAAAGGGCATGTAGGAAAGGGTTAAGTTATCGATCCGTGACTGCTCAGGGCTGAGGGTGTTGGGGAGGAAAAGGCAGATTCCCAGAAGATCGATAAAATTCTGAAGATTTTTATGGGGTAAATTTTTCCAGAGGTTTTCTATATCTTCTTTAACACCTTCGAACATAATTTTGAGTTTATCTTCAGTAAAAATATCTGCTCTTGGTAGTTCAAGATACCGAATAATATCATCAAGCTGCCCTGAAGCATAGGCTTTATTACCATAAGTGAGTAAACGATTGAAAAGCCAGCACCTCGCCATTTCACCAAAACCACCATCGATCAGGACATTATCAGGTTTATAAATCCCCTGATAAAATTTTAATCTTATTGCATCGGTCGCTGGAGCGATGCAATCGGTCTGGGCTGCAAAATCACTCATCAATTTAAGACAGGTATCTGCATCAGGAATTTCTTCTTTGAAATACTGGTAATTCAATTTCAGTGAACAGACAATCTTGAGTGCAATTTTTACATCAGGGTTCTTTTCCGAGCCAAATATGGAGACCGACCATTCTTCTCTTGGCCTTGATAATAAGGCTGCCAGAACGGTGCGGGCATCGATACCACCTGATAGACTTAATACTACATGATAGCCTGTTTTCATAGGAAAGGTGACAAGTTGAATGATGAGCTCATCGAGTGGAATATCCAGGTCAGTTTTGGGGATAATGTATTGTGGTCTTTGTATACTACATTCCGCAGGTGTGATCTTTGCCCGGCCTCCGGGACCAAGCCTTGTTACTGAATGGATTATACTATCTATAGATAATTGATTTGTACAGAGCCATCTTGAGCCAAATTTTTTAAAATCAAGAGAGAAATTCTTTCCGTAATTGCATAACCAGTCAAGCCGGGTTGAAATTATAAAATTATTATTTTGTTTTGTAATATAAAGGTCGCGCAACCCCCTTTGGTCAATGTATGCAAATAGCTCATTATTTTTCCAGTTAACGGCAACGAAGTGGCCATCATAAAAATCCAATTCAGGTGATGGGTCACTGAATATTTTATTCCAGTCATGGGCGGATAAAAAATGCCAATTATTTCCACTGTTTGACGAAATACCCAGACCACAAACCATCCAGCCTTTATCGATTTTAAATTTATTCAGAGCAAGTGAACTGAGGCAGGTTTGTTTCAATCCTCCACTTGCAAGATACAAATTTTTTGATTTATATCTGAAGAGTGGTTGTGGATGGAGTGTTTCTGCTTTAGCGATGTCATCGGGCTTGACATTACTACCTACAATACCAAATAACCAACCCATCCACTTATTTTATCTTATCTTTTATGAAAGTCAAGAAACGGAAATTATCTGCTAATGGCGGAAATGGCGATAACCGGTGAAGACCATCGCGATGTCATACTCATTGCATGCCTGAATGACCTCTTCATCCCTTTTTGAGCCGCCAGGCTGGATTATTGCGGTTATCTTACCCTTTGCTGCAGCATCTATACCATCCCGGAAAGGGAAAAAGGCATCAGAAGCAAGGACTGCTCCGTTTGCCTGTGCACCTGCATTCTTTATCGCAATCTCCACAGCGCCAACTCTGGATGTCTGGCCACCACCGATACCCACCGTCCTTCCTTTATTTGCAATCACAATTGCATTCGATTTTACCCATTTTACAACCTTCCAGGCGAATTTCAGCGCTTCAGATTCGTAATTGCTCGGTGCCCTTTTTGTTACTACCTTCCATTCAGTAAAATCTTTATCATCCGCATCCTGAACCAGTATTCCGTTGAAAACCGATTTAAAGGTAACCTTTGGAATGAGTTCTGCAGATGCCTTAATTAATCGCAGATTCTTCTTTGCTCTTAAAATTTCAAGTGCTGAAGGTTCATAATCTGGAGCAATTATGACTTCATAAAAGATCTTTGCCATTGCCTCAGCGGTCTGGACATCAACCTTTCTATTTAAACCTACAATTCCTCCAAATGCCGAAATTGAATCTGCCATATACGCCCTTTCATACGCCTCATTCAGCGTTTCACCTGTTGCAACGCCACACGGTGTTTGATGTTTTATTATGGCGCACGCACTCTCCTCAAAATCCATTGCTGCACCAAATGCAATCTCGGCATCAAGAAGATTGTTATAAGATAACTCTTTGCCACCAAGGATTTCAAAATGTTTTCTCAACAGTGGATTTAAGTAAAATCCTGCGTTCTGATGGGGATTTTCACCGTAGCGCATGGGTATGAATAATTCGGCACCGGTTGAAAAGAAGTATCGCTGTTTGAAATCAGGATTGAAATAATGGGCAATGATAGCATCATACCACGCAATATAGTCGAAGGCCTTTCGCGCCAGATTCAGTCTGTATTCTTCATCAAATCTATTTTCTTTTAATGCTTTTATCAGGTCATCATATTGTGCGGGTGAGAATACGACTCCAACTTTCTTGTAATTCTTCGCCGCAGCACGAATCAGGGTAACACCACCGATGTCTATATACTCAATCATATCTTCAAGGGTCTTGTTTTCCTGATTAAAAAATGGGTAGAGATTGCATACAACGATACTGATTTCACCGGTTTCAAGAATCTCTCTGGCAATACGCTGGCTCAATGTCTTCACGCGCTCGCTCTCGGTACCACCGGTATAGTCCGATATCTTAATCGCCGGTATCCCATTCTCACTCAATAATTTCTGGGTACCGCCGGTGGCGATTATCTCATAACCGAGTTCCTTTAAATTTTTCGCAAGTTCAACTATACCCTGCTTATCAGCAACTGAAATAAGTGATTTTTTATTCATTTTACGCTCCAAATTTCTTTAATTTCAAGGCATGGGCAAGTAATAAAGGCATTAGCTCCATTGATTTTATAATCCCTAAATTGCCCCTTGCACAATTGCGCTCAGTAAATCTCATATTATCGGCAAAGATATATGGTGAGAAAAGCAAAATTGGATTGGGATGCCAGGAATGGGAACGGAGTTTGGTCGGTGTTGAATGGTCAGCTGTGATGCATAAAACATCAAAATTTAGTTTTAAAACTTCAGGTATGACTGTATCAAATTCTTCTATCGCTTTTATCTTTGCATCCTGATTGCCATCCTCACCGGCTTTATCCGTTGGTTTGTAATGGAGATAAAAGAAGTCGTATTTAGTAGAGTTGAACTTCAAAGTTTCAATTTCATTCTTCAGGGTATCACCCGTGGGCAGGATTTCCATGCCTACAACCTTTGCCAGACCACGGTACATTGGATAATTGGCGATTGCTGCACTTCTGATACCGTATTTATCATTCATGGGTGTGAGTGCTGGTGGTTTTGCAAAACCTCTCAATAAAATATAATTTGCCTTTGGTTCGTCTTTCAATACTTCCTGGCATTTTCTAATAAACTTGTTTATAATCTCAGCGCTCGGACTGGCTTCAGGTACCTTTGGTTCGGCATAGGCTGCTGGCAGGTTATCCTTCTGCGGGTCAGCATCGGTGAGGGCATCGGACAGATTGCTGTTTTTAAAAATTACTACAAACCGATGTTCTTTTGCCGGCCTTATCAAAACTTCAATTCCTTCTACTTCTTTAATCTTTTCCTGGAGTTTGTTACATATCCTGCTACATTCTTCAGTGGTTATCCTTCCTGCCCTGCGGTCAGTTATGATACCTGATTTATCAATCGTGGCAAAATTTGCCCGAACCGCCAGGTCATTCTTCTCAACCTCAAGTCCAATTCCTAATGCCTCAAGAATACCCCGGCCAATCTGGTATTTTATCGGGTCATAGCCAAACAATGCCAGATGTGCAGGACCACTACCAGGGGTAATGCCTGAAAAAATGGGGATGGTCAAACCAAGACTGCTTTTCATGCTGAGTTGATCAAGATTGGGGGTCCTTGCCTTTTCCAGTGCGGTAAAATCCGGGTCTGGAAGGTCACCCAGACCATCAAGGACTATGAGGAGAATTCTTTTTTCGTTTTTATTTATCAATTCGCTCAGAAATTCGTCCATAGTCAAATATAGCCAGAAAATATTAAGTGTCAAGGATCTTGATAATTAACCATATATGTGGCTTGAGGATGATTTCTAAAGATGTAGTTGCACCTTGCATTTAAGGTATAGGATTCCTTGACACAGATTTAATTTTGTAGATAATATAGCCGTGTGGTGGCATGGCGAAGAAGAAGCTATAGTTGAAGAAGAACAGAAGGGTAAAAGAGATATCCGTTTGATTAAAAAACTTATACCGTATTTCAGACCCTATGTTAAAAAGATTATCATCGCTACTTTACTACTTTTAGTATCAACCATTCTGTCACTCTTTGGACCTGTGCTGATAAAAAGGGTGATTGATTATGAGATTCCCCAGAAAGATATTACGGGGCTTTTAGTAATCACACTGATTTATCTAACAATGCAGGGTTTGATTATTTTGATCCGATATTTCCAGCAGATCGAAATCGCAATGATCGGAGAGCGGGCTATTGCTGATTTAAAATTCGACCTTTTTAAACATACCCTCACCCTGCCTGTGGGATTTTTTGACAGGAATCCAGTCGGTCGATTGATTACCCGTGTGGAAGGGGATGCCGAGACACTGAAGAATCTATTTTCTTCTACCGCAGTTATTCTTGCTCAGGATTTTATATTACTCATGGGAATGTCGGTCATTATGATTGCAGTAAATTATAAATTATACCTTCTAATCCTATCCCTTCTGCCCATTTTCCTCTATGCCTTCTGGTGGTTTGGGAAGAATGTCCGACCGGTATATGTAGAGGTGCGCAAAAAGATTGCTGAAATAAATAGTTTCGTAACGGAAGTGCTGAAAGCCCTGCCAGTTATCCAGGTCTTTCTCCAGGAGGAGAATTTCTCAAATAGGCTCAACAGCCTTGGTAAAGATAAATTTGATTTAGAGATGAAGTCGATGTTATACTGGTATCGCATCTGGTTCCTTGTTGATTTAGGCGAGATAATTGGCATCATTTTGATTTTAGGAGTAGGTGGTCTCTGGGCATTGCAGGCAAAGATCACAATCGGTACACTATTTCTCTTTATAACTTATATCACCAGATTTTTTGGTCCTCTGCGTGGATTATCTGATCAGGTCAATCTCATCGAACGTTCTTTTGCCGCTGCTGAGAGAATTTTTAATATCCTTACCATGCCTCCAGAATTTGAAAAGAATGAAGATATTACTTTTTCAGTTTTGAGTAACAAGATAAAATTTGATAATGTTCGCTTTTCCTATGAAAATGAAGAGTGGGTTTTGAAAGACCTGAATTTTGAGATAAAAAAAGGGGAAAGGATTGCCCTGGTTGGTGAGACTGGTGGCGGTAAAACTTCTATCATTTCCCTTCTGTTGAAATTTTATAAACCCGGTATGGGTGAAATATTTATTGACGGAGTGGAGATTAACAGGCTAAACCGTTATTCTCTTCGTAAAAAAATTGGATTTGTTCCTCAGGATGTTATACTTTTTCCCGGCACAATTCTGGATAATCTTCGTCTTTTTAACAATAGCATCCCGGCTGAAAAAGTCTTTGCCGCCACAAAAAGAATCGGTATTCACGAAAGAATAATGCACCTTCCTCAGGGCTATGATACAGACATCATTGAACAGGGAATAAACCTTTCATTCGGTGAGAGACAGTTATTATCCTTTGCCCGGGCACTCGTCTTTGATCCTGAGATAATCATCCTTGATGAGGCAACATCGGCAGTCGACCCACAAAGTGAAAGGGTTGTCCAGGATGGCTTGAAGGAACTTTTACAGGAGCGCACAGCAATAATCATCGCCCATAGATTGACCACGACCCGGCTTGCTGACCGTATTCTGGTAATCCACAAAGGAAAACTTGTTGAACAGGGAAGCCACCATGAGCTTCTCAAGAAAAAGGGTTTTTACTACAATTTCTACCGACTCCAGTATTTACAGCAGAAGGCAGGGTAAATGAAAACTATTGTGTCATTCTGGAAAGAACGGCCAGGAAGATTTATATTCCTGGTGCTTTTCACTGCCGGTTATACATTTCTTGTTTTACTATTCCCTTATATATTAAAAGATATCATTGATGGAATAAAATCCGAATTCAGTTCCCGGCAGCTGCTGAACAGCATCATCATTCTCGGTGCAATTGGCTTGCTTCGTTCTACTGCTGGTGTCTTTCTTCCTTATACCCGTGGCAGGACAAATGAGATTTTCAATCTTAAAGAGCGAAATAATATCTTTCGGTCAATACAGAAACAGGGACATTCTTTCTTCAATAGATTTCCGGCAGGTGATGTTCTGGAAAGAATGGATTTGGATTTAGGTGAACTCTCCTGGTTTGCCTGTTCCGGGATTTTCAGACCTCTTGAAGGAATTCTCACGATTGCATTTGCGATATATTTTCTTACACGCATTGACTGGCGACTCATGTTGATTGCTGTCTTACCGATGTCCATTACAATTTTTGGTTACAGATTGTTTGCACCGAAAGTCTATAAATATTTTAAAAACTGGCGGGAAATAATCTCAATGATTCACAGTAGTCTTCAATCAATTTTCTCAGGGATCCGGATTGTCAAGGCATTTACCCTTGAAAAACAGAATGAAGAGGAATTCAAAAAATTATTACAGAAAAGGATAGATTCTGCACAGAGGGTCTTTAGAATTGAATCCCTGCTTCAGAATATGTTTATCTCAATAGAAGAAATTGGAGTGGTGCTCGTTCTTTTATTCGGTGGTATGTTTGTGATAAACGATATGTTGACGATTGGCGGTCTCGTTGCTTTTATGGCTTATATTCTGACTCTTCTCCATCCGATGATTGATATTGCAAACTTTTTTGTGCTAAAAAAGCGTGCCGAAGTGCAGGTAAAAAGAATTGAGGAACTTAAGAATTACCCACCAGATGTAAAGGATACTGGCAGAATATCGGACTTTAATTTTACTATGCTTGAAACTGAAAACCTGACTTTTTCCTATGGTGAAGGAAGTGTACAGGTATTGAATGCAGTAAGTATAAAAATTCCTGCAGGCAGGAAAATTGGGCTTGCCGGAACCGTGGGTTCAGGAAAATCTACACTTTTAAAACTCCTCATGCGTTTGTCAGAGCCAACAGGCGGAGATATTAAACTTAACGGAATTTCAATTAAGGAATTGAATTTAAAAAAATACCGTAGTATATATTCCTATGTGCCACAGGAACCATCCTTATTTTCTGATACCATCTATAATAACATTGTTTTCGGGAAGAATGTTTCGGAACAAAGGCTCAGGGATGTTATTGAATTAGCACAACTGAGCGATTTTATAAAAAATTGTCCTAATGGTTATAATGGTTTAATCGGTGAACGGGGTTTGAAATTATCCGGTGGCGAAAAACAGCGTCTGGCAATCGCCCGTGCTTTACTGACAGATGCAAAAATTCTCATTCTTGACGATGCCACGAGCAACCTTGATGCAGAGACCGAAAGGAGACTTATTCAGCGAATTTCAGAGATTGAGAAAATGACCATGATAATAGTATCCCATAGATTGTCCATACTCTCTATCTGTGATTATCTCTATGTGCTGGATAAGGGTAAAATCGTTGAAGAAGGCACACCTGATGAATTGATTAAGAAAAGGAAAGAGTTTAAAAAGCTATATCAGGAAACTAAAGAAAGTAAGTATAATGTAAAACAATACACCTACAAAATTCTTGCTAATAGTATGTACGGCGTAATTGGAGACCCTAAAAGTAGACTATACATGCC